>CAKUEM010000005.1 GCA_934646115.1 uncultured Oscillospiraceae bacterium
TCCACTCTGTCGATTCGGTAGTCCTCCGACATCTTCTCATCTGCCAAGCTTGCCGGAGCAAGATAGACATCCACCAGCCCGGAATCCGGCTGGAAGCGCATCGCCGAAGACGCGGCATATGCTCCGTCTTCCGGAACTTGAATGCGCAAAGAAAGCCATGATCCGGACGGCGTCATCATGATGCCGACGTCCTTATTGCAATTCGATGTGTTTAACTTGGGATCGCTCGACTGAGAATCATAGCACCATTCTGCCGGGCTGACTTTAGGCAGCGGAATGCTATAATTGGAAACCGCATAGCTTGATTCTCCCTGAACGATATATCTGTCAAAGCCTTTATTGTATTCCTTTACGCGCTCATATGTGATGTTTGAATCCACATTCGCCCTGCTGTGCCAGTCTGAATCATAGGTCCCTGTATTAAAAAAGTCATATAATACAGCGAAATTATACAAATAATTAACTGGTGCATCGTTTGCATTGGCAACTGACTGCAAGGGTGTCACAAACGCAAGAAGCATTATACATATTAATAAAAAGCTAATCCCACGATTGTATGTTTTTTTCATAACTGCGCCCTCTTTCTTGTTGTAATCCAGTTAAGTGATACCTGCCGTTTGCCTTAATTTCTATTTGTATGGATTGAGCACCCATACAAATAGAAATTGGCGTTTATAGAAGGAGAAAGAAGCTAACCTAACAAATCCATTTCATTCGAACTCTGTTTGCACAAGACGAAAGCCTTGTGCAAACAGCATTCAAAAATGAGGAGGAGAAACGAAATAAGCAACAAAAGAAAGTTAGAATTTATTTGAGAATACGATGCGATCGAGCAGCACCGCGACCTCGGCGCGCGTAGCTTTGCCGAACGGGTTGATCAATCCGTTGCTGCCGGCAATCAGTCCCGCACCGGTGAGCTTTGTGAACGCATCCTTCGCGTAATCCGCGACCTGCGCGGAATCGGCAAAGGTTACATTGGTGTTGGACTCCAGCGTGTAGCCCGCGACATCAAGTGCCCGTGCGATAATCACCATCATGTCCTGACGCGTGATCTCCGAAAGCGGTGCGAAATCACTCGCATTGACGCCGTTTACGATTCCAAGCGTTTTCGCGATCCCAATCGACTCTGCGTAGTACGCATTCGCCGGGACATCTGCAAAACTCGCTACTTCGCCCTTAAATCCAAAGGCGCGGACGATCAGCGTCGTAAAGTCGGCACGGGTGATATTGTTCCCCGGTCCGTAAGTTGTTGTCGTAATTCCATTGATGATCCCACGTGCAGCAAGGCGGGTGATCGCGTCGCTTGCCCATGCGTAATTCCCAAGATCAGTAAAGCTCTTTGCATTGTACTCAACAGTGAACTCACCGAAGTTTTCGGTATAGAATGTCACCTTTCCATCAGCATATCTACTGCTTGGGATGATGTTGCCGTTTCCGTCTTTTACGATGATGCAGTTCTCATCCGTCATACTGCTTGCCGGGGCGTAGTTGAGGCTCACTTTTGCAAGCGTCTCGTTCTGCTCCACATCTGCTGTAACGGAAATTACAAACGCGTCATCCTTCCGCTCAATGGTGAGCGTTCCCTGCCCGCCTTTGGCAAATGTGCCGTCCGGGAAGGTGATGCTGCCGAGCTTATTCTCCGCGGTGGTTTCCGCAGGGCTTGCAGCAAATGTGATTTTATCCTTTTCAACAGTCGGCTTCGGCGGGAGATTCCCTTCGCCGCCATTGTTGGGTTTGTTTCCGTTATTGCCGCCGTTTCCGCCATTGCTTGAGCCACCTTGTGGCGGATTGGTAATTGAACCCGATCCGCCCGCGGATGTAGAGTGATAGATTTTAACAGTATAGTGAATGGTTGTCGTCATATCTCCATTGGAAATCTCAAAGCTGATATGATGCGTTCCGACCTGTGCCGCATCCGGAATCCAGCGGAACTCATGTGTAATCGGATCAAACTGTGCACCGCGCGGCAGGTCTTTTGCCTTATACGTCAGTTCTTTTCCGTCAACACCTTCCGCAGCGACAATCCATTGCAGCAGACTTCCTGCTTCACCGCGTTTCTCCAGACTATCGCTGATGTTTGGGGGCGTGTCTGTATCATGTGAAAGCGGGATTTTAAAGGTGTTTCCTTTTGCCACATAGTAATCATATCCCTTGCTTTCATCACTGGAATCCACAAGTTTTGCAATAAACGTGAGGTCACCTACGCTGACGACAGCATTGCGTCCATCGATTGACAGGACTTCCTTGATCGGATACGCTGCATTTTGATGCAAGCCGTTATCAACATAAATCCACTGATTCTGAAGCTCTTGTTCTGTAATATCCTGATCAAAGGATAACGCAATGGTGTTTTCCATGCTCAATTCGCGAGTAAAATCCGTTACGGTACCCGTAAACGCATTTTTTGCTGTGGCATCTCCAATCACTGTTCCGTCATTGATATAGCTGTAAACGTTCTTGCCGTTATTTAGCATATACACGCCTACGAATCCCTGAAAATCAAACAAATCATCGATACGATATGTGTTTGTATCATCCGTACAATAGACGATATAATCAGTCCGTCCGTTTTTCAAAGTAACTTTGATTGCCTTGATTGTGTTGGTCGCCGGAGTACCTCCGTCTTTCAACGTGACATTGGATACCTTTTCGATTTTTTCTACATATCGCTCGGACTGATAAGGTTCCAAAACGGTGGTAAATAGCGAATCGAGATTTGCGCCGGCGCGTTTTACAAGCAAAAATCGCAGCTTTTCCGGGTTCTTGCTGTGTTTTGCCGGGTAACCGTTAGCGGTAGCAACCTCAGAAATGGCAAAATCATTGAGCATCGTCACTCGCAAATGCAAATCCGGATTAGTGTCAAACTGGTTTCTAAAGTCCTTTATTTGATAGTCAACCGCAAATTCACCATTTTCCGGTCCCTGCGCTCGATCCACCTGATCCAGCCAAGAATAACCGTTGCTCTGCCCGGCTTTCCCAAATGGCATAGTGGGTCCGCCATAGGTGCCAACATAATTCCCCTCATAATCGGTTTGCGCTACAAAATCCAAACCGCCCTCTGTCTCTACGATCTCATCGGACATACAGTGGAAATTATAAATATGGTCCGAGCCGCCCTTGACGCGGAAGAAGTCCACACCGTAGCTCACTTCATCATCGACATCGATCATAACGACGCTCCTGCGATAGATGGATGCGTTGGAATAACGCTTGTCGCCTGCAACGTCCATAACCTTGACGATTCCGTCGCCGTCGTAGTGGAGCGGCTTATCGACATAGCTCGGATTATAGTTCTGCCGCGCATTGTCTACCATGACCAGGTTGTGTGCAATAGTGCCTTGGCCCCAGTTGAAATAATTATCACTGGTCGTATCCTGCGGGTAGGCGAGTTCGGGCATAAAGTTCATTCCATATGCCTCCATGCCGAGGTTTAACCCGTCGTAATGCCCATGGCTCGCGCTTCCACCATAATACATCCAAAAATCACGTTGGGTATCCAGCGTTCCGCCCGTTTGATTCTGATAGACAGACCCGCTGCGCAGGACAGTGAAGCCGTATCCCCCTAGCTGTTGGCTCCGGTCGAAATCATACTCGCCGTATTGCTCGATTGCTGCGCGGATCTCATCCGCTGCAGTTTCCGGGTTTTTCGTGAAGATATCATAATGGACCCCGGTCAACTTCCCTTTGTAAAATGCATATGCCTGCTGTGCATAGATCGGGTCCTTGGTTGCCTTAAATACCTTAACACTCTGTGAGCCCGAAAACATTAATTCGTCCTTTCCGACGCCACCTGAGTCTCCAATCTGTGGCGTGGTCCTTCTGCACAGCGTAATCGGCAAAAAGCAACTCAGCATTTTTCTGAATTTGACATTATTATAAAGATTGACCTCTGGGTATCCCTCATATCCGTCGAGCGCATCCATAATATCCACAACACCGCTTGTCCATATAGCGGCATAATTCGGTGCAATCTCTCCACTTGCGACTCCGTCACGATTGACCTTGTCAATCAACTGCGGGTTAATATTGCCGCCAGTAACCAGACGATACGGCCACTCGCCGACGCCGCCGCCTGCCTGGAAATTCCAGTCGAGCATTTCCTTTGTCTCCGGCATCGTGTCTAATACCACTGCTGCATAGGCAATAACGCTCTGCGTCATACCGAAATTACCATTAATCTTTCCATCTTTTGCCGCCCGGAATGCCTCACGCAGGAGGTTGTCTTCTGCGTTTTTCCGAATTTTTTGCGGTGCATCCTTTGTGTTTTCCATTTGATATTTCTCTGCTTTTTCCGACAGGAAATTGACCACATATGGGTCGTCATACATAGGATAAAACGCGTCGTATGCCTTGATGTGTCCTTCGATCAACTCGTTCTCCCATATGTAATCCACGACTTTTCCCTGTGGAATATAGTTGTTCTGCGCTGTCTGGAACCAGCCATAAGGATTGGTGTCCATGTCGGGCCATACGTCTGCGACGCGGTCGAGCAGGATTGCGCCAGTCCGACCGTACCGTTCTTCGCCAGTGTAGATATAGGCATCGCGAAGCGACGACAGTGCGGTTTCAATACAACCGGGTTGAATCCCGTTGAGCCAGACGCCCCAATGGTTATAAAATGCGATATAGGTCCAAACTTCCGGCTGCTGATAGTTGCCCATATCATAAACACGTCCGGTATTATATCCATAGCCATCGTCTACGCCCCATCCGGTAATACCCAGTTGCTTATCCTTTTCCGGATACAAGTCATTTGTTAAATATCCCTTCCCACCGTTTGCAACAATCTTAGCATTCTCTTCCTTTGCCTGCTTATAGCTCCAGTTTCCGTGTTCGTCAATGCCAAGTTGATAAAAACTTCCAAAGTCGTTGGATGGGAAATGCCTACGGCAGTCGGGGCACTGCACTTTCCATTCTTTATCTAGTGGATCGCGCAACCATCCATAACGTGTTCCGTATTTCGCAGCAATATTGCAGCCACAGTACCTGCAGATATCAACTTCCGGATCGCCACGGTATCCAACGCAAAATGCACGCGGAAGTTCCTGTGTTGTGACAAGATTCCACAGCCATTCCTCCTTGCCGAGGTACTTGTTTGCCTTTGCGACTGCGGCATCCCGCATTTCACTTGCCCATCCATATTTCCCGACGTTTTCCCGTGCTGCTGCGACTCGCTCCTCAGTGTAAAACGTGGATCGAGTCTTTCCATTGTTGATCGTGATCTCAAGCGTCGTCGACCTCGTGATCCCCTTGAGCGTCACAGTAAATGAAATCACTGTTTTTCCCGCGCTCACAGCAGTGAGCACACCATCTTCGGAAATGGTTGCCACTTCCGGATTGGAGCTTTCAAACAACAGTGTTGCGTTTTGCAGTTTCGCCGATTCTATGGTAATTGCATTTCCGTCCTCACCCAGCAATGTCGGAATGATATTGTATGTATTGTTCCCTCCGGACGCGCTGACCGAAATGGTATTCGTGCTGTTCCCTTCGAGCTCGATTTTGACGTCCGCGATCCCAACACTTTCAATGACCGTCACAGGAATGTCAAGGCTTGCCTCACGGCCATCCACATCCTTGACGTGGAGTGATATGACTGCATTGCCCGTCTGCTGCGCTGCCGCGTTGATATAGATCTTTCCGTTGCGGTACTCTGTCTTGATCTGCATTGGGAAACCATCTTTTGTTGTGGCGCTGATCTCTGCGCCTGTCAAATTTGCCGGAGATCCATCATCCATGCTCACATCGACCGCGATTTCCGACTCGGTATTTTCACGGATCTGAGGGACGTTTTTCGCACTGAGCTGGATATCCGGCAGCGCATTGATCGGATCAAGGAGAAATCCTCCGAGGAAAATGCGCGCAACTTCCTGCTTTTCTGTGCTTTTCCCTACGATTTTCCAGGTTACAATATAATCACCCGCTTCAAGCTTAACAGCCCGCATGGCGGAAAGTACGTTGGTTTTCACTCCTTCAGACTCCGGGATATAGGTATCCTTTGTGCCCAGACTGTATTGAGGAGCCATCGGGTTTTCTGCATCTTCCGGTGCAAGGAACACCTCCATAATGCCGCCTTGACAGTAGAACATATTGTGCGATTTTGGGCTGAAAATCCCTCCTTCTGGCACACGGATTTTCAGCGATGCATATTTCCCGACACCATCGTAGATCAAAGATCCATAGTGGTCATAATAATAAAGAAATTCTCCTTCTTTTGCATAATACATCCACGGATCTGTGGCCTGCTCGCCCGGGCGCAGTTCTTCGCCCGATCCCGGCATGACACGTAGATAGCTATCAAACTGGGTCATGCTTACGCCATTGTCCGCTCCCTGTATCCTTTTCAAAATCATATACTGATATCCGTTTGTTGCAATTGCATCGGGATCATAAATCATAACCGCACTTTTTAACTCTTTGCTCCCTGTATCAGTCGTGACCGTGAGCGTCAGTGCGACGTGCCCTGTCTGCAATCCTTTGAGCGTTAGGTGATATGCTCCACTTTCCTCTTTTTCCACCAAAGCATCGAGCAAGCTGCTGTCCGTTACCGACGCTTCCAGTAAAACGACAGACTCATTCTCCATTGTCTGCGGCATCGCGATTTGAACGGTTTCATTGACCCTTATCTTATCAGGGAGGGTAAAATCCGCAAAGTCTGCGACCAATTGTGAATTCTGCGCTTCACGCGCTTCCGCCGGCGCCATTTGATGCGGTATCACGCCCACCAGCATCGCGATTATGAGAAGCTGTGCGCAAATCTTTTTGCCCGTATGAATTCCTCTTTTCATTTTCCTTCTCCTTTATATTAGATTTTATCGATCATCGTAGAAGCAGAAAATTATGTTTTACGCGTTTCATTTTTAAATTTTTGTTATTTTGTGTTAAATACTTAAAACCTTATTTTTCATTTAATTTTCCCGATGCTTTGGCAAAAAAACCGTCCCCCGCAGATTCACGTTGAGCATATGGTTAAAGTTCTCTTCAGTCGCTTCTGGAACATTACAGCGCATGCACAGCGCAATTCCCGCATTGTCGGCCCAGACATCTGCGCTCATATCGAGCAAGGACTGCTTAAAGCAACCGCTTGCGGTCGTCTGCTTGAGAGATGTCGCGTGGAATATATTCTGCGCGTCGTCCTCTGCGTATAAATTCTTACACGAGCCCCGGAGCAGAAGGCGCGGGCGCCGACAGCACAACGGTGTACCCATCCTCCTCCAGCTTCCATGCAATCGCTTTCCCGATTCCTCTCCGTGATCCTGTGACAACTGCCACACATTGTGTCTGCAACCACACTCACTCCTTTACATCATTATATCGCTTGTCTTTTTTGTCTAGATGCCACCTCTTGATAAAGCTTTGTATAAATCGGATCGCGCACGACGCAGCCTGTGCCGGAACCCATCCGCATCAATTCAGTGCACTTCCCACATGCAATACAACAATGATTTGGCACGATCGTACCGTTTAACATCTGTTTCGGGAAATCCGCATTGGCAAATGCCATGCGCCCAAACCCTGCGATATCAAAATATCCGGCTTCCAGAGCGCCAGCGGCAACATTTCCGGCAAAACGCCCGGGGTAGCTAAGCCCTGACCCCACAATTTTTACCTCCGGACATGCGCTTTTGATCTCCCGAATACACCCCAGCATTCTGGAAACACCGACAAACGGGTTTTCATCCACGCCACCTGTTTGGTAGTTCGCTGGGCGATTGACATGTGGATTGACGTAAGGAGTCCCGATGGTAATATTTACAAGCGAAATTCCCTCTTTTTCATAAAGCTCATGAACAAGCCGCTTCGCCTCAGAAAGATCTGCGCCATCGTGATCCTTTGCCACACCGAATCCAAACGGATAAGCAAAGCCATCATAAACATTGAGCCGCGTTGTCACAAGAAAATTACCGTTTGTTCTGCTACATGCCGCCCGGATGGAATTGCGCAGGAGTCTGGTTCTGTTTTCAAAGCTCCCGCCGTATTCTCCCGGTCTGTCATACGCAGACAATATTTCTGAGAACAAATAGCAATGACATGATTTGATATCCATACCATCAAAACCGGCCCGTTGCGCCAGCGCCGCGGTCCTACCCATGGCTTCTTCCACACTCTTAAGTTCATCATCCGTGATGATGTGTTCGGTTTTCCCCTGCATATTTCTGCTGAGTATTGGATTTTGATAAGAAATGATTGGCTTTGGCTCTCCGTATGGCTTAGAAAACCGTCCAGAATGTGTTGCCTGCAGAATAATTTTAGGCGCCCAACCAAACTCCCTGTATGCCGTTTTCTTAATCTCCTCTGCAAGAGCGGCAAACTGATCAACATTCTTCTCTGTTATGAAAAGCTGATGCGGATTTGCGCGCGCCTCCTCCAGCACCGCTGTTGCCTCAATCCAAATAAGTCCGGCACCGCTGGCAGCGAATTTGCCATATCTTCGTAATGTCAGCTCGCCCGGCGCTCCATCGCTTGTCGCATCACAGCCTTCCATCGGCTGAATGGCAATTGAATTTCGCAGCGTACTTTCGTCACTAATTGTTACCATTCTCCTAAGCGTTTCTTCCGGATTCTGTGAAACAGGAATGGCTAGCTCTTCGTTTCGTAGATATTGCACCAATTCATCAAGTGTCGAAAAGCTGTTGTAATACTTCATATGTCTATGTCTCTCCTCACAGTAGTGGAATCTTATAAAGCCAGTCTCACCCACCCCTCTTGCTTTTTTACACAATCTTGTTATACTAAAGAGCAGGGAGAGGAGGGCTATTTATGCAAAAAACTTTTTTGCAAGAAGGATATTATTCTGATAACGTTGCAATTACACGCCGTCATTTCCATCTTTGCTATGAAATGATCGTCGTTATCGAGGGGCATATTCTTCTACGCATTGATCAAAAGGAGTGTTCGCTCTCAGCAGGGGAGCTGGCACTTATCGGCGCATTTGAAGAGCACGAAATCAGTGTGCTTTCCGACACATATCGGCGTTATATTCTAACATTTGACCCGCTCCCTTTTGAACGTGCAATCGATGATCCTCGCTTGGTTTCTGTTTTTAAAAACCGCTCAGAAAGCTTTGATCATCGATTCCTTATTCCTGCGCAGGGTGAAACACTTTTAAAAAACATGATTGATGAGCCAAGAGATGGAGACGCATTTTCTTCGTCTCTTACAACAGGATGGATCAAAGAGTTTCTGATTCGGCTTTATCGTCAAAACAAAGCACGATTCCCCAGTGTCGCCAAGACCCTTAGCCCAGAGATTCTCACGGTTCAGGAGTATATCGATCTTCATTATTCTGAGGAAATCAAAATCGCTGCGTTATCAAACAGATTTCATCTCAACCCTTGTTATCTAAGCCATGCCTTTAAAGCGTTGACCGGCTATAGTCCAAAGCGTTATCTGCTTTTGACCCGGCTTTCGCGCGCGAAAGAGCTTTTGACCCATACCAATCTCTCCGTCTCTGAAATCAGCCTGCGCTGCGGATTTCCTAATAGTAGTAATTTTATCCGCGCCTTTCGGCAGGAGCTGCATATTACGCCAAATCAATATCGAAAACAATAATTTTTCAGCCATGTGTCGCAGATTTTAGGTAAAGCCCATATCTTTAATCGCTGTGATTCTCCCCCTTTTAGGGGGACAGCGCAGAATAGCGCGACGAGTATATCTGTCATTACTTCTTGACGCACCGGCTTTATTGTTATATGGCTCGCTACACGTTTTCGGTTGCCGTTATATGTAATCAGTATACCACCGAGTGAAGAACTTGTCTCCCCAAAGTTTAGACCAAAGATGGGGCTTTATGCCATATTCTCCAGGCTATCCAGTGATACCTCATAGTGAGGAGGCTCTCCTTTCTGAATACGCTCCCATTCCTCTAACATGTATTGCGCCATGCGTTCTGTCTCCTGATTCATGCTCCCTGCGATATGTGGCGTAAGAAATACATTTTGTAACATTCGGAAAGGATGGTCCGGCGGACACGGCTCTGGCCAGGTGACATCTAATATTGCCGTAGCCTGTGGTTTCTCACGCATTGCACGGATCAAATCTTCCTCTACCACCTGCGCCCCACGCCCGGTATTTAAAAATGTTGCCCATGGCTTCATCCGCGAAAACAAATCGTAATTTAACATCCCGACAGTGCTTGCGTTATTAGGAAGATGGTTGCTGATTACGTCGCTTTTCTCAAAAAGTTCTGATAGAGAAATTTTTTTGGCTCCCAGTGCAGCTGCTCTTTCTTCTGTACAAAACGGATCATAAACAACCGTCTGCACATCGATGTTGCTTAGCTTTTCTATGACAAGACTTCCGATCTTTCCTGCACCGATAATTCCAACAATCGCGCCGTAATTTCCCGGATGGAGTACACTATGCGCGTATTTATCTTTATGCTCATGAATGCGAGCTGCCTGGAAAAAGCCTTTATTGGCGAGTAAAATTGCCGCCGCTGCATATTCTGCCACTGGAATGGCATTGGCTTCCGCTGCGCTGAAAACGCGGACTCCTTTTCTTAAAAACGGACGTGCAAAGCTTTGTACAGACCCCGCCGCATAAAATACATATTTTAATCGCGGAAAATATTGTGCAATTTCCTCTTCTGTCATCTGCGGCATTCCCCATGTTGAAAAAATGCTTTCCACTGTTGAAAACTGACATGGGTTTTCTTTGCCATCTTCCTTGCGGAATATTCGATGCGGCAAAGCGGCTTCTTTCTCCAGCACTGCATGAATTCGTTTTGTGTATATCTGCCGCAGCTGATTCGGATCATCCGAAAAATAAATTGCCGTCAAGTCCTTTATTTCCCCTCTCGCGTTGTGATCTTAATTTAAGTATACCAATCCTAATTTCTTTTTGTTTTTATTTTTTGCTGATCCATATGCAAAATTTGCTGATTTTATTTTTTATCAGTCCAGAATGGCTTCTTATAACAAGTAACAAATAGTAAAACTGATATTTCCCCTTTTTATAAAAAATTTATAAAAAACAGTCCTCGTTTGTGCTAATAGCACAATCGATGGCTGTTTTTTCAGTCTGTCGTAAAGCTGTGTGTTTATTATGAAAAATCGGAGTGGGTGGTCATTTTTTGAAGAATGACAGCTAATATGAAAACGCAGAATAGAGTTGGGGCGGCTCTAATCTTCCAGCTTTTTAAATTTATGGCGGCATAGCTCAGCCTAACCCATCTCGTTACGCCAGACAAATCCCGGTGATGTGTATAACGCATGGCATGCTTCCCCCTGGCGTAGGCAAATGCATGCTCATTGATTTTCCTTTTACTAGTCATGATTTCACTTTTGCAGATGACCTCTATATTGTCCGGATATGAGTGACCATAACCTTTTCCCATGCGCATTCGCTCCACATCGGCATTTACTTGGATAGAATGTATGCGGTTTTCGTCTTTATTTGTCGTAGGATACCGTGGAATTTCACCTTGAGGAGAATGTATCATCGACCGGGTCATGGATAAATTCCCACGGTTTATTTTGTTTTTAGCTGGATGCGCTCGTGGTTGTTCATCACTCGAAGAACGGTTTTGAGATCACGATGGATCCCGTGCCTTTCAAGCCAGATGTGTGCTCTTCGGTAACCGTAGATACCCCTGCATGCAGCCCGGCACGCGCGGATCTTCTCGGTCAAAGGCAGATCCTTTGCCGGCATGTCCATCCGCTGTACAAATCCATAGTAGCCGCTATGGGAGATGCCGAAAAAACGACACATCCCGCTGATGCTGTGCTTTCCCCGATGACGATAGATTGCCCTATACCTGGCGTTGGCCTTCCCTTCCTTCCTGTGAGCGAGCGGAGATCCCGCATCAACTCGTTTTTCACCTTCAAGCGATTATTTTCAGATTCGGCAAGCCGCAGCTGGCGCTTGTAACACCCGACCTTGTTTTCGCCCGTCAACTCATAGTCTTTCCTGGACCGTCCTTTGGGAAGCGCGGAATGTTATCTGCCCGTTTTCTTTCCCGTTGGTTATACCGACTGACCCAATCCTTTATTTATCTCTCCGCGAACCCCAACGCGTCTGCTCTTTCCTTCTTCTCTCATTTTTATGATGATTGCTTCGTTATCTTTTTAACTTTTGTTTTGACATAGCTTGCCCCCTATGTAGTGATTCTCCTACATAGGGGGCGTCTTGTTTATTGTCCGGTTCGGTTCGCGTCAGGTTCTTTTTTTGCCTTAAAAATTCTTATTTGACCAGTGCCTTCGCCTTTTCGACCACATGCTCCACCGTGAAGCCGAATTTCGGGAAGAGCTGCCCCGCCGGCGCAGACGCGCCGAACGTATTGATCGCGATGATATCGCCATCCAGCCCGACGTATTTATCCCAGCCAAACGGCGACGCCGCCTCGATAGCAAGGCGCGCGCGCACATTCTTCGGCAGCACGCTCTCGCGATACTCCGCGCTCTGCATCTCAAACAGCGACATGGACGGCATGCTGACCACGCGCGCATCCACGCCGTCTTTCGCAAGCAGCGCATGCGCCTGATACGCAAGCGCGACCTCAGAGCCGGAGGCAATCAGGATGACATCCGGGGTCTCTTTCTTCGAATCGAGCAGCACATATGCGCCCTTTAACGCCTCGCGGCTGCTCTCCGCATACTGCGGCAGGTTCTGGCGCGTGAGCGCAAGACCGACCGGATGCTTGCCGTTTGTGATCGCGTAATACCAGCCTGCGGCGGTCTCTGTCCCGTCCGCCGGGCGGAAGTCGATAAAGCCCGGGATCGAGCGCATCGCCGCCAGCTGCTCGATCGGCTGATGGGTCGGGCCATCCTCGCCGACGCCGATGCTGTCATGCGTTAAAATATAGGTGACCGGCTGATTCATCAGCGCGGACAGGCGCATCGCCGGCTTCTCATAATCAGAGAACACAAAGAACGTGGCGTTATAAGCAAACAGGCCGCCATGCACAGAGATCGCGTTGGAGATCGCGCCCATCGCATGCTCGCGCACGCCGAAATGCAGGTTGTTGCCCGCATAATTCTCTTTGGAGAAATCGCCGCCGTCTTTCATATAGCTCTTGTTGGACGGCGCAAGATCCGCCGAGCCGCCAAACAGATTCGGCACGAATTTTGCCAGGCGGTTGAGTACCTCGCCCGAGGTCGCGCGCGTTGCCATCGGCTTGTCCTCAAAATGCCAGAATGCCTCGTCATCCAGCTTCGCCATGTCGATCTCGCCGGACATCCAGCGCTTCCACTCTGCCGCAAGCTCCGGATACTCTTTTGCGTAAGCGGCAAAATCGCGTTCCCACGCGTCGACATTTGCGTTGAGCGCATCGATCTTCTTCGCCATGAAATCCGCCACCTCGCGGGAAACATGGAACTCCTCCTCCGGCATACCGAGCGTCTTTTTCAGCGCAACGATATTCTCCGCGCCAAGCGGCTCGCCGTGCGCAGATGCCTTGCCCGCCTTTGCCGGGCAGCCGAAGCCGATCACGGTTGTGATCTTGATCAGGGTCGGGCGCGCGGTCTCTGCCTTTGCCGCATCGATCGCCGCGTTGATCGCGTCGAGATCGTTGCCGTCTGCCACCTCAAGCGTCTGCCAGCCATAGGCCGCGAAGCGCGCGGTCACATCCTCGGTAAACGCGATGTCGGTGTTGCCCTCGATCGTGATCGAGTTGGAATCATACAGCACGATCAGCTTGCCGAGCCCAAGCGTCCCCGCAAGCGAAGCCGCCTCGGCAGACACGCCCTCCATCAGGCAGCCGTCGCCGCACAGCACATAGGTGTGATGGTCTACGATTTTATGATCCTCGCGGTTGAATTTCGCCGCGAGATGCGCCTCTGCCATCGCGAAGCCCACGCCGTTTGCGATGCCCTGACCGAGCGGTCCGGTCGTGATCTCCACGCCGCGGGTGTGGCCGTATTCCGGATGTCCGGGCGTGCGGCTGTCAAGCTGGCGGAAGTTTTTTAAATCCTCGATATTCAGCCCATAACCGAACAGATGGAACAGGCTGTAGATCAGAGCCGAGCCATGCCCCGCAGAAAGAATGAATCGGTCGCGATCCGCCCAATCGAGTGCCTTCGGGCTGTGCTTCATCTGGTTGCCCCAAACCGCGTATGCGATCGGCGCGGCGCCGAGCGGAAGCCCCGGATGCCCGGAATTCGCCCTCTGCACCATCTCGGCGGACAGCACGCGAAGAGTATTGACTGCGCTTTGATCCATGTTATGCATAGTTTTTTCACCTCGTCAGTTTTATCCATGGGATATTCCCGCGCTTTTGGGCGCATCCGCCGCAAAAACGGCGCAGGTATTTTTTATATGAGGTTATTATACACTAAAATTGCGCAATTGTATAATGAAATTTTTGTTTTTTTGCAATTTTTCTTCCCCGGCGGAAATTTTGCGCCGCGCGTATGCTTTTCCGCGTTTTCGGAAAGCATGATATCGGCAAAAAAAATGTTTACTTTGTACTATTATTATGTTATAATGCTTTGGAAAGCGCGTGTGCGCTTCTGCGCCTCTCACCTGTGTTTTAGGATAAAAGCTTGGTAACCCAAGGTTTTCACCCACCTAAAACTCGGATCTGCGGGCAAAAAAATTTATAGAAAGGTGAAATGCAGGATGATTTTAAAAGAGCAGAAAACCGCTGTGATCGAAAAGAATCGCACCCATCCGACCGACACCGGCTCGCCGGAAGTTCAGATCGCGATTCTGACCGAGCGCATCGCTCAGCTCACCGAGCATCTGAAGGTCCACCACAAGGATAACCATTCCCGCCGTGGTCTTTTACAGATGGTTGGTAAGCGCCGTAACCTTTTAAACTACCTCGCAAAGAAGGATATCGAGCGTTATCGCGCGATCGTCGCGAAGCTGGGCCTGAGAAAGTAAAAGGACATGGGGTAAGATGCGGCAATGCGCTGCATCTTACCCCTGTGCTGTCTGAGTGGCTGCTGCGTAGCGGTGTTTAGCAGTTGAAGCTGCGTCTGACCCGTCGGGGGCAGCTTCAAATGCTAAACCTGCGCTTCTCTCACTCAGGCGGTCACGTTTGAAAGGAGAAACGACTATGATGAAAAAAATGGAATTCCCCAAGTACAAAACATATGAAACCGAATTCGCCGGCCGCAAGCTGGTCGTTGAAACCGGGAAAATGGCGGGACTTGCCAACGGCTCCTGCCTCGTGCGCTACGGTGAGACCGTGGTGTTGGTCACGGCGACCGCATCGGAGAAGCCGCGCGCCGGGATCGATTTCTTCCCGCTTTCGGTTGATTTTGAAGAACGCTTATATTCCGTCGGCCGCATCCCGGGCAGCTTTATGCGCCGTGAGGGTCGCCCGAGCGAGCGCGCAATTTTGGCGTCACGCCTGATCGACCGTCCGACCCGACCGCTCTTCCCCTCTGATATGAGAAACGACGTGGCGATCGCTGCGACCGTTCTTTCGATCGATAACGAATGCCTGCCGGAGATCGTTGCCATGATCGGTACCTCGATCTCGCTTTCGATCTCTGATATTCCATGGGGCGGACCGATCGCGGGCGTAAATGTCGGCTATGTCGACGGTGCGTTTGTGTTAAACCCGAATTCCGCACAGCGCGAGAAGAGCACGCTGAATCTGACCGTGGCGGGCACGGCGGAAAAGGTCGTCATGATCGAAGCGGGCGCAGACCAGATCCCCGAGGATACCATGTACGATGGGATCATGCTGGCGCATGAGGAAGTAAAAAAGCTCGTTCGTTTTATCAATGAGATCAAGGCGGAGATCGGACTTCCGAAGTTTGACTATGCTAAGGCCGCGTTTGATGCGGATTTATATGAAGATGTGAAGGCGTATGCGATCGACAAGGTTCGTTATTGCATGGATACCGACGATAAGCTCGTGCGCGATGAGCGCCTGCGCGAGCTGACCGCTGAGCTGGTTGAGAAATTCTCTGAGACGTATCCGGAGTGCGAGGCGTATCTCGGCGAGTGTCTCTATAAAATTCAGAAAATCGTTGTGCGCGAATGGCTGCTTGCCGGCAAGCGCGTGGATGGCCGCGCGATGGACGAGGTTCGCCCGCTTGCGGCAGAGGTTGGCGTTCTGCCGAGAACGCACGGTTCGGGCATGTTTACCCGCGGGCAGACGCAGGTTCTCACCACCGCCACGCTCGGCACAATTTCTGACCAGCAGAAGCTTGACACGATTTATGAAGAAGAATTCAAGCGCTATATCCACCATTATAACTTCCCGTCCTACTCGGTCGGCGAGGCGCGGCCGAGCCGCGGCCCGGGTCGCCGCGAGATCGGGCACGGCGCGCTGGCTGAGCGTGCGCTCGTTCCGGTCATTCCGAGCGAGGAGGAGTTCCCGTATTCGATCCGCCTGGTCTCTGAGGTATTAAGCTCAAACGGCTCGACGTCGCAGGGCTCGATCTGCGGCTCTACGCTTGCGCTGATGGATGCGGGCGTGCCGATCAAGGCGCCGGTCGCGGGCATCTCCTGCGGTCTGGTCACGAAGGACGATCAGTGGCACACGTTTATTGATATCCAGGGCGTGGAGGATTTCTACGGCGATATGGACTTCAAGGTTGCCGGCACCAAGGCGGGTATCACCGCCATTCAGATGGACTTAAAGACCGACGGTTTAACGCCGGAGATCATTCGCAGCGCGCTGACCATTACGCGTGACGCGCGTTACCGCATTTTAGACGAGATCATGCTCCCCTGCATCGCTGCGCCGCGCGCTGAGCTTTCCAAATACGCGCCGAAGATGCTGCATATGATGATCGATCCGGACAAGATCCGCGACGTGATCGGCAAGGGCGGCAGCGTGATCCAGAAGATCGTTGCCGATACCGGCGCAAAGGTCGATATTGAGGACGACGGCAGCGTTTACATCTCAAGCTCTGATCAGGAAGCCTGCGAGAAGGCGAAAAAGACGATCGAGGCGATCGTGCTCGATCCGGAGATCGGCGCGCTTTATTACGGCAAGGTCGTTCGCCTGATGACGTTTGGCGCGTTTGTTGAGATCGCCCCGGGCAAGGACGGTCTGGTTCATATCTCCAAGCTGGAGAACCGCCGCGTCGAGAAGGTGGAGGACGTGCTCAACGTGGGCGATATGACCTGGGTCAAGGTCACGGAGATCGACGATAAGGGCCGCATCAACCTCTCCCGCAAGGATGCGTATAACGAGCTCGCCGCAAAGGAAGCGAAGGAGCAGAAGTAATATCCCCTGTTCTATCAAAACAAACAGAAGGCGCGGTGCGTGCTTTACGCGCTGCGCCTTTTTCATGGAGTGATCTGCTGTGATAGAAACCATTACGCTCCCCAACGGAGTGCGCATCGTGTATGAGCGGCTTTCGCATGTACGCAGCGCCGCGATCGGCATTTGGGTCGCCTGCGGCACGCGGCATGAACAGAGCGTGACAAACGGAATTTCCCATTTTATCGAGCATATGGTGTTTAAAGGCACAAAAACGCGCACCGCGCGGCAAATTGCGGAGGAAATGGACGAAATCGGCGGCGCGATCAATGCGTTTACCGCGATGCAGTGTACCTGCTTTTACGCGCAAGCGCTGGACACACACATCCTGCGCGCGGCGGATGTTTTGTGCGATCTGTATTTTGACGCGGCGTTTCGCCCGGAGGATATCGAGCTGGAGCGCGGCGTAATTTCCGAGGAGATCAATATGTATCTCGACTCGCCGGAGGATCTGGTGTGCGATCGGATGCTTGAGGCGGTCTATTCTGACACGCCGCTCGGGCGCCCGATCCTCGGCACAAAAGAGAGTATTTCTCGCATCGATCAGGCAGCATTGTGCCAATTCCGCGCGAAAAATTATACCGCGGGCGCGACCGTGGTCTCCGTGTCCGGCAGCTTTGATGATTCTTTGATCGAGGCTCTCAAGGCGCAGTTTTCCGCCATGCCGGCAGCCACCGCGCCGCGCTCTGCCCGCGCGGAATATCGGCGCGCAGTCACTTGTTATTCCAAGGAGACCGAGCAGAATCATTTGTGCATCGCCTTCCCCGCGTTTTCCTATTATTCCGAAAAGCGCTATGCGCTGCAAATGCTAAATTCGATTCTGGGCGGCAGCATGTCCTCCCGCCTGTTTCAGCGCGTGCGCGAGGAGGCGGGGCTGTGCTACAGCATTTCCAGCTTTTCCAGCTGTTATGAAGATACCGGGCTGTTTTCTATCTACACCGCGCTCGGGCGCGAGACAGAACGCGCGGCGCTTCAGCTGATCCGCGAGGAGCTGTGCCGCGTCAAAGATGGCGACGTGACCGAGCGTGAGCTTGCCCGCGCGCGCGAGCAGCATAAGGCGAATCTGCTAATGGGCATGGAGAGCACCGGAAAGCGCATGACGCACCAGGCGCACTGCATGCTGCGCTACAATCAATTGCCGGACATCGACGCGCTGATCGCCGCAACAGATGCAGTTACCTGCGAGGACATCACTGCGCTTGCGCAGGAGCTGTTTCGCTTTCAGAACGCGTCCTTCTCCGGCGTGGGTACGCTGCAACCGAAAAAGTATCTCTGGTTTTTTGAAGAATAACGCCGTTTTTCCCAGCTGCCGCGGCATAGAAATCAAAACGCTGCCCCAGCTCGTGTGATGCACACGGGTCGGGGCAGCGTTTCTTTAATCTTTTCCTTCATGCTTGACGCGCAGCCGGTTGATGGCGCGCGCCAAATTCGTCTGCACCATGCGGTATTCACGCAGACTTTTTTTCTGCAGCAGCTCCTCGCGCGCCATGGCGGCGGCGCGTTTGGCGCGATTTTCATCGATCTCCTCCGGTCGCTCCGCCGTGTCGACCAGCACGAGCACATCATTGTCTTCCACCTTGATCATTCCTGCCGACACCGCCGCCAGCTGGGTCTCCCCGCCCGGCGCACGATAGCGCAGCTCGCCCGGAACGATCGCCGCGATCGCATTGCTGTGATGCGCAAGAACGCCGCTCTCGCCGTCCACAGTCGGGACGACAAGGCTCTCGCACTCGCCCTCATAAAACACGCGATCCGCCGCGAGAATATGCACCTGGAAGGTCTTCATCAAAGCTCACCCTTTTTGATTTTCTCTGCCTTTTCCTGCACATCCGCAAGCGTACCGACGTTATAGAACGCCGCTTCCGGATACTCATCCGCCTCGCCATCGACGATCGCGCGGAAGCCCGCGAGCGTGTCCTTCAGCGGAACATACACGCCGGGGATCCCGGTAAATTTCTCCGCAACATGCGTCGGCTGCGCGAGAAAGCGCTGCAATTTCCGCGCGCGATTGACCGTCATGCGGTCCTCATCGCCCAGCTCATCCATGCCGAGGATCGCGATAATATCCTGCAAATCATGATATTTTTGCAGCGTCTCCTGCACGGCGCGCGCAATGCGATAATGCTCTTCGCCGACGATATCCGCCTCCAGAATGCGCGAGGAGGATTCCAGCGGGTCGACCGCCGGATAAATACCCTGCTCCGCAATTTTTCGGCTGAGCACGGTCGTCGCGTCCAGATGCGCAAACACCGTGGCAGTCGCCGGGTCGGTCAAATCGTCCGCCGGAACATAGACCGCCTGCACCGAAGTGACCGAGCCGTCCTTCGTTGAGGTGATCCGCTCCTGCAGCTCGCCCATCTCGTTGGCAAGCGTCGGCTGATACCCGACCGCAGACGGAATGCGCCCAAGCAGCGTAGAAACCTCGCTGCCCGCCTGTACAAATCGGAATATATTATCAATAAATAACAAAACGTCTTTATGTTCTTCATCGCGGAAATGCTCCGCCATGGTCAAGCCGGAGAGTGCCACGCGCATACGCACGCCGGGCGACTCGTTCATCTGCCCGAACACGAGCGCAGTTTTTTTCGAAACGCCGCTCTCGCGCATTTCGCGCCACAGGTCATTGCCCTCGCGGCTGCGCTCGCCCACGCCGGTGAAGATCGAATAGCCGCCATGCTCCATCGCCACATTGTGGATCAGCTCCTGGATCAGCACGGTTTTCCCTACGCCCGCGCCGCCGAACAGACCGATTTTTCCGCCCTTCGGGTATGGCTCAAGCAGGTCGATGACCTTAATGCCGGTCTCTAAAATTTCAACCGCCGGATTCTGGTCTTCAAATGCGGGCGGGTTGCGATAAATACTGCGGCGCGGCGCATCCTCGACCGGTCCCTCGCCATCGATCGGCTGCCCAAGCACATTGAACATGCGCCCAAGCGTCGCCTCGCCGACCGGGACCTCGATCGAATGCCCCGGCGCGGTCACGCTCATGCCGCGCGCCAGTCCCTCGCTTCCGGAAAGCATGATGCAGCGCACGGTGTCCTCGCCCACATGCTGCGCCGCCTCCATCACGCGGGGCGCGCCGTCCTTCTCCACGGTGAGCGCCTCTTTGATCCGCGGCAGGTGTCCGGCCGGAAAGCGGACGTCCACGACCGGACCGGATATCTGCACGATAGTTCCTGTTTTCAATTTGCTCACGCATCCTTCCTGTGTTTCCTGCGCTGCGCCAGCGCGCCGGCGGAAATTTCTGTGATCTCCTGGGTGATGCCCGCCTGCCGCACGCGATTGTATTGCAGCGATAAATCAGAAAGCAGCTTCTCCGCGTTTTGATTCGCCGCGTCCATCGCGGTCATGCGCGCATTCTGCTCGCAGCAGAAGCTATCGATCAGCGCGCTGTAAACAAAGCCCGAAACATAGCCCGGCACAACGTTTTCAAGCACCGTCCTGACCGATGGGGTGAACTCAAACGGCTCGCTCACCGCCCGCTCAGAGGCAGGCGGCGCAAACAGCGTTCTGTGAAATGGCAGAATGCGCGCCGTTTTCGCCTCAGAGAGCAGGCTGCTCTTCATATCCGTATACACCACGTAAATTTCCTTCAGCTCGCCCTGATCAAACCCCTCCAGCAGAAGCGACGCGATCTCGCGCGCCCGCTCCATCGTCGGGTTCTGCGCCGTGTATAAAAAGCTGCGCCGGATCGGGATATGATGGTGCTTAAAATAATGCCGCCCATAACCGCCCACGACGAACAGCTCCATATCCGGGTGCTGCGCGCGCAGGCGCTCCGCCTCGCGGATCACATTTTGATTATATGCGCCGGCAAGCCCTTTATCCGCCGTAATGACAAGGCAGCCATACGTTCCCTCTCGCGGAGTATCGTCATCCACCGGGTAAAAATAGCGGCTGTCTACATCTGAAACCGTGCGGAAAATGCGCTTGATCTCGCCGCGCACCGCTTCAAAATACGGGCGCGTGTGCATAAGCTCTTCCTTGGCGCGGCGCAGCTTGGTGGAAGCGATCAGATACATCGCGTTTGTGATTTTTTTTGTTTCCTTCACGGTCGCGATGCGGTCCTTCAGCTCCTTGGTGTTCGGCACGGTCACTCACCACGCTTTCCGTCTGCCAGATACTGCTCATGAAAGCGCTTGCCAAGCGCGAGGATCTGCTCCTTCTCCTCGTCAGAGAGCGTCCCGGTCGCATCGATGCGCTGGCACAGCTCCGCCTCGTTCTCCTCAGCAAATTGCAAAAGCCGCGCGCGATACGCCTCGATCTGCTCCGGCGGAATGTCCTGCAGCTCATGCCCGAGCGCAACAACAAGCATGATGACCTGCTGATGCTGCGAAAACGGATGATACTGTTTCTGCCGCAGAAGCCGCATCAGCCCCTGACCGTAAAACAGCTGCCGCTTGGTCGCCGCGTCCAAATCGCTGGAAAACTGCGTAAATACCTCCATCTCGCGGTACTGCGCAAGATCCAGCCGGATCGCGCCCGCCGCGCGCTTCATCGCCTTTGTCTGCGCATCGCCGCCCACGCGGGACACGGAAAGCCCCACGTTGACCGCCGGTCGCTGCCCGGCGAAAAACAGATCACTTTCCAGAAAGATCTGCCCATCGGTGATCGAGATAATATTCGTCGGGATATAGGCAGACACATCGCCCGCCTGCGTTTCAACGATCGGAAGCGCGGTCATGCTGCCGCCGCCCAGCTCGTCGGACAGATGCGCCGAGCGCTCAAGCAGGCGGGAATGCAGATAAAACACATCGCCCGGATACGCCTCGCGCCCGGGGCTTCGCTCAAGCAGCAGGCTGAGCGCGCGGTAGGCGATCGCATGCTTTGACAGGTCGTCATACACGATCAGCACGTCACGCCCCTGATGCATAAAATATTCGCCCAGCGCGCAGCCCGCGTATGGCGCGATATACTGCATCGACGCGCTCGCCGCCGCAGATGCGTTGACCACAACGGTATATTCCATCGCGCCGCGCCGTGTCAGGTTGCCCACCAGCTGCGCGACCGAGCTTGCCTTCTGCCCGATCGCCACATAGACACACACCACATTTTTGCCTTTTTGGTTTAAAATCGTGTCGATCGCGATCGCGGTCTTTCCGGTCTGCCGGTCGCCAATGATCAGCTCGCGCTGACCGCGCCCGATTGGGAACATCGAATCGATCGCGAGCAGCCCGGTCTCCATCGGCGTATTGACCGGCTGCCGCTCTAAAATACCGGGTGCTGCCGCCTCGATCGGGCGATAACCCTCCGCGCGGATCTCGCCCTTGCCATCGATCGGCTGCCCGAGCGCGTCGATCACGCGCCCCAAAAACGCCTCGCCGACCGGCATTCCGGCGGTTTTCCCGGTGCGGCGGACAATGCTGCCCTCCACGATCTCATCGCTTTCGCCAAACAGCACGCAGCCGATGCGATCCTCGCGCAGATCCTGCACCATGCCCTTGATCCCGCTGGAAAAAAGCAGGATTTCGCCGTATTCCGCCGTGGGCAGCCCTTGGATCGTTGCGATTTCATCGCCCACGGTGAGCACACTTCCGTTTTCCTCCGGAACGACGGACGGCGTCCAGTTTTTCACGGTCTCGCGCATGAGCGGAAGCACATGCTCACCGCCCGGATCCAGCTGCTGCATCCGCTCACGGAACTGGCGCACGCGCCCCTCAAGGCTCCAGTCATAGACATCTGCGCCGACCGTCATGCGGAAGCCGCCCGAAAGCGTTTCATCGCGCTCCCAGCTCAGCGTGACGGGCGTTTGATATTTTTTTTGCAAAAAGCGAAGAAAACGCTGCTCTTGCGCCGCGCTGGGCGCGGTATCGCTTTGCAGAACCGCATGCAGTGCCTTCTCAGGAGTGCTCATTTTTGCTCGCCCTCCTTCTCCGCCAGATCCAGGAAACGGTCGAACGCGTCGCCGCTCGAGGTCAAAACCAGCTTCTCCGTCGCCTCCACGGCAAGATCACGCACCTGCTCGCGCGCCTCCTCCATGATCTTATCGCGGCTGCGCGCCGCCTGTGCTTCCGCCTCAGACACGATATGCTCCGCCTGAGCGCGCGCGGCGTCGAGCTGTTCTGCCGCAGCCGCCTGCGCCTTCCGCTGGCTCTGCTTGCGCGCAAGCGCCAGCTCCTCCTCCGAGTCGTCAAGCTTCTTTTGATACTCCGCATGGAGCTTCTCCGCCGCCTGATTCATCTGCTCTGCCGCGGCCGCCTGCTCGGCATAATACGCCTCGCGCTTTGCCATAAACGCCTTGACCGGACGATACAGCAGAAAATACAGCCCACCCGCCAGGATCACAAAATTCATCAGGTGCAGCAGGATCTGCTGCCAGTCGATATTCAATGGGATATTCACAATACCCACCTGCCTTACAGAACAAAGATAATCAAAATCACCGCCAGAAGCGCGTAAATGATCGCGGTTTCAATAAACACAAGACCGAGCATCAGCGTGGTGCGGATCTTGCCCTCCGCCTCCGGCTGGCGCGCGATGCCCTCTGCCGATTTGCTGATCGCAAGACCCATCGCGACCGCGCCGCCCGCCGCGGCAAGACCGATCGCGATCGCCGAGGCGATCGCCTTATAAGACGTCGTGTTATCCGCCGTTTGAACCTGCTGCGTCTCCTGCGTGTCCGCCGGGCTGTCCGCCGTTGCGGCAAAGGCAGAAACCGCCAGTGCGCTGATCAGCAGCACAGAGAGCAGCAGCACATGAAATTTCTTGCAATACATCAACTTTTTCATAAGAGATCCCTCCAAATTATTTTTATTACGCATGGCGCGGCTCAGACACCTCGCCATAGAACATCGCGGTCAGCATAGTGAGCACATAGCTTTGGATCAGCGCGTGCAGCAGCGTGAACAGCACGCCCACGATGACCGGCAGCACGAAGCTGAGATTGACATAATAATACACCAGCTCGGTCACGAGCAGACCGCTGAGCAGCGCACCGAACAGACGGAAGCTCATGGAGATCGGCAGCGAGAATTTCTTCAGCGCGCCGCCCGCGCCGGCAAGACCATTGTTGCACACGCCGCCCGCAAAAATAAATAAATAAGACAGGCAGCCGAGCGCAATGGCTGCGTTTACGTCTGACAGCGGGGCCGGCAGCGTGATCGCATGACCGGCAGTCGTCATCACCTGAACGCCGAACAGCTCGAAGCAGGTCCCCACGAAGATATAAACGCCCGCGGCGAAAATATACGCGCCCAGCACGCGGTTATGACGTGGGCTACTGTTCTTCGCCATCCGGTCAAACATCCCGACCAGCTCTTCGATCAGAAGCTGAAACCGCCCCGGTATGTACCGAAACCGCGGAATCGCAAAGATCCGCACCAGCGCGGCGGTCACCAAAAGCAGCCCGCTGACCAGCATGGCGGAGATCAGCCCGGGGTTCACGTCCTTCCAGCCGAACATGCTGACCCGGTTGCTCTCATGCAGCACCGCGTCACGCATCGTCTCCTGCACGCTTTCCGGTCGAACGGACGGCGCGCCGACTAAAATCGACGCCGCGAGCAGCAGAGCGATGAGCACGAGCCACACGATCAGCCCCCTCTTATGCTCCTTCATTCGGTTTCATCTCTCTTCCTCCTTCAAAATCGCGCATGTCTGCGCCTGTGCGTCGCTGCGCGGCAAAGCGTTTTCGCCGCGGGCTGGTCACACTTGATTTCTATAATCAATCGTATTATACTAACCTTATAAGAAGATGTAAAAAGTATTTTTGAGATAGCAGCCATATTATTTTAATATAGTCAAATCGATTGGAGGACGCCATGCCCGTTACCTATGATTATTATCGCATTTTTTATCATGTAGTGCAATGCCGCAGCTTCACGCGCGCGGCGGAGGCGCTGCATAACAACCAGCCGAATATCACGCGCTGCATGAATAATTTAGAGCAAGAGCTGGGCTGCAAGCTGTTTGTGCGCTCAAACCGCGGGATCTCGCTCACGCCGGAGGGTAAGCGGCTGTATCGCCGGGTTTCGGTTGCTTTTGAGCAGCTTCAGCTTGGCGAAGACGAGATCCGCCGCGATTGCAGTCTTGACACAGGCACGATCTCGATCGCGGCGAGCGAAAACCCGATGCATCTGCTGCTTTTGGAAAAGCTCTCCGGCTTTCATCACAGCTATCCCGGCGTGAAGCTGCGCATCATGAACGCTTCCTCGCCGCAGGCGGTGGTCGCGCTGCAGCGCGGGCAGGTGGACTGCGCGGTCATCACCACGCCGGCAAGCCAAACGCCGTCATTGCGGGTCACGCCGCTGGTGTCGTTTCGCGATGTGCTGCTCTGCGGAACGGAATATCGCGCGCTGGCAGAGCGCCCGCGCCGCCTGCGCGAGCTTGCCAACTGCTCGTTTATCTGCCTGGGCAGCGGGACGAGCACCTATGATTTCTACCAGCGGCTGTTCACGCGGCATAAGCTTCCGTTTCGCGTGGATCTCGAGGCGGCAACGACAACGCAGGTGCTCTCTATGGTGCGCTATAATCTGGGCGTTGCCTTCTATCCGGAAACAATGGCGCAGGCGGCGCTTGCGCGCGGCGAGGTTCTGCATGTTCCGCTGATCGAGCCGATCGCCGAGCGCACAGTCTGCCTTGTGGAAGACGCGGTGCATCCGCAAAGCGTTGCAATGAAAGCGCTGCGGCGGCATCTCTGCAAGGATCTTTCTTAATAAAATAAAGGCGGCAGTCCTGTTCCGGGCTGCCGTCTTATTTTATTATGCGTGTTCGCGATGATATTCCTCCAGCGCCAAAATCGCGCTGCAGATCATATCCTCGGTCACTTCATAAGGATATTTGCGCACGTCGATCCCGGCGAGCGCTTTTTTTGCGACCGCGCCGATCTGCTCCGGCTTTACATCCAGATCCGCAAGGCAGGTGGGCAGCCCGATCGAGCGACTGAAGCGGAACAGACGGTCGCGCTCCTCCCACTGCTTATCGACCGTGAGCAGCACCAAAATGCCGTAAGAGACGATCTCGCCATGCAGATGGTGGTTTTCTTCGATCTCGGGCAGCACGGTAAACCCGTTATACACCGCATGCGCAAGCCCGGTCGTATAATCCACCTGCACGAAGTTAGAGACCAGCCCTGTGGAAACGATGATCGCCAAAATCACCTCGCCCAGCTCATAGCTCGCGCGGTTTTCGTCGCACGCGGCAAGCGCCGCTTTCCCCCAGCGGATCACCGGCGTTGCGCACATACTGCTCAGCGCGATACCCATTGCGTCGGAATGGCTCGGCACATCGCCGCGCGAGGACACGGTGCATTCAAAATGCTTTGCCATCGTGTCGCCAATGCCCGCCCACAGATACTGCCGCGGCGCCTCTGCGATCACCTGCGTGTTGATAAAAATATGATTGGGCGGGATTTTTGAAAACGAATACTCGCGCAGCGAGCCGTCCGGATGATATAAAATTCCAAGACTTGTGCAGGACGCGCAGGTGGATGCGATCGTCGGGAACGTGAAGAACGGGCGCTCCAGCCGATGCGCCGTGACTTTGACGGTATCGATCGCCTTGCCGCCGCCGACCGCGAACAGCATGTCCGCCGCGCGCACCTCCGGTCGCTCAAGCAGCGCTTCAATATTCTCAACGCTCGCCTCGCCGCCATACCAGAACGTGGCTGTAATCGTGATTTTCGAGTCGGCGCACGCGGCGCGGATCTTGTCCTCCGCCGCGGCAAGCGCGCGTTTTCCGCCGATCATGACCGCCGTTTTTCCATATTGTTCACACACAGCCGGGATATCCTGATACGCATCTTCGCCGATGGTATAGCCCGGAAACATCGTCTTTTGCATCATTTTTCCTCCTCTTTTGCGTCCATCCGCTCGCAATCCGGATACTCTTTGATGTATTTGCGGTTTTTATACACGCCGACCGTGAGGAACGGGATAATGATGATCGCGATGGCGAGATAGCCGCAATAGCCATAGCCGTATTTGATGATGTTCGTCAGCCCGCAGAGCGAGACCGTCATGGCGAGGATCATAATAAACGCAGAGACGATCGCGCTGCGCACCGGCGCATTTTTAATTTTCTTAAAGATCGAGAGCTTCTCAAACCGCGCAACGAAGCCAAACACCGTGGTCACGCCGGTCGAGATCAGGCAGAGCAGCAGGCAGATCGAATACACCACGGTGAGCCACGGCATACCTAAGCCCTCTTTGCAGATCGTAAGCGTCGGGATCGTGGTGCCGCCCTCGACCGCGGTGAACAAGAACTGCCAGCCGGTCAGCATAATGACCGAGAGCGCAAGCGAGACCGCATTGAGCCAAAAGGCGATGCGCATCGCCTTTGCGCAGGATTTCTTTGTATGCAGCGGCGTTCCGCATACGATCATCGTCGGGATCACGACGCACTGGAAGCCCGCATAGCAAAACGCCTGCAAAATCGCCTTCGGTGCATTGAAAAACCCGGTCTCTGCAAAGCTTGCGCGGAACGTTTCCGCCAAATTCGGCGCGCGCACGATGCCGATAATAAAAATCGTAAGCGCAGTGGCCAAAATTCCAAGCCCCATCACGGTGGACGCACGGCGCACCAGCCCCGCGCCAAAGATCGTTAAAAACAGCACGATGATGCCGACGATCACGATCCCGATATAATAATTCAAGCCGAATAATGACGTCAGCGTGGAAGCCGCCGTTGCGATCGCCGCGCCGACCGCCATGATCACCATGATATAGAAGAAAATTTCAAACAGCCATTCCAGCTTATCAAACGGGTGATACAGCGTTTCAAACAGCTCTTTATATGAATGAAGCCGCCGCGTGTTATACATCAGCATCGCCTCGCGGATCGTCATCGTGAAGAGCAGCATGGCGAGCAGGCAGGTAAAAACGCCGACCCAGCCGAAGCCGGAGAAGTTTTGAAACGCCTGATTGCCAGACGCAAACCCGCCGCCCGCATGCGAGCTAAACAGCACGGCGCCGACAGAAAAACACACGAAAAAAGGCACCTTGGACATCTTCTTTTCCATTTCTTTGTTCCCCTTTCTATAGAAAACGGTTACAAAGAGACGAAAAGAAACTTCCGCGGTACCACTCTTTTTCACTTTATATAAAGTGCTCTCAAATCAACACCGGCGCGCTGCGCGAGTGTCTGGCAATGGTAACGGCTGCCGCCCCGAACGCGCATACTGAAGAAGCCCTGTTCCGCGCGCCTGCTCCAAGAGGAGTTTCAGGCATGCCGTCATGTTATCTTGCACCAACCGATAACTCTCTGCGATCACCGCAATGCCCTACTGATTCTTATCTAAGCATTTTTTATTTTTTTCTATTATAATCGTTTTTCGCGCAATGTCAAGCTTTTCGGCAAAAAAATTTTTTTACATATATTTTACAAAGCGCATATTTTAGCAATACAAACGCGCGATATACTAAGCGCAACGAAACGAAAAAGGAGCGTGAACCTGATGAAAAAATTAGGATTATCCATGGGATGTGCAGTGCTTGCGGCGCTGCTTTTCGCGAGCTGCGGAAACGGCGCGCAAAACAACGCGGCCGAGACGGGCGAAAGCTTTGACCAGACGGCAATGATCACCGTTGTCTCGCGTGAGGCAAGCTCCGGCACGCGCGGCGCGTTTGACGAGCTGATGCACGTGGTCGTAAAAGACGGCGACAATGAAACGGACAACCTGTTCCCGGAGGCGATCATCGTAGATTCGACCGACGCGGTGGTCTCTAAAGTGGAGGTCGATCCGAGCGCGATCGGCTACACCTCGCTCGGCGCTGTAAACTCGAGCGTGAAGGCGGTCAAGGTAGACGGCGTTTCCGCAACGGTGGAAAACGTGCTCAACGACACCTACAAGATCAAGCGCCCGTTCGTGCTTGCGCTTCCGAAAAACAGCCAGAACCCGATCGCGGCAGACTTTATCCAGTTTGTTCTGTCCTCTGACGGGCAGGCGATCGCAGAGCATACCAGCCTGATCAAGGCGGCAGCGAGCGATACGGCATACACGCCGAAGAAGCTTTCCGGCAAGTTAACGCTTTCCGGCTCGACCTCGGTGGAAAAAGTGATGGAGAAGCTGCGCGAGGAATACATCAAATTAAACCCGGATGTGCAGGTCGAGATCACCTATTCCGGCTCGGGCGCGGGCATTAAGGACGCGATTGCGGGCAAGGTGGATATCGCAATGTCCTCCCGCGCGCTCAAGGATGAAGAGAAAACCTCGCTGGACGAAAACGTCTTCGCGCTGGATGCGATCGCCGTAATCGTGAACGCCGAGAACCCGATCGACGCGCTCACCTCCGAGCAGATCACCAATATCTTCACCGGCATCACCCGCACTTGGGCGGACGCCGCGAAGTAACCCATGAAAAAGAAAATATTAGACCGTGGCAGCCGCGCACTGTTTTTACTGTGCGCGTGCCTGTCTATCGGGGCGGTTTTACTCATTTGCTGGTTTATTTTTTATAATTCTATTCCGGCGCTCTCAAAAATCGGCGTGCTCAATTTTATCGGCACGACCGAATGGAAGCCGAACAACTCCCCGCAGAAATTCGGCATTTTATATATGCTGCTCGGCAGCGTGTACGTCACGGCAGGCGCGATTTTGATCGGCGTTCCGCTCGGCGTGCTGGCGGCGGTGTTTCTCGCCAAATTCTGCCCGCGGCGCATTTACCCGCTTCTGTCGCAGGGGGTCGCGCTGCTCGCAGGCATCCCATCGATCATTTACGGATTTTTCGGCATGATGGTGCTGGTTCCCTGGATCCGCACGCACATCGGCGGCAACGGAAACAGCATTCTCGCCGCGTCCATTGTGCTCGGCATCATGATCCTGCCAACGATCATCACGATCTCGGAAAACGCCATCCGCGCCGTGCCGCGCGCGACGTATGAGGGCGCGCTTGCGCTGGGTGCAACGCGTGAGGGCGGCGTGTTCCGCACGGTGCTGCCCGCCGCAAGAAGCGGCATCGTGACCGCGATTATTTTAGGCATCGGGCGCGCGATCGGCGAAACGATGGCGGTCGTTATGGTCGCGGGGAATTCCAACATCCTTCCGGTCGACCTGCTCAAGCCGGTGCGCACACTGACGGCAAATATCGTGCTGGAAATGGGCTATGCCAGCGGTCTGCACTATGACGCGCTGATCGCGACCGGCGCGGTGCTGTTCGTTCTGATCCTGCTGCTGAATCTTTGCCTGAACCTGGTATCCCGGAAAAGTGGGGTGAGCTCATGAAACGTTATCTGGAAGAGCTGCGCATTTACCGACGGCATCCCGGCTCGCTTGTGCTCAATTTGCTCACAAAGCTTGCCATGCTTACGGTCACGGCAGCGCTCGTTTGCATCTTTGGCTATATCCTGATCAACGGGCTTCCGCATCTGAGCTGGGACTTGGTATTCGGCGCGTATTCGTCTGAAAACCCGTCCATGCTGTTTTCGATCGTCACCACGCTGATCTTAGTGGCGCTTTCGCTGCTGCTCGCCGTGCCGATCGGCGTGTGCGCCGCCATTTATCTCACGGAATATGCCCGGCAGGAGAGCCGGCTTATCCGCCTGATCCGGCTATGCACCGAAACGCTGGCCGGCGTGCCCTCCATTATTTACGGGCTGTTCGGCGCGCTGTTCTTCGGCACGACGCTGGGGCTTGGCTATTCGATCCTGACCGGCGTGTTCACCGTGTCGATCATGATCCTGCCGGTCATCATCCGCAGCACGGAGGAAGCGATTCGCGCCGTTCCGCAGAGCTACCGCGAGGGCAGCTTTGGGCTTGGCGCAACGCGGCTGCGCACCGTGCTGAAAATCATCCTCCCCTCGGCGGCAAGCGGTATTTTCTCCGCCGTGATCCTCGGCGTGGGGCGTATCGTCGGCGAAACCGCCGCCTTGATCTTCACGCTCGGCACGGTGGCAAAAATGCCGGGCAGCCTGCTCGACAGCTCGCGCACGCTTGCCATTCATATGTATATCGCCACGCGTGACGGCGGCATGGCGGGGCGCAACACCGCGTTTGCGACCGGCGTGATTTTAATTGTGTTTGTGCTGCTGCTCAATTTGCTCAGCAGCTATCTTTCTAAAAAATCCAGAGGTGATCATGTTGAAAATTGACATTCGCGATGTAGATTTATATTACGGAACATTCCACGCGCTGAAAAATATCAACCTCGGCATTGCGGAGCATGAGATCACCGCATTTATCGGTCCGTCCGGCTGCGGAAAATCCACGCTGCTCAAGAGCTTAAACCGCATGAACGACCTGATCGAAAACTGCAAGATCACCGGGACGATCACGCTGGACGGCGCGGATATCTATAAGGGCTTTGACGTAAACGACCTGCGCCGCCGCGTGGGCATGGTGTTCCAGAAGCCGAACCCCTTCCCGATGAGTATTTACGATAACATCGCCTTCGGCCCGCGCACGCACGGCATTCGCCGCCGCGCGCAGCTTGACGAGATCGTTGAGCGCAGTTTGCGCGGCGCGGCGATTTGGGACGAGGTGCATGACCGCCTGCGCAAAAGCGCGCTCTCACTTTCCGGCGGACAGCAGCAGCGGCTTTGCATCGCGCGGGCGCTTGCGGTCGAGCCGGAGGTTTTGCTGCTTGACGAGCCGACCTCCGCATTAGACCCGATCTCCACGACGAAAATCGAAGACCTGCTCACCGAATTAAAAGAGCAATACACAATCGCGATCGTCACGCATAATATGCAGCAGGCGGCGCGTATTTCCGATAAAACCGCGTTTTTCCTACATGGCGAGGTCGTTGAATTTGCAAAAACGATCGATTTATTCTCCATGCCGCAGGATAAGCGCACGGAAGATTATATTACCGGGCGGTTTGGATAAGGAGGAGCGTATGAGAAACCGATTTGAGCATGCCATGGAAGAGCTGAAGGAAGACTTAATTGAGATGAGCGGCATTATCGAAACCACGATCACGCAGGCGATGCGCGCGCTCGCGGCAAGCGATTTTGACCTTGCGCGGCAAATTGCGCAAAGCGACGACTATGCCGACCAGCTGGAGCTTACTATCGAGCGGCGCGCCCTGCGCATTCTGCTCTCGCAGCAGCCGGTCGCGAGCGATCTGCGCACGATCTCGACCGCATTTAAAATGATCACGGATATGGAGCGCATCTGCGACCAGGCGGCGGATGTGGCGGAGATCGTTTTGAACTTCGAGGGCGTGGAAATGATAAAAAAACCGACGCACCTGGTGAAAATGGCCGAACATTGTGTTATAATGACAACAAAGGCGATCGATTCGTTCGTCACATCCGATCTGGCGCTCGCGCAGAAGGCGATCGCTTATGACGATGTGATCGACGATCTGTTTTCTGAAATCCGCGGCGAGCTGGTTGAAATGATCTCAAAAGATCCCGGCTGCGGCGCGCAGGCGGTCGATTTCCTTTTGATCGCGAAGTATTTAGAGCGCATTGGCGACCATGCGCAAAATATTGCGGAGTGGTGCATTTTCAGCATGACCGGTGAGCATAAGAGCCAGCGGGTGCTGTGATCCCCTCCGCCGCACGGAGGCGATTGAATATGGCGCGCATCATGATTGTTGAGGACGACGAAAATATCGCGGAGCTGATCTCCGCCAGCGTGAAAACGATCGGGCATGAGGCGCAAACGGTGGGGAGCGCATCTGCGCTGTTTTCACTGCTGCCCAAGCTTCGTCCGGATTTGATTTTGCTGGATATCATGCTGCCGGATCTCAGCGGGCTTGACATCCTGCGAAAGCTCAAGGCAAACGCCGCCACGCAGGATATTCCGGTCATTTTCCTGACCGCGAAGGGCAGCGAGGCGGATAAAGTGACCGGACTTGAGCTGGGCGCGGAGGATTATATCACAAAGCCGTTCGGCGTGCTTGAGCTGCTCGCGCGCATTAAAGCCGCGCTGCGCCGCACCGCGCCCCGGCAGGACATCGCGCGGGCAAAAGATCTCACGATCGATTTTGCAAGCCGCGAGGTGTCGCTTGCGGGAGAGCCGGTTCGCCTGACGCACAAGGAATTTGAGCTTTTAGAGTATCTGTTTCGCAACAGCGGGACGGTGCTCAGCCGCGAAAAGCTGCTCGACGCGGTATGGGGCTTTGAGTTTTCCGGCGATACGACCCGCACCGTTGACATGCACATCCGAACCCTGCGCCAGAAGCTGCATGACAGCGCGGAAACCCCACGCTATATCGCAACCGTGCGCGGATATGGCTATAAATTCCTGCGCGAGTAGGAGGCAGTTATGAAACGATATATTCGCGTCTCTTTTATGATCACCTGCGCGCTGACGATCGCGCTGCTGCTCGGCGCGGCGTTTGCGCTGTTCCGACAGGAGCTGACGAGCACCGTGCGCGCCGATCTGCGCGGTATGGCGGCGGCGATCCAAACCTCTGAGATGCCGGAACACATAGAGCCGCAAGCGTTTGCGCAAAAGCTTAGCACCAGTGAAAACGACCTGCGCGTAACGATTTTAACGCACGACGGCATTGTTGTCGGCGACAGCGCCGGTCGCGCAAACGACATGGAAAACCACAGCGCGCGCCCGGAAATTCAGGCGGCGATCGCGGGGGAAGTCGGCGAGGACATGCGAAAAAGCGAGACCACGGGCGTGACCTCGCTGTATGTTGCGCTCCCGCTCAACGCGCAGTATCTGCTGCGTCTTTCGCTGCCGGTCTCCGCGACCTATGCGTTTCTGCACACGATGGCCCCGGTCACGCTGCTGGTTTGCATGATGCTTTTGATTTTCGCCTATGTATTTGCGGAGTTTTTTGCAAAGCGGCTGATGCTGCCGTTTCAGCGCATCAGCTTGATGCTGGGGCGGCTTGCGCGCGGCAAGTATCAAAACGAGCCGATCACGCCGGATTTCCCCGAGCTTGCGCAGCCGCTGGACGATATCCGAACGCTTGCCGGAAAATTGCAGCAGAGCGTTGCGGAGATCCGCGAGAGCAAGGCGCAGCTGGATCATTTGCTGCAGGCGGCGACCGACGGGATTCTGCTCCTTTCGGAGCGCGGCGGCATTCTCTCGATCAACAGCGCGGCGCAAACGATTTTGGCCGCGCCGCCAGACGCCGCAACGTTTCGCGGGCTGTGCCGCTTCCCCGAGCTGACACACGCTGTGCAGACCACGCTTTCTGATGGGCTGCCGCGCGTTTACGAGCTGGATCAAACGGATACGCGCGGAAAATATTATCGCGTGTTCATCAACCCCGCGAAGGATGAGCACGGCGTGCTGGGCGCGATTCTGTTTTTATCCGATATCACGGAGATCATCCGCCTTGAGCGCATGCGCAGCGAGTTTTTCGCCAACGCATCGCACGAGCTGAAAAGTCCGCTCACCTCGATCAAGGGCTTTTCCGAGCTGCTTGCGGCAGGGCTTGTGGACGATCCGGCGCAATGCCGCGATTATGCGGGGCGCATCGTGCGCGAGAGCGAGCGTCTGCTCAGCCTGATCAACGATCTTCTGCATCTTTCCGAGCTGGAAAGCGTGCGCGCAAATCCGCTGCACTTTGAAAAGCTTGATCTGCGCGCGCTCACCGGCGAGGTGTTTCGCCAGCTGGAAGAACGCGCCGCCGCGCGCGATATTTCACTCTCCATCGCGGGCGACGCGTGCGTTATGGCGGAACGGCAGCCGATCTTCGAGCTGATTTATAATTTAGTGGACAATGCGATCAAATATGGCAAGGAACACGGAAGCTGCCACGTCACGCTTTCGGAGGACGCGGCGGGCAGCACGCTGCGTGTGCGCGACGACGGCATTGGCATCGCGCCGGAGCATCAGCCGCGCGTTTTTGAGCGTTTTTATAAGGCAGACCGCGCGCACAGCCGCGCAAACGGCAGCACCGGGCTTGGGCTTGCTATCGTGAAGCACACCGCGCTGCGCTACGGCGGAACGGTTTCCGTCCGCAGCGAGCCGGGGCAATTTACCGAGCTGTGCGTGCAGTTTCCAAGCCAGGCGCATTCCTAGCATCTAAATATTCTAAAAACCGCGTGACCGCAAGGGGCGCGGTTTTTTTGTCGCGCAGGGCAATCCCGATATTGCGCCAGGCGGGCACATCGAGCGGGCGCGCCGCGATGCGATACGGCGCGCGCCGCAGGATCAGCTCGGGCAAAATACTTACGCCCAGCCCGTTTTCCACCATCGACATGATCGCATAATCATCAAACGTGGTAAACCGCACGCGCGGCTTTAAGCCGCAGCGCGCAAACAGCTCGGAAACCTCGGTGGTCTCGCCCTTTTCGAGCAGCAGGAACGGTGCGTCGCACAGGGCACGCGGCGCGATGCGCTCGCATGCGGCAAGCGGGTGCCGCTCCGGAACGACCGCCATCAGCCGATCCTGCTCTAAAAAAAGCGTTTGCAGCTCGGGCGCGGCGGGCAGACGCAAAAAGCCGCAGTCCACGCGCCCCTCCATGATCCACGCCTCGATTTCCGAATAATCGCCCAGCAGCAGCTCATATTCGATATTCGGATAATCCTTTTGAAACGCGCAAATGATATGCGGCAGCCAATGCGTCGCCACGCTGGAAAATGTTCCGATCCGGATCAGCCCGGCGCGCAGCCCGTTCCATTCACTCACCTGCCCGCGCAGCGTTTCATACGCAGAAACCACCTGCCGGATATACGGCAGCAGCTGCTGCCCGGCAGACGTGAGCTGCACGCCGCCGCGCCCGCGCTGCAGCAGCGCAATGCCCCACGCCGTCTCCAAATCGCCGATCATGCGGCTCACGCCGGACTGTGAGTATTGCAGCAGCTCCGCCGCATGCGTAAAGCTCCCGGTCTCCACCGTTTTGATCAGCGCCATGTATTTTTGCAGATTTTTGTCCATCCCGCGCCCCTCCCATGCAATTTTGTCATGCATATCATGATTAAAATCCGTTTTTCAAATTCTTGCTTTTATGATACACTGAATTTCAGAAAAAATCAACGGGAGTGGACACAATGATTTATGTGAGCGAAGTACTAAAAACGCCGCCCGAGACCTGCAAAACCGCGCTTCAGGCGGCGGTATATCAGGCGCTGGCGACGCTTGAGATGCCCTATGAGCGCGTGGAGACCGACGAGATCATCACGATGGAGGACTGCGCCGCAGTGGAAGCGCGGCTTTCCATGCGCATGGTGAAAACGCTGTTTCTCTGCAACCGACAGCAGAGCGAGTTTTATCTGTTCGTCACGCGCGGCGACAAGCCGTTTCGCGCTAAGGATTTCAGCGCGGCGCTCCACACGGCGCGCCCCTCTTTCGCGCCCGCCGAGCGCATGGAGCAGCTGCTCGGAACAACGATCGGCGCGGCAACGATCTTCAGCATGCTGCTGCCCTCCGCAAGCGCGGTGCGCCCGGTGCTGGACCGCGACGTTCTGCGCGACCCCTATTATGGATGCAGCGACGGCACAACGACCGGATATCTCAAGCTGCGCACTGATGACATCTGCGCGCGGCTTCTGCCGTATGCCGGGAAAACGCCCGCGATCATCGAGGTGTAGCGCTATGGGGATCTATCAAAACCGCATTGTGGTGAAGGTCGGCACGTCTACGCTGACCTATGAAAACGGAACGAGCGATCTGCGCACGATGGACCATCTGGCGCGCGTGCTGGCAGACGTGCAGAACTTAGGCTATGAGGTCATTTTGGTCTCGTCCGGCGCTATTGCGGTCGGCGCGGCGAAGCTCGGCATGAAGCAGCGCCCCACGGCGCTGAAAATGAAGCAGGCTGCCGCCGCGGTCGGGCAATGCAGCATGATGTTTTTGTATGACAAGCTGTTCGGCGATTATGATAAAACGATCGCGCAGATCCTGCTCAACGCGGAGGATATCGAGCATGAGGAAAAGCGCGAAAATTTGATCAATACCTTTGACGCGCTGCTCGGCATGGGCGTGATCCCGGTCGTGAATGAGAACGACTCGGTCAGCTATACGGAAATCGAGTCCGCCGAGCGGCTGTTTGGCGATAACGACATGCTTTCCGCGATCGTGGCGGTGCTTTGCCGCGCGCGGTATTTGATCATTTTATCAGACATTGACGGGCTGTATGACCGCGACCCGCGCCTCAGTCCCGCCGCCAGTCTGATCGCGCAGATCGATCGCATCGACGAGCAGGTCTTTGCGCTGGCTGGCGGCGCCGGCTCGCGCCGCGGCACGGGCGGCATGAAAACAAAGCTGCAGGCGGCGCAGCTCGCCACCGCAAACGGCGCAGACGTGGTGATTACAAACGGAAAGCGCCCGGAGGCGATCGATGCCTTCCTGCGCGGCGAGGCGGTCGGCACGCGCTTTTCGGCGCTTGACAAGCGCGCACGATAAGCCTATCATAAAATTGCGGGTGCTCCCGCAATTTTAAAAAAGCAGGGATTTTTTATGTGGCTTTTATTTGCCGTCTTATCGGCGCTTTTTGCCGGGCTGTGCGCCATTCTGGCGAAATGCGGAATCCGCCGCACAGACACAACGGTTGCGACCGCGATCCGGACGATCGTGGTGCTGATCCTTTCCTTTTTTATGGTCCTTCTTGTCGGCTCGCTCGGCGATATCACAAGCATTTCGCAAAGGACCTGGTTTTTCCTTGTGCTGTCCGGAATTTTGACCGGCGCGTCCTGGCTGTGCTATTTTCGCGCGCTGCAGATCGGCGATATCAATAAGGTCGTGCCGATCGATAAATCCAGCACGGTGCTTACGATCCTGCTCGCGGCGCTGTTGCTCGGCGAGCCGCTCGGCTGGCTGCAAGCGCTTGCAATTTTCGCGATCGGCGGCGGAACGCTTCTGATGATCGAGCGAAAGCAGGCGAAGACAGGCGAGCGTCGCCCCGCTTGGCTGCTTTATGCCGTGCTATCCGCCGTTTTCGCGGCATTATGCGCCATTACGGCGAAAATCGGCATCACCGATGTGGAATCAAACCTCGGCACCATGATCCGCACTGCGGTCGTCCTCGTCATGGCGTGGATGATGGTATTTGTGACCGGGAAGGGCGCTAAGCTGCGCGAAATGCCGCGCCGCGAGCTGGGCTTTATCGTGCTGTCCGGGATCGCGACCGGCGCGTCCTGGCTATGCTATTATCGCGCGCTGCAAACCGGGCCGGCCAGCGTGGTCGTGCCGATCGATAAGCTGAGCATTCTGGTCACGATTGCGTTTTCGTATCTCGTGTTTGGCGAGCGGCTTTCGCGCCGCCCCGCGTGCGGGCTGATCCTCATCGTTTGCGGCACGCTTTTACTGCTTATTAAATAAAAAAGGGTTGGAATATTCCAACCCTTTTTATTTAATAATATTCTACCTGCACGCGCTTGCCCAGCAGCCGAAGCGCGCGCGCCATGTCATCCACCATGCGCAGCTTAATGCCATAATCCAGCGGCAGATCCGGGTTTTGATGCGCCGGATTCATTGCCCGACCCACCATCAGGCGGATCGACGTCGCCTGTTCAAGCAAAATCCGCGCAATGCGGCTCGCCCCGTCCTCGCCCTCGATTTTGCAGGGCGCATAGCGCGGGCGATCGTCCTCCAGCGCGGCACGCACCAGCTCAAGCGCGCGCCCGAAGGTCAAAACTCCCTCCGTGACCAGGTCGATCCCGTCGATATGCGCGCAGGGCGGCACTTTAGGATTTCGATATTTCAGATCGACCGTCATTTTTCGCCCGGTCACGCGGCTGACGATCTGCGAAGTGGTTCCGCCGCAAATGATATGCAGCCCCTCGCCGCGCAGAAAATCATCGACCATGCGCGCGTCGTCCTCCGGCTTGACCGGCGGACCGATCATCAGGCTGACCGGAAGCGCATGCCGCAGCTTCACGCAAACGACGGTAGTGTCATCGCCCGGGCGCTGCATATACAAATCATCGCACGCGCCGAGCAGCAGCTCGGTCACCTCGCCGCAGGTCATCCCGGTTTGGACGCGCTGCTCTAAAAAATCGCGGATATTATCCCACTGCCAGCCCAGATTGAGCGTATGCCCGATTCCGGCGTGGATCGCGCCGTCGCTCATCAAAACAAGAATATCGCCGATCTGCCCGGCAATGTGCGATTCCGTCATCGCCTTGCCCGCAATGTCCACCGCGCGCGCCTCCGGCGCATGGTATTTCCCGCCGCGCAGCAGCACCGCAGGCGGATTGTCAAACTCCACCAGCTTCATGGTCCCGTCGTTCCAAGCCTGCAGGATCGTGAAAGTAGAATAGGCGATGTTTCGCTCCTTGCAGACCGGAAGCGTGGCCGCCACGGTGCTGACCGCATCAGAAAGCTCCATGCCCTGCGTCAGCATCGTTGCAAGCATTTTCGAGGTCATTGCCGCCAAAATATTTGCTTTCACGCCGCTGCCCAAGCCATCGGCGAGCACAACGATCACGCTGTCCTCCAGGCGCACGATCTCAACCTTATCGCCGCAAAGCTCCTCGCCGGTTTTGATCAGGCTCTCCGTGCAGACGTCGACAAACACGCTCATTGCCGCTCCCCCGTTTCGTCCTGCATGGATTTTTGCAGCCGCCGCAGCGTCGCCTTCGTTTCCGCCGTAGTCTCGCCGAGAAGGCTTGCGATCTCCTGCGCGACCGACATCTGCTTATCAATAACGCGCTGCGCGGTTTCGATCGTATCATGCCGCAGGGTCATCAGCCGCTCGCGCTGCTCCTCCTCCGCCGACACGTCACGCAGCAGGATAAGCAGGCTTTTCTGCTCCGGAACAAGCAGCACGGTTTGATACACCGAAAGCCCATATTCTTCATACACAAACTTGCGATCGCGCACCGGCTCGCCCGTTGCAAGCACGCGCTCAAAATCATCGCAGATCAGATACTCGAAAATATGGCTGCCGATCGCATCCGCGCGCGCGGCATGCAGCATGCGCTCTGCCGCGGCATTCATATCAGAAATTTTCAGCGTTTCATCCAGCACGAAGATGCCGTTTGGCGTTGCGTCTACGACCAGATTGGACAGGCTCTCCGCCCGCTCGCGCATGTAGGGCAGGCACATATGCAATTCCGCCTTGCCGAGATACACCGCCTCTGCCTTTTGCTTGCAGGTGGGATAGCCGCAGGAGCCGCAATTTAATTCCTTATCCTCCGTGGGCTTGCCGATCTCGGTCAAAATCGCGCGCAGCTCCGCCTCGGTCGGGCGCGGCGTGCGTTTTTTCCGGTCGGTAAACGTGCGCGTCATGTCGGGCAGCGCATCCAGCGGCACGCTGCCGCCTGCGCATTCATAATAGCGGCGCATGCGTGCGTTTGTCTCCAGCCAGCCGCCGGGCGGCTGCATCATGCACGGGCCGTTGATACAGCCGCCGACGCAGCTGTTTGCCTCGATAAAAAAGTGATGCAGCGAGCCGGATTGCAGCGCGCGCAGCACCTCGATCACGCGCGGCACGCCATCGATCGCAACGCACTGGTAATCGCCGCGCTGCTCCTGCGCGATCGTTTGCAGCACGCCGCCGGGCAGCGGGTACAGCCGAGCGCGCGCAAGCTCCTCATCGCCGAGCGCTGCCCCGGTCTCTTCAAACGAAACGCCCTCCTCCGCCATCCAATCTGCCAGCTCGGAAAATGTGAGCACCGCGTCGACCGAATGGTCAGAAAAATCCTCGCATTCCTCATGCTTAGACAGGCATGGCCCGATAAACACAACCTTGGTATGCGCGCCGAAGCGCTGCTTTAAGCTGCGCGCCGATGCGACCATGGGCGAAACGACCGGCGCAAGGCTTCCGATCAGCTCAGGGAAATATTTCTCCACAAGCAGGATAATCGTGGGACAGCAGGTGGAAATGATATTCTCCATCTGCCCCTCCTGCATCAGGCGCGCATACTCGCGCGAGACGAGCGCCGCGCCCTGCGCCGTCTCCTCGGCATGCAGAAAGCCCATGCGCTTCATCGCGGGCAAAAGCGCGCCCGCATCCGGCACAGAGAGCGCCGCCGCATAGCTTGGCGCAATGGTCAGGCACACGCGCCGCCCCTCCGCCATCCAGCCGCGCACAAGCGCGAGGTCGGTTTTCATGCTTTTCGCGTTTTGAGGGCAGACCGTCAGGCATGCGCCGCAGAGGATGCATTCCTCCTCAATGATCTGGCTCTGCTCATCCTTGACCGCGATCGATTTTACCGGACAATTTCGCACGCATTTATAGCAATTTCGGCAATTCACCCGCTTAAACTGAATACTTTTCACAGAAATATCCCCTCCCGATCCTGCGCAAGCGCGCACGGTTTTTCGAAAAAAGGCGCATCGCCCTACAGCCGCAATGCCTTGCGACTGTAGGGCGATCTGTTATTTTCCCGTAATTTCCTCCCGCACACGGGGCAGCACCTCATGCTCAAACCAGAAATCGGTCTCCTCCGGCTTGATCGAGAAATGTTCCTCCTCGCCGATGCGGACCGAAACATCGCCCCCGCAGCGCCCGAGACACAACACTGCCATAAGATTGAGCCGATCGGCGTATGGCGACGCGCCGATCAGGCTTTGCAGACGGTTGATGATTGCATATGAACCCTTGAGATGACATGCGCTTCCGACACAGACATAAAGATCGAGCATACAAACACATCCGTTCCGCCGCAATGCGGCTATGAAATTTTTATAAAATGGCCAGAATCAACTGGTGCATGATTTATGAGTGATGACGGCCGGGGACATGCAGAATATCCGCCTTGCCCTTCAGCAGACCGTTATACAAGGTCAAAATCGTCGGATTTTCCTCAGAGCGCTTGATTTGCGCAGTATTATCCGCGCCATACAGACCCTTCGCGCGCGCCGCGCGCACCTCCGCGTTCTGCGGAAGCGGCTGACCCGCGCCGCCGATGCAGCCGCCGGGGCATGCCATGACCTCGATGAAATCATAGCTGACCTCGCCGTTTTTCAGCTTTTTGATCAGATGATCTGCGTTTTTCAAGCCGTTTACGATCGCAACGCGCAGCGTGCGCCCCTCGAAGTCAAGCGACAGCTCGCGGATGCCATGCATACCGCGCACCGGGGTAAACGCGATGTCGCGCAGGCTTTCTTTCGAATGATTCTGCGAGATCTGGCGAATGACCGATTCGGTCACGCCGCCGGTCACGCCGAAGATCACGCCCGCGCCGGAACCAAGTCCGAACGGCATATCCGCCGCCTCGTCCGGCAGCTCCTCGAAGCGGATGCCCGCCTCGTTGAGCATCATGCAAAGCTCCTGCGTGGTCAGCACGAAGTCTACATCGCGGCCGCCCTCCGTGGTAAACCCGGGCAGCTCCGCCTCCGCCTTCTTCGCGGTACACGGCATGATCGCCACGTTGACCGTAGTTCTGCCTTCCTCGCGGTCCAGCCCCTTAAAATGCTCTTTGATCACAACGCCGAACATCTCCATCGGCGAGCGGCAGGTCGATACATTTTCCATCAGCTCGGGGTATTTGCCCTTTACAAACTCAACCCAGCCCGGGCAGCAGGAAGTAAAGAGCGGCAGGTTCTTTTCCTCGCTCAGACGCTCTAAAAACTCGCGCGTTTCTTCGGTTACGGTCAGATCCGCGCCGACCGTGGTATCATACACCTCGTCCACGCCCATTTTACGCAGCGCCGCGACCAGACGCCCCATGGTCTCGGTACCCGGCTTCTCGCCGAACTCCTCGCCGATCGCCACGCGAACGGCGGGCGCGATCTGCACGATCACGCGCTTTTTCGGATCGTTGATCGCATCCCAAACCGCCTGATTTGCATTTTTGATCGTGAGCGCGCCGGTCGGACATACGCTGCGGCACTGACCACAGTTGACGCAGTTGCTCTCTGCCAGCGGCTTGCCGTATGCGGCGACGACCTCGATCGATGCGCCGCGGTTTGCGATACAGATCGCGCCGACGCCCTGCACCTCCTCGCACATGCGAACGCATTCGCCGCACATGATGCACTTATTCGGATCACGCACGATGGACGGCGAGGAATCATCCACCGGCTTTTTCTTCACACTCTTTTTAAAGCGCACGTCGCGCACGCCCATCGTGAGCGCAAGCTCCTGCAATTTGCAGCGGCTGCTTTTAATACACGTTGTACAATCGCGGTCATGATTAGCGAGCAGCAGCTCTAAAATATTTCTGCGATATTTGCGCAGGCGCGGCGTGTTGGTAAACACGACCATGCCGTCGTAAGGGATAGTCGAGCAGGAGGTCATGATCCTTCCGCGCTCGTCCTCCACGATGCACATACGGCATGCGCCAAAGGTGGAAAGCTCTGAATGATAGCAGAAGGTAGGAAGCTCGATGCCCGCGCTGCGGATCACCTCGAGCAGGTTTTTCTCTTGATCAAATGCGGTTTTCACACCGTCAACCGTAACATAGCCTTTCATGCGTTAACCTCCTATGACAGCGCCGAACGGGCAAGCTTCCACACACGCTCCGCACTTGATACACACGTTCTCATCAATGTGGAACGGCTCTTTGATCTTACCCGAAATTGCCCCGACCGGACATACCTTGGAGCATTTTGAACAGCCGCGGCACTTATCCGCCGCGATCGACATCGGCATCAGCGCCTTACATACGCCGGCCGGGCAGCGCTTTTCAAGGATGTGCGCCTCATATTCCTCTCTGAAATACTTCAGCGTAGACAGCACCGGGCTTGCGGCGGATTTGCCCAGACCGCACAGCGCGGTCACGCTGATCGTTTCGCCAAGCTCAAGCAGCATATCGATATCGCCCGGTTCGCCTTCGCCCGCAACGATCCGCTCAAGGATCTCAAGCATGCGCTTTGTGCCCTCGCGGCACGGGATGCACTTTCCGCAGGACTCATTCTGCGTGAAATTCATGAAGAAGCGCGCGATCTCGACCATGCAGGTATCCTCATCCAGCACGACCAGACCGCCCGAGCCGATCATCGCGCCAACGCTCGCCAGCGAGTCAAAATCGAGCGGCATATCGAGGTATTCCTCCGGCAGACAGCCGCCGCTCGGACCGCCGATCTGCACCGCTTTAAACTTCTTGCCGTTTTTAATGCCGCCGCAGATATCAAACACGATCTCGCGCATCGTCGTTCCCATCGGGACCTCGATCAGGCCCGTCGTTTCCACATTGCCCGTCACGGCAAACGCCTTCGTACCCGGGCTGTTCTCCGTGCCGATGCTGCGGAACCAATCCGCGCCTTTTAAGATGATATTCGGGACGTTTGCAAAAGTTTCTACATTATTTAAAACCGTCGGCTTGCCGAACAGACCCGCCTCGACCGTGCGCGGCGGCTTGACGCGCGGCATACCGCGCTCGCCCTCGATAGACGCGGTCAATGCGCTGCCCTCGCCGCAGACGAATGCGCCCGCGCCCTGATTGACCTGAAGGTCAAACTTTTTGCCGCTGCCGAGGATGTCCTCGCCCAGAAGCCCGGCCTCATGCGCCTCCGCGATCGCCTGCTTTAACCGCGTGACCGCGAGCGGATACTCCGCGCGCACATACACATAGCCATACTCCGCGCCGACCGCGAGCCCCGCGATGATCATCCCTTCGATGATCCGGTGCGGGTCGCCCTCGAGCAGCGACCGGTCCATAAATGCGCCGGGGTCGCCCTCGTCGCCGTTACATACCACATATTTCGGGAAATTCGGCTGACGGCGCACCTGCGTCCACTTCCGACCCGCCGGAAAGCCGCCGCCGCCGCGCCCGCGCAGCCCCGAATCGCTGACGATTTTGCAAATTTCGTCGCCGCTGAGCGAATCCAGACATTTCGCAACCGCCGAATAGCCGCCGCGCGCAATATATTCCGGAAGCGAATTCACGTCCGCCTCGCCGCAGTTTTCCAGCGAAAGGCGAACCTGCTTCTCATAAAACGGGATCCCGTGATATTTCTCAAATGTGCCGTTTCCGTTATGATAAAAAAGACGCTCGACCGGGCGCTTTTCGATCATCGTCTGCGTGACGATATCCTCGCAGTCCTCCAACGTCACCTTGGTATAAAGCCAATCCTGCGGCTTAATAATGACGACCGGACCGTTTTCGCAAAACCCGTGACATGCGCTTTCATGCACGCCGATCCCGCCGCAGTCATGCACGTCGATCGAAACGCAAACGTCAAGCCCACGCTCCCGCGCGAGGTCGCGCAGCCGCTCATAAATTTTCACCGAGCCGCCGGCAACGCAGCCTGTTCCGCCGCAGACGAGCACGCGCATGGACAGCGCGTCGAGCGCCTTATTATACTGGCTTCGCAGGTTCATTAAATTATCAGTCGATGTAATTCTCATGGCAATGCTCCATTTCCTTAAACTTCTTCCGCCGCACGCATCGACTCAATGAGTTCCACGGCGTATTCCGGCGTGACCTTCGAATGAACGGTGTCGTTGATCATCATGACCGGCGCAAGACCGCATGCGCCAAGACATGACACGGTCTCCAACGTGAAGAGCATGTCATCCGAGGTGGTTTTGCCCTCAGAGAGCGCCAGCTTCTCCTTCAGCGCATTTAAGATCGGGATCGAATGCTTGACGTGGCAAGCCGTTCCGTCACAAATGCGGATGATGTATTTGCCCTTCGGCTTGAGGGAAAAGTTTTCATAAAATGTTGCAATGCTATAGATTTTCGCCGGAGTCATGTCCAGCTTTGCGGAGAGGTGGTTGAGCGCCTCCTCCGGCAGATAGCGGAATTCCTTCTGCACGTCCTGGAGGATCGCAATGATATTCTGCTTGCTCGTATGGTGCGCGCGGATGATATCATCGACAACGGATAAATCGATCGTACTCATGCTTTGCTCCTTCCAAATACGAATATCGTCTGGGTTGTTAAAGAAATCACAATGGTATTTTACAACATATTTAAAAAAAGTTCAAGACGCAATATCGACCAAGAATCCCCTATTACGACATGCCCTTTTTATTCATATTTTGTCGATTCCTCCACCAGAACCGCGCGGCACGGCGCGCACGACGTGTTTTCCACCGCGAGCGGCAGCGCAAACAGCCGATACCGCGCAAGCTCCGCGCGTTCTAAATTCACGCAGGGCGCAAGCATCAGCACGTCTGCGGCATAAAATTTCGGGAAAAAACCCTCCGGATTTTCTAAATTCTCCCATCGTGGAAAATCCGTTCCCAAAATTGAAGGTTTCTGCGCGAGCAGCCAATCGATCGCGTCATGGGTAAAATAGGGCGACGCATCCAAAAACGCGGGCGCGCGCCAGTGCTTTCCCCAATCGGCGCAGACCAGGATCGCATCCCCCTCGCGCAGCAGCGCCGCGCCCGGCGCATGGGCAAGCGCCTCCGCCGTGACCGGGCGGCGCACGCCGTCCATTGAAAACGACGGAAGCCGCAGCACGACCGCCGGAACATTCGCAATGCGCGAAAGCGCAACCTGTTCAAGCGGATAAGAGCGCTCGCCCAAAAGATGCGCCGGTGTTTCCAGATACGTCCCGGTTTGCGAATGCAGCCCGTCAAAAATTTCGCAGTATACCTGCGTTTCCACCCAATCCACCTGCGGCAGTGGGCGGATATTGACCCGCGGAAACGGCGGCTCATAGTTCCACATTCCGTTATAAATTTTACCCGTGATATCGATCATAACCTATCCCCTTTCGCGGCAAAGCAAAGCGGCGCCAAGCGCCGCTTTGCTTTGCTATATGCGCTCCGCTACATTTCACAAAGCATCTGCAAAAAGTGCTCTGTCACTTCCTGCTGCGCATCGCCCGGCAAATAAGCCGCAAGCGAAAAATACCCATCAAACCCGCGCGCAAGAAGCGCGGACGCGCATTCCTTCACCTCCGCATTTCCATGCCCGGGCAGTACCGGTTTCGCGCCGTCATACAGCGCGTCATTCACGCGCAGCATGCGGATATCATTGCGGTATTTGTTTTTATACATCACCTGCAAAAACGGATTTCTGCCCTCCTGCACATACGCCGCCGGGTTAAAGATCAGCCCCGTATTGTCCGCGCGCAGCCTGCCATAGCACGCCGCGTCAAAGCACGCGCACGCGCCGCCCGGTTCAAACACAACCTGCAGATCAAGCGCCGCCGCCATCGCGATCACCTCGCGCAGCTGCTCAAGCGTCTGCTCGGAAACGTCGCGCAGCGCCGCAAGATCAAGCTTTATGTATTCCACATGCAGCAGCGCGCACGCGCGAAATGCGCGCAGATAGGCCGCCTTGTCAGAAAACGGGATCGACAGCGTGTACAGCACGATACGCTGCATCGTGCCGATCAGCTCCTCGCGCACATCCTCGAGCTGATCCGGCGTCATCTCCGCAAGCGGCGCGCCGAAAAATCCATCCGCGATCTCAAGGTTTGGAATGCCGCTATACGGCGCCTCGTCCGCGCGGAGCTCCACAGAAAAACGATACATTATGCCTGCACCTCCCCGCGGAATTTTTGATGCGCCTGTGCGCAATATTCGCACGCCGCATTGTCGCACATGAAGAACATCGGCTCATTCTGAAGGATCTCAAGCCCCAAATCGATCATTTTTGCCGCGTCGATCACCTTGACCACCGCGCGCCCGCAGCGCCCCTCGGTCAGCGCGCCCGCACGCCGCAGAACCGGCGTAAAGCGCAGGAAATCGCGATGCCCGGGCGGGAATTTTTTTATAAGAACCGTTTTGCTTCTAAAATCCTCCACATAGACCGGCGCGGGCAGCGAAAGTTCCTCCAAATAGCAGGAATCCATCAAGTCCTCGATCGCGTGGAGCGTGGTGTTTCGATTCATGTCGACCCCAAGCAGAACGACCTTTCCGCCCATATCCCGAAGCTTTAAATAGGGCGAGCCCTCGCCGCAGCCGGTCGTTTCACCGTGCCCGGCGCAAAGCTCCTCCGCCCGCGCGCCCAGCGCAACGATCGAATGCACCGGATGCCAACTGCGCTGCGCCCCGGGGCGCGCGCGCATCGTTTCTGAAATTTTGCCCACGGTGGACGGCGTGCGCGCCGGGTCGAACGCCTCCGTCTCTGAAATTGCAAGCGTGGAAGCGGCAAACGTTCCCTCCGGACCGAGCACATCAAGCACCGCGTCGATCACCGCGTCCGCGCCGCCCTCCACAAAGCCAATGCTGGAAAGGGAGCTGTGCATCAGGATAACATCGCCGCGCGAAATGCCGCAAAGGCTTAAATCAAAAGCAATTTGCTCGCGTGTCACTGTGTTCATGCGTAAGACAACCTCCTCATTTCATTGGATTTCTGCCTAAATTATAGCATATTATTTTGGATTTTTATAGACATTTCATGCAAAAAAAATTATCATTTTTTACACAATGTGCCTGGCAGTATCATAACAGGTCGGCGCAGTCTGTACTTGACAGAAGGCGAAAATTTGAGTACCATCTAAAGCAAAGGAGGCGGGCGTATGAATATTTTAATTCTTTCGTGCAACACCGGCGAGGGACATAACGCCGCGGGCCGCGCGATCCTGCATGAGCTGCAGCGCCGCCATATTCCCTGCGAGATGGCGGACGCGCTCCATTTCGCGGGCGACCGGGTCTCGCGCCGCATCTCAAGCAGTTATACCGCGATCACCACCCGGGCTCCGACCGTATTTCGCGCCATGTACCGCGCGGGCGATTTTATCAGCTCAAGCCGGCATAAATCCCCGGTTTATCTGCTCAATCGCCTGTATCAAGGCGCGGTTTTGGATTATATCCGTGCGCACCGTATCACCTGCGTGGTCATGCCGCATCTGTTCCCCGCGCAAACGTTGACCGCGCTTCGCCACGAGCATGGGCTTACCATCCCCACGCTCGCGGTCGCGACGGATTACACCTGCATCCCGTTCTGGGAGGAGACCGAGACGGACCGCTATGTCATCCCGCATCCCGCGCTTGCGCAGGAATTTATCGCAAAGGGGATTCCGGCGGATAAGCTGCTGCCTTATGGCATCCCGGTCGAGCGCGCGGTATTTGAAAAAGAGGATCGCGCGCAGGCGCGCGCGGCGCTTGGTCTTGCGCCGGATCGCCCGGTGTTTCTCATTATGTCGGGCAGCATGGGCTATGGCGATCTCTCGGCGCTGGTATCCTCCTATTCCGGCGAGGCGCAGCTCGTGGTTCTGTGCGGGCGCAACGAAAAGCTGCGGCGCTCGCTTTCCGCGCTGCGGCGCGATGTGGTGCTCGTGCCATTTACGCAAGACGTGCCGCGCTATCTCTCCGCGGCGGACGTTCTGTTCACCAAGCCCGGCGGGCTGACCAGTACGGAGGCGGCGGTGCATAATATTCCGCTTGTGCATACCGCGCCGATCCCCGGCTGCGAAACGCGCAATGCAGAATTTTTTGTATCGCGCGGGCTGTCTTTGTTTGGAAAATCCGCGCCCGATGCGCTGGAAGCGGCGGATACGCTGCTTCACGATGCGGCGTTGCGCGGGCGCATGCTTTCTGCGCAGCGCGCGGAGATCAACCCGCACGCATGCGAGCAGATCTGTAACTGGATCGTCGCGCACGCGGAGGGCAGGGCATGAGCGCGGCGCTTTTGTGGACAGGGGTCGGTTATCTTTCGGGCGGGATGCTGTTTTCGCAGTGGCTTCCGCTTCTGGTGTATCACATCGATGTGATCGCGCAAAGCCCGGATCACAATCCGGGCACGGCAAACGCCATGCGCCTGACCAATGTGATGTTCGGGCTGCTCTGCCTTGCGCTTGAGCTTTTAAAGGGCGCGCTTCCGGTCTATTTTGCCGCGCGCACGGTCGATCCGCGCTCTTTTCTCTTTTGCCCGGTGCTGGTTGCGCCGGTGCTCGGGCATGCGTTTTCGCCCTATTTGCGGCTGCACGGCGGCAAAGCGATCGCGGTGTCGTTCGGCGTTCTGCTCGGCTTTTCGCCCTACAGCCGCATGGTATTTTCGCTTGCCGCGGCGCTTGTGTTTTTCTCTACCGTCCTGCGCATCTCCCCAAATGCCTGGCGCGTTTGTGTGTCGTATCTGTGCTTTTGCGCGCTCTGCCTTTTGATCGGCTCGCCGACCGCCATGGTGGAGGCGGGGCTGATCTCCTGCATCGTGATTGCAAAGCATGTTCGCGATTGCGCGCATTGTGCGCCGTCTATTTCGTTTTTACGCTGGGAATACCCTATGCGCAAGCAATAGACTCTCAAAACGCGCCGCCTGTTTTCGGGCGCGCCGTATATCCGCGCAAAGCCAAAGCTTATCTCTTTATATGAAAAAACGGATGGCAATTTGCCATCCGTTTTTGTATTATCAGAATTATATATTACAGTATGTTATTCTCTTTCTTCCATTCGATGTATTCATCATAGGTGCAGGAACGGTCGATCACGCCGTCCTCGCGCAGCTCAATGATACGGTTTGCGATCGTATTGATAAACTCATGGTCATGGGACGTGAAGATCACGTTGCCCTTAAAATCGCAAAGACCCTGGTTGACCGCGGTGATCGATTCCAGATCCAGGTGGTTTGTCGGCTGATCAAGCACCAGGATATTCGCGCCGAACATCATCATGCGCGAGAGCATGCAGCGCACGCGCTCGCCGCCGGAAAGCACCTGCACGGACTTGAAGACCTCTTCGCCGGAAAACAGCATCCGCCCCAAAAAACCGCGCAGATAGGTCTCTGTCTGATCCTTGGAATACTGGCGCATCCAGTCGATGATCGAGAGCGGGCAATCGTCGAAAAACGCGCCGTTATCCTTTGGAAAATATGACTGCGACGTGCTGATGCCCCACTTATAGCTGCCGGACGCCGCATCGCGCTCGCCCATCAAAACCTGCAGCAGCGCGGTCGCGGCCAGCTCATTTTCCGCAAGGATCGCGATTTTATCGCCGCGCCCGAGCCGGAACGACACATTCTGAAACAGCACCTCGCCGTCTGCGCTGCACGAAAGATCCTCTACCGCAAGCAGCTCCTTACCCGGCTCACGATCCATCTCAAAGCCGACGAACGGATAACGCCGGCTGGAAGCGGGCAGCTCTTCGATCGTCATTTTATCCAGCAGCTTGCGGCGCGAGGTCGCCTGCCGCGATTTTGACTTATTGGCAGAAAAGCGGCGGATAAATTCCTCCAGCTCGCGGATCTTTTCCTCCGCCTTTTTATTCTGCTGCTTGACCATGCGCTGGATCAGCTGGCTGGAATCATACCAAAACTCATAGTTGCCGACATACATGCGGATCTTATTGTAATCGATATCCACAATATGCGTACACACGGTGTTTAAAAAGTGGCGGTCATGCGATACCACAATGACCGTGCCGGGGTATTCCATCAAAAAATCCTCCAGCCAGTCGACCGCGAGCACGTCTAAATGGTTGGTCGGCTCGTCGAGCAGGATGATATCCGGCTCGCCAAACAGCGCCTGCGCGAGCAGGATCTTGACCTTTTCGTTGCCGCCAAGCCCCGCCATCTGCGCCTCTAATATGCTCTCCGGCAGACCGAGACCCTGCACCAGGCGCGACGCCTCGCTCTCCGCCTCCCAGCCGTTTAACTCGGCAAACTGTCCTTCCAGCTCGGAAACGCGAATTCCGTCTTCATCGTTAAAATCCGGCTTCTCATACAGCGCTTCTTTTTCCTTCATGATATCATACAGCTTGCGGTTGCCCATAATGATCGTGTCGAGCACGCTGTATTCATCAAACGCAAAATGATCCTGCTTGAGTACCGACATGCGAATTTCCGGCGGGATGATGACCTCGCCGCTCGTCGGCTCCAGCACGCCGGATAAAATTTTTAAAAACGTAGATTTCCCCGCGCCGTTCGCGCCGATCACACCGTAGCAGTTGCCGGGCGTGAATTTTAAATCTACGTCTTTAAATAAATCCGTTCCGTCAAAATTCAAGCTGAGATTGGATACTGTAATCATAAAAACTCCTTCGTGACCCTGTTTTTCGCGCGCGTTTTATTCGATATTCGGAAGCTGCCATTGAATCGGCGGCAGATTTTCCGCCTCAAGCAGCGCATTTGTTTTTGAAAAATGGCGGCAGCCGAAAAAGCCCCGGCTTGCCGAAAGCGGGCTGGGGTGCGGCGCGCGCAGCACCATATGCCGCAAATTGGTAACCAGCGCTTCCTTTGCGAGCGCATTCTTGCCCCAAAGCAGGAAAATCAGCGGCTGCTCCCGCTCGTTTAAGCAGGTGATCACCCGATCGGTAAACTGCTCCCACCCGCGACCGCGATGCGAGTTCGGCTCGTTCGCGCGCACGGTGAGCGCCGTGTTTAACAGCAGCACGCCCTGCTTTGCCCACGGGACCAGATAGCCGTTATTTGGGATCGTGATCCCCACATCGGTCTGCTGCTCTTTAAAAATATTCACAAGCGACGGCGGCGCAGGCACGCCGGGCTGAACCGAAAACGCAAGTCCATGCGCCTGCCCCTCGCCATGATAGGGATCCTGCCCGAGGATGACCACGCGCACGTCCGCATACGGCGTGAGCCGCAGGGCGTTAAAAATATTCTCCCGCGCGGGATATACCGTTGCATGCTGATATTCTTCCTCTAAAAATGCTTGCAGCGCAAGAAAATAATCCTTAGAAAATTCGTCTTGCAGCAGCGCGTCCCAATCATTTCCGAATGTCGGCATCCCGTACCTTCAGCTCCTCATATAATTTCCGATAGCGCGCAAGCTCGCGGCGGAGCAGCGCCGGCGTATCCAGCCCGTAGGGGCAATGCTGCTTGCAGTGCCCGCAGCCGATGCACTTCTCAATCAAATTCATTTTATCGCGCCATTCATCGCTTAAATAATTTTCATACGGCGCGCGGCCGATCAAAAACGAAATGCGCGCCGCCGTCCAGATCTCGATGCCGGCAGGGCATGGCATACAATAGCCGCAGCCGCGGCAGAAATCGCCGCCCAGATCGCGCCGCTGCTGTGCGATCGCCGTTTCGATCTCTGCGTTATCCTCCGGCGGATTTTGCTCAAGCGCAAGCCATTCTTCCAGTTCCTCCATCCGCTGCACGCCATAAATCGGCACAACGTTTGGGTATCGGTCAAGAAACGCGAACGCCGCGCGCGCGTTTGAGATCAGCCCGCCCGAGATCGCCTTCATCGCGATAAAGCCGATATCCCGCTCGGCGCAAAGGCGAACCAGCTCGGTCTCCGTCTCGCCGGAAAGCAGACAGAACGGAAATTGCAGCGTTTCAAACAGACCAGACTCAATCGCTGCGCGCGCCACGCCCGGGCGATGGTTCGTGATGCCGATATGGCGGATCTTTCCCGCCTTCTTCGCCTGCAACAGAAAATCATAGATCTCGTCCGAGGGCAGCTCCGCCGGGTTGTGCAGCTGATAAATATCGATATAATCGGTTTTCATGCGGCGCAGGCTTAAATCCAGATTGCGGCGCACCGTGTCGAGATCCTCCATCGATGTTTTTGTGGAAATAATGATCTTGTCGCGCACGTCGGCGAGCGCGTAGCCGATTTTTTCCTCGCTGTCGGTATAGGCATTTGCCGTGTCGAAATAATTCACGCCCGCATCATATGCGCGGCGCAGCAGCCGCGCCGCCTCGTCGAACGACACACGCTGAATGGGCAACGCGCCAAACGACGTTTTCGTGACCATCAGCCCGGTTTTTCCCAGCCGTACTTTTCTCACGGGCGATACACCGCTTTCACGCTCTCCATCATTTCATATCCGCATTCATCGCGTAACAGCGCCTCAATCTGCGCAATGCTCTCGCCGCTCCAGCCATATGAGCCAAACGCAAGCCCCACGCGGTTCTTGGGCGCCAAACCCTTGAGATATGTGGTAAACGCCGCGACCGTGGGCATTACATTGCGGTTGAGCGTGGGCGAGCCGACCGCGATATACCGCGCCTCCAGCACATCGGAGATCGCTTCGGACACATGCGTTTTGGCAAGGTCGATCCTCTTTGCGTGGACCCCGCGCGATTCAAAGTCTGCCGCAATGCGCTCTGCCAGAATCCGTGTCGAGCCCCACATCGTGTCATATATAACGACCGCGCGGTCCTCGTCCGACTCATAGTTCGCCCATTTTTTATATTTTTCAAGCATCTGCGGGATATAGCTGCGTAAAATCACGCCGTGGCTCGGGCAGATCATGCGGATCGAAAGCTGCGCCGCCTCCGCCAGCACTTTATTGACCTGCGCGCCAAACGGCAGAACGATATTGGCATAATAATTGCCCGCGCGCTCGAGCAGACGCTCCAGCCCGATCTCATCGTCAAAGCGCTCTTTCGTTGCCAGATGCTGACCAAACGCATCGTTTGAGAACAAGATCTCCTCCTCCGCGAGGTAGGTGCTCATGCTGTCCGGCCAATGCACCATCGGCATCGGCAGAAAATGAAAATGATAGCGCCCGGTGCAGAGCGTATCGCCTTTTTTAACGGGAACGAGGTTAAAATCGCGCTTATAATACTGCTTCAGACCGCGCCCCGCCGCCGCAGTCGCATAAATCGGAACATTCGGCAAGCGCTCGGCAAGCGCAGGCAGCGCGCCGGAATGGTCCGGCTCGATATGATTACAGATCATCACATCGATCTTCTCAAGCGGAACAACGCGCTCGATATTCGCAATCAAATCCTCCGTAAACGGCTCTTTCACAAAATCGATCAATGTGATCTTTTCATCGATGACCAGATATGCGTTATAGGTCGCGCCAAACGGCACGAGATAGCCGTGAAACATCCGCACGTCATAATCTTCCGAACCAACATAATAAATATTGTCGCAAATCTTTACCGTAGACATGGAAAAACCTCCGTTTCTTACTGGCGGGCGCGCGCCGCGTCTGCGCGAGCTTGATACCGCGTGATTTAAATTATATTTTTTATCATATCCGCATACAGCGGGCAAGCGTCATGCGCCCCCTCTCTCAACGAAATCATGCGCCGATAGGGGCGAATTTTCTTCATATTTCAACAAAAAACGGTATGGAACAACGCGCTCCATACCGTTTGCGTGACAAAGCTTACTTTTTCTCGCCATTCTGAGAAAGATTGAACTTTCTGTTAAAGCGATCGACGCGGCCGCCCGTATCCACAAGCTTCTGCTTGCCGGTAAAAAACGGATGGCACTTAGAGCACACGTCAACGCGCAGGTTCTCCTTCGTGGAACCAGTCTCTATCACTTCGCCGCACGCGCAAACGATTTTCGTCTGCCCATACTTCGGATGAATGCCCTCTTTCATGATTTTCACCTCTTTCGTGAAACAAATCTACACAGTATTTAAATGATAACACACCCTGTTTGTAAAATCAAGAGCAAACGCAAGATTTTTTCAAAAGAATTCTGAAATATTCATGCGCCGGGGAGATTTTGGGTCAACCAAAGCCAAAATTCGGCAAAACTTGCGCATATTTCCCGCCCGGCAGAGCGCGCGCACGCACGGCTTTTGTGATCCGTTTTGTCATTTCCCTGCGCACATCGCGCGCACTGCACGGGGCGTGTACGCGTCGATCGCCCCGAAAAACAGCGCTCTGATTTCGGCCGCGCACCGCGCGACCGTGCCGCAGCGCTTATCTGCGTGCTTGCGCCATGAGCCGCATGGTTCGCGGTAAAACTCTTGCCCTGTGCGCATTGCAATTTGCCAAGGGAAAAACGCACGAATCTATATGCGCGCGGCAAAATCCTGCGCGCGGGATAAGCATCTCTGCCCGTTACAGGCAAATCCCGCGTGCAAGTCCTGATTTTCTGAGAAAAATGTCATTCCCGGAGCAATGCCCCGGGAATGACGAAAGGAATCAATCCATAATCAACATGGATAAAATTACTTGCCCATTACGCGGTCATACGCCTGCGAGTAGATCTCGACCAGGCGATCCGCGCCCGCATCCTTAATATCCTTCACATAGGTATCCCAATAGCTCATCGGCAGCTGGCCAACCAACATCTTGCTGATGTTCTCCTCAACATAGGTGCCGATGTCCTGCTTCAGCTTGGTCGCCTCGTTATCCTCTTCCTTGTTGAGCGGCAGCCACAGGGTCGGATTGACGTTATCATCCGTGTAGTTTACTGCCTTATGGCACTCCTCCACCTGCTCAGCGCTATAGCCGGCCTCGTTTGCCTCGATAGAGATAAATTGAAGAATACCATGCGTGCCAACGCCATAGAGCAGCTGCGGCGTATCGTCTTCCTTCGGGAGGATGTACTGCTTCTTGCCATCCTTCACCTCATAGGTCTCGCCTTCCTTACCCCAGGAAAGCAGCTCCTTACCCTCGTCAGAATACATCCAGTCGAGCACAGAAAGCGCGGTATTGATGTTGTCCTGCTTGCCGGTGTTGCAAACGAGGTAGCCGGAAAAGCTTACATTGGTCTTCGTCAGCTTCGAAGCGCCCTGCGGCGTGTTCGGAACCGGCGGCGCCATCGATGCCCAGGTATATTCCGGATACGTCGGGCGGTTGATTTTATTGAAGTAATCGATGCGGACGATATACTCAAAGGTAACGAACCCGCGGTCGGTGCTCATCAGCTCCTCCCAGCTCTTCGTATTCGTCGTCAGATACTCCGGAGAGATCAGACCCTCCGCATGAAGCTTTGAGAAATAAGTAACCAGATCCTTCATTGCCGGCTGGATCGGACCGAATTTCCAGGTAGAATCCGTAAAGTCATAGTAAGAGTTCAGCGACATATACGGCGCCCAGCTGGAAGCGAACGTATCAATACGCGCGAGACCATCGCGCAGGCAGATCGGATAGGAATTCGGATAAGCTTTCTTTAGCTTCTTCGCCGCCTCATACATCTCGTCATACGTGGTCGGAACCGCGACGTTGTTCTTCTCGAAGATGTCCTTGCGATAGAGCCAGCTGCGCAGGTTGTTGATCGTCTGCGTGCCGTAGATCGGCGCGGAATACATCTTGCCGTCCGCCGAGGTGCGCTGCATGACCAGATCCTTGCGCTCCGCCTCCGGCAGGGAATTTAAGAACGCGCTCATGTTTGGCATCTTGTCTAAATTGTCCGAAAGACTGACGAACGCGCCAGACTCTGCATAGCTGTCCTCTGTTGCCTTGACCCACATATAGATCATATCCGGCAGCGTGTCCTTCGAGGACATCATCAGGCTGACCTTGGTGTCAAAATCAGTATCCGGGATCGCATGCACCTTCAGGTTCACGCCCGTCCCCTCGCGGAAATACTCCCACGTTTTCCACTTCTCGTTGTACGGCCAGCTTGCTGCCGATGAAACGACAACGTCAAGCTCGCTCACTTTTTTGCCCGTGTCCGCCGGGTTCTCCTTCGAGCCGTTGCATGCTGCAAATGACAAGATCATTCCAGCGGCAAGAAGCCCTGCTGTCACGCGTTTCCAGATGCTACATTTCATAATATTCTCCTCCTCCATATTTTCTACTATCGGCTTTCCTTGACACGATAATAGTAACACACACATTTTGCAAATACAAGCCATAAAATCAGTGGTTTTATCTCTTTTCCCAAACTTTTTTAAAAAATTGCAGGTTTTGCGGCATTGTTGCGCAGAATCTTGCAAATTGTTATGTTGCGCGCAGCATATCATGCACATTGTTGCTTTACAAATGCAGTTCTCAGAAGCAATAAATTGTTCTATAGCATAAAATAATGGATGAATTTCCAAAAGTGTTTAGTTAATAATACCATATCCTCTTGACAGTTGCCACTGCTGTTTGATAAAATAATCGTGCATATTGTACGATTTTCACATGAGGTGCGAATGGAGGGGATGGATCCCATGGATGAAAATATTCGCATTGCCGCATTCGAGGCGCATAACACCTATGACTTTATCGTTGGGCGCGGCGAGGAGCATTATAGCGCCGCCCCGGGCGATGTGATCGGACCTCTGATTCGCGAGTTTTACGTATTGAAATACTGCAAGAGCGGGCGGGGCGAGCTAATGATCAACGGGCATAGCTTTCCGGTCTCAGCCGGGCAATGCTATATGATCTGCCCGGGCGATGTGGCGATCGAAACCGCCGATGCGCACGATCCATGGTGCTGCGCCTATTTGGTTTTCATCGGAACGCGCGCAAACATGCATTTTCAAAAGCTGGGCATCACCGCAGCTACGCCGCTGTTTCCCTGGCGCGAAAACGCACAGTTCCTTGCGCGGGTCGAGGAGGTTGCGCAGGACTGCAACATTGCCGCGCTGCCGAGCGAAGCGCGGCGCATCTCCTATGCATACCTGATTTTAGACGAGCTGCAAACTTGTCTGGGGCAATTTTCCGGCACGATGAGCTTGGCAGAAGGCTATGTCAACCGCGCGCTGGTATTTATCGAGCAAAACTTCTCGCAAAATATCACGGTTTCTGACATTGCGGCGCATCTCGGGCTGACCCGCGGCTATTTCTCCAGCATTTTCCGAAAGCAGATGCAGATCACACCGCAGGAATATCTGATCAGCTTTCGCATTGCGCGCGCGTGCGAGCTGTTTGCCTATCCCAACGCGACCGTGGCGAGCGTGGCGAACTCACTGCACTATGAGCCGTCGGTCTTTTTCCGGCATTTTCGGCGCATTGTGGGCGTTTCGCCCTCGGAATACAAGCGCCATTTGCAGGAAACGCGCCGCCGTTGAATCCGCTGCAAGTTTCAAAAAGCTGAGCCCGCATCTTCCCATGCGGGCTCAGCTTTTTTTATTCATGAGTATTGCGCTTTTTGCGCCTTCGCGCAGTCAGGTAAACCACCGCGCAGGCAAGCAAGATCCCGGTCAATGCGCCGGAAAAATCGAGCAGCACATCGGAGACCTGCCCCGAGCGCCCCTCAACAACCAGCTGCAGCGTTTCATCCAAAACCGGAACAAGCAGTCCGAAAAAGAGCGGCAGAAAGATATTTTGCCGGATTTTTGCGGAAAACGAGCGCAGCGTGGCGAGCAGCAGCGCGCCAAGTATAAAATATTCTAAAAAATGCCCGCTTTTCCGAATGATATGATTGGTCAGCCCGGTCTGTACACCATGCCGCTCAAACAGCGCCTCGATCCATGCGAGCACGCCGTGGCTCACCCCGTCGGACACCTCCGCCGTTTGTGCGGAGTTGAAAAATATAAACGCCGTCATGGCACAGGTCAGCGCAACGCATATGCACTGCCAAATTCTTTGTTTCCGCATCGCAACGTCTCTTTTCTACCGAAAAATTTTCTTTTCGTGCAGGATCTCCTCCATCTCGCGCACGCGCGCCTCCCACGAGCACGCCTGCCCATAGGTGATACGCAAGCGGGTTTTCTCATCGTCCGGCTCAGAAAGCGCCTGCTCGCATTTTTCTACGAAATCTGCCGCGCCGTATGAGATATACACCGCGTCGCTGTAGCCGAGCACCTGCTCGGGCTGCGGCGTGCTGACCACGGGCTTGCCGGTCGCCATATACTCAAAAAACTTGAGCGGGCTGACGTCTTTTGCCAAATCGCCGGAGCGGAACACGTTTAAGCACACATCGAACGCGCCGAGATACGCCGGCATCTCCGCATACGGCTTCATGCCGAGGAAATGCACATTCGGATACTGGCGCAAAAAATCAAGATTCACGCCCGGCATCGGTCCGCCGACCAACACGACCGACCAATCCGGCCGCTCCTTTGCGACCTGCTCGATCAGCGAATAATCAATGCATTCCTGCAGCATACCGGAAAATCCGATGATCGGATGCGCAAGCCCCTTCATATCCTCCGGAATCGGCAATTTCCCGCCCGCCGCAGAGTGAAAGTGTTCAAAATTTACGCCGTTTGGCAGCATGACCGCATCTTCATTATACGCGCAAAGTGTGTCATACAGCCCGATCGCGGTTGCAAAAACCTGATCGGCGCGCTTTGCCAAGTCGCGCTCCATTCCATTGACCGTATCGACGTTGATCAGCCCTTTATAGGCGGCATGCCGGTCCACGCAGTCATACACCAGCGCGCGATGCGGAATATGCCCCACCGCGTCGCCGCTCATCGGCGAATAGCACCAAAGGACCGCATCGTCAAACCCATGCCGCTTCATGCGGCGGCGGACATACCGCGCGATCTTACGCTGATTCAGCTTGTTGATCCAGCGAAACTTGTTATAAAACGGCAGGACCGGCGGCAACGAATACACCGTGATATGCGGCGCGACCTGCTCGCCCGGCTTGCGCCACGCAAACAACCGCGAGAAGCATTTTTTGTCCTTCAGCGGCGCGATCCACGTGACCGGCGGATCAAAATAGAGCACTGCCGCATTTTTCAGTCGGCTCATCACATGCTGCTTGCGCGTGGGAAACGGGTGCCAAGTGCTGGTAGATAAGCAAACAATCTTATTCATAATGAAAAAACTCCTTTGCCGCTTCGCTGTTTTTGCGCTCATTTTCACGCATGATGCGCGTCATTTCGCGCAGCTTCCCGCCCATATCCGCGCTGAGCGCAAGGTCGAGATACCCGCGCAGATTATCAAACGTAAAATCCGCATATTCCATGCAGAGCTCGCGCCCGATATAATGCATAAAACCGGACACCTTGTCGTCATACGAGATCCCGACGACCGGAACGCCCTGCCCCGCGCCGAACACCAGCGCATGCAGCCGCATGGCAACGATCAGCTTCATCCGCGCGAGGATCCCGATCATGGTATACACGTCATATCGCCCGCGCAGCACGACCGCGCGCTCCTCCATCGCGGCGGCGATCTGCTCTGCAACCGGCAGGTCGCGGTCATGCTCCATCGGAACAAGCACCGGGATCAGATGATGCTCGCGCGCGAGGTAATCCGCAACGCGCGCCATCTCGGGCAGCTTCCGGTCAAAATCCTTCCAGCGCCGCATGGCAAGGCAGGCGTAATTCCCGTCGATCGCAAGCCCCTCGCTGAAAAATGCGCTTTGCACCAGCGCATCCGGCGCGGGCGCGAGGTTGAGCGTCGGGTCTGCGGCGAGCTGCATACGCGGATGCGTAACGCCCATGCGCGCAAGCTCTTCCATCGAGCCGGGGTCACGCAATGTGATCACATCGGCGCAGCGATCGATCACGCGCGCGGCGAGCCGGCGGTTTGCCTTCCCGCTGACCGGACCGATGCCGCAGCCATACATCATCACCTTGCAGCCGCACAGCACCGCGGCGCGCAGCGTCATCAAATAAAAATACAGCGAGCGGCTGCTTGTGCAGTCCTGAATCAGGCTGCCGCCGCCGTTGATATACAAATGCGCGCGGCGCATGGCGCGCAGCATTTGAACCGGGCGGAACGTATAGATCGAGCGCACGCGATATTGCAGCCGCGTCTGCTTCGGCGCGCGCGACATCACGCAGATCCGCACATCCGGGTCGATCGCCCGGATCTCGCCGACGACCGCCTTTAAGATCGCATCGTCGCCCGCGTTGCCGCGACCATACGAGCCGCAGATCAGAACCTGCCCGCGGGGTGTGCGCTCCCGCTCTGCCCGGCGCAGAACGGTTTCATAAATTTTAATTTGATCCTCCACCATCTTGCGCAGCGAATAAAGCGCGCTCGCCTTGGCGTACAGGCGCTCTGCCATATCCGCGCGCTCGGCGGGATGCTCATATAAATATTTCAAATGCTCGGCAAGCGCGTCTGCATCCTGCGGGGTGAACAGCAGCCCGTTCGCGCCGTGATCGATCAAAATCGGCATGCCGCCGACCGTGCTCGTCACCATCGTGCATTTCGCGCGCACCGCCTCCAGCACGCTGTATGGGAAGCTCTCGCTCAGCGAAGAGAGCAGATTGATGTCGATCGCGTTTAAAAACGTATCCATATCCGTGACCCAGCCGGCGAATACCACGCGATCCTCCAGCCCCAGGTCACGCGTCAGCTTTTTTAAATACTCGCGCTGCTCCCCATCGCCGCCGATGACAAGGCGCAGCTTGGGACACACGTCGCGAATTTTTGCGAGCGCGCGCAAAATCGTTCCGATATCCTTAACCGGATGCAGGCGCGCGGCAATGCCGCAGACCACGGTATCCGCCTCTGCGGGCAGTCCGAGCGAGGCAAGATATTCCTCCCGCGACATGCGCGGCGCGGGCTGATAAGAAAAATCGAGCCCGTTATAGATCACATGCACCCGATACGGGTCAAACCCGCGGTCGATCAGCATATCGGCAAAATTGCGCGTTACGCCGATATAGCCGTTTAAAAAGCGCAGCGCGACCGTGTTGAGCAATCCGAAAGTATATTTCTTTTTAAAATTCCCCATATAATCGAGCCGCCAGTCACTATGCACCGTCGTGACCACCGGCACGCCGCATTTTCGCTTTAAAATCACGCCGAGCACGTTCGCCTTCGCGCCGTGGCAGTGAATGAGCGAGAACCCTCCGTCTGCCACAATGCCCCGGATCTCCTTCACGTCCTGCAATGGATTTTTATGATGCACGACCGTGACCGGAATCCCCATCGCGCGCGCATCGTCTGCAAACTCCCCTTCGCGCAAGCTGATCAGAAGCACGTCGATTTGCTCATGCAGCTTCGCGACCAGGGAAAGCACATGCGTTTTCGCGCCGCCCACGTCGCCGCCGCCTATGATATGCACAACCTTCATATCGAAACCTCTCTTTTTGAGAACGAAATGATCGCAAAGTAATTGCGCCGCAATGTATTCCCGGCATATCTCGCCGCATTTTTGCCCTGGCGCGTAAAATTACTTTGCAATTTTCATAAAGATATTATATAATAATTTCGTTCAAACGGCAATCCTGTTTGCGCACAGAATTTTACATTTATGCGCAAAAGGGCGAGGCGGTGCTGCGGCGCCGGTCAATCAAACAGCTGAGGCGCGGCGCTTTGCCCGCCGGCATGGAGGGAAAACATGAAGGTCATCAATGAAAAAGGAAAGCTTTTTGGCATTATCAATCCGGTCGATCTCCTGATCGTACTGGCCATTCTTGCTGTCGTTGCGGCAGCATGCGTGAAGTTTTTAAAAGAGCCGGTTCAGGCGGTCACATCGACCAAGCAGGATATGTATGTCACGCTGCGCATCCGCGGGGCAATGCCCTCGCTTGCAGACGCGGTGTTGCAGATCCAGCCGGGCGAGAAGCTCGTTGCCGGAAACGATTATATCGCCGGCGCAGAGATCATCTCCGTTGCGGCAGAGCCGTATATCTACTCGGTTGCAACCGCTGACGGCGCAACGGTCAGCTCGACCGACCCGACAAAGCAGGACGTGCTTGTTGTGATCAAAAGCAGCGCAACGCCGGACAGCCCGGTTTTAAAAATCGGCAACCAGGAAATTCGCGCCGGGCGCGGCTTTACATTTAAAACGAATTTAGTGGAAGTCAACGCGACCATAGAATCGGTGAGATTTGATGGATAGCGTTCTCATGCAGTGCATGATCGCGCGGATCGCGATCTTTTTCCGCGGCGTCTTTCCGAACAGCGTCTTCGCCCGGATGTGCCGCGCGATCAAAGAAAGCTATCTGCGCTCAGCAACCTGCCGCGCGCTCTGCGCGTTTCTTTCCATCCCGTCTGCCGTCGTGTATTCGCGCCTGTACCGGATGGCAAACCGCATTAATCTTGCGCTGTTTCACTTTGGCGAAAAAATCTCCGGCACGGTGGATCAAAGCCGGATCTTTCGCGCGTGCCGCGCGTTTCGCAGCAGCAATTTCGTGTCGCACAGCGCTATTTTAAGCTGGATCCGCCGCGTGGGCATGCGCGGACTTCTCATCATCGCGTTCGGCATGTATCTGCCGCTCGATTATCTGATCCGCGACGTGCTGCAGCTTGAATCGATCGGCACGATCTGGGACGAGGCATTTATGCTGTTTTGCGCGCTGTATATCGTCTGGCGGCTCGTGATCACGCGGCGCGAGCAGGTCAAACCGCGCATCACTCCGGTGGACGCGCCGCTTCTGCTCTTTTTTGGCATCGGGCTTCTCGTGATGGCGATGGTCAGCCCGGATATACGCATCGCGATCGCGGGCTACCGCGCCGTGTTCCAGTTTATGCTCTGGTTCTTTATCCTCACGCGGCTGATCGAGAATAATCGCGACCTGCGCATTTTTTATTATAGTATGTGCACGATGGCGGTCGCGGTCGGTCTTCATGGAATTTATCAGTATATCGTCGGCGCACCCATGCCCTCGCAGTGGGTCGCCGCGGCGGAAACCAGCATGCGCACGCGCGTCTATTCGATCACCGGCAGCCCGAATATCATGGGCGCCCTGATGGTCATGACTGCGCCGATGCTTGCCGCCCTTGCCTATTACGTCAAGCCGATCTGGGCGAAATGCCTGATGTGGGCTTGCACCGGGGTGCTTTGCCTCGCTGTGCTCGCCACCTTCTCGCGCGGGGCGTGGTTTGGACTTGCGGTCGCGGTTCTGCTGTTCTGCCTGATCGTGGACGTCAAGCTGCTCGTTGTTGCGGCGGTTGGCGTTGTCGGTCTTCTGCTCTTTGTTCCGGCGATCTCAAACCGCATCACGTTTTTGTTCACGTCTGATTTCGCGCAGGCGAACAATAACGGCGGGCGCGGAGAACGCTGGGCGTTCGGCTTCCACCTGCTTTCCACCAGTCCGGTCTGGGGCTTCGGGCTGGGGCGCTTTGGCGGCGCGATCGCGATGCAAAACCAGGTGATCGAAAACTTAAAGTATTTTTATATGGATAATTACTATATGAAAACGCTGGTCGAAATGGGCTATGTGGGGCTGGGTGGCTATCTGTTCTTGCTGCTTTCCAACCTGCTCGCCTCGATCCGCGGTCTGTTTAAAACGCGGCATGACCGGATGCGGCTGCTCTCCGCAGGGATGTTCTGCGGCATGGCCGGCGTGTTAACACATTCGTTTTTTGAAAATATTTTCGAGGTCCCCTATATGAACGCCTATTTTTGGGGCATGGCCGCCGCAATCATGTATATCAGCTACCTGCGGCGCAGATCCTGCGAAAAAGACGCGTAATTTTTAAGAACCCGCTCACTTTGGCAGCGGGTTCTTTTTTCTGGGAAAATTTCACATTTTGACATTTTTCTTATACAATGCTATAATTTGTGTAATATTATGTGTACAAAAAATGGGGAGTGAGATATGTTTTCAAAGCGCTCTGACGGACGGTTGGTGCATCATATCGATCCGTTTCAAAAAATAATTCCTTATATCATGCGCACACGCACAGATTCAATGAATATGTTTGAAGATATGATCGCCTGCGCAGCGTTTGATGAATATATCTGCGCCAAAGAGGCGGAGGGAATCACCTTTACTTATCTGCATATTATGATTGCGGCGGTCGTGCGCCTTCTCGCAAAAAAGCCGCAGCTCAATCGTTTTGTCATGCGCGGGCGAATTTACGCCCGCGATAAAATCTGGATTAGCTTCGTGGTACACCAATCGCTGCGCAGTGACAGCGCGGGCACGACGATCAAGCTCTGTTTTGACGGTACGGAATCGATTTTCGATATAAAAGAGCGCGTGGATGACGCGATCCGTCGCGAAACCACAGAGAAAACCGAGTCGAACGCGACCGATAAGCTGGCAAACCTTGTGATGAGCATCCCCGGTCCACTCATTCGATTCACAGTGAATACCCTGCTGTTTTTAGACCGGCATAATGCGCTTCCGAAATCCGTGATCGCGGCAAGCCCGTTCCACACCTCGCTGTTTTTAACCAACTTAAAATCGCTGGGGATCAATCATATTTTCCACCATGTGTATGAATTTGGCACGACCGGGCTGTTCCTCGCGATCGGAAAAGAGAAGAAAGTTCCGGTCATAGAAGACAATCAGGTGGTCGTTCGCAAATGCCTGCGGTTCGGCTTAGTCGCGGACGAGCGATTTTGCGACGGACTGTATTTCGCCCGCGCGCTCAAGCACCTTAAGCAGTATCTTTCAAATCCAACGCTTCTCGAGACCAGACTGGATAAAAAAGAAGAAGATGTATCTTAAAAGACAGGTGAAGGGAAATCCCTTCACCTGCCTTTTGCAAATGATCCGGGCACTCTGCGCGATGCAGAGCGCCCGGATCGTCGTTTCCGCGCCGCGCGGAGGCATAGGTACGTTTTTTAGACTTTCTTTTGCGACATGGCGGCTAGCAGCACTCGTTGCCGCAGAAGCCCCAGATAATGATGATCGCAATCAGGATAACGATCCAAGTGCAGCTGTTTCCGCCGAAAATATTGTTGTCTTTACATAACATAGGGTGAAAACCTCCTAAAAAGTAATCTCACCCTATAGTATGCCGGCGCCACAGCTTGGTGACGAAATCAAACCCGATGGCTCATCCACTTTCCGCCGCGGAATCGCGCCCAGGTCAGCACGCAGCGCGCGATTTGATCGATAAGAAATCCGATCCACGCGCCGATCAGCCCCAGTCCGAGCGGATAACAGAACAACCAGCCCATACCCGGACGAACCAACGCAACGCTGACGAGCGACACAAACGCGGTATACTTCGTATCGCCCGAGCCGCGCAGACAGCCGGAGAAAATGACCTGCGGAATCTGGAAAAACACGATCACCGCCATCAGCCGCATCAGAACCACGCCATAGGTCAGCACCTGCGCATCGTCTGTAAACAGCGCGAACATAAAGCGCCCAAGCAGTGTGAACAGCACCGCCATAATGAGCGAGAAGATCACGCCGATCCGCTGACAAACGCGCGCATAGATCCGCGCAAGATCCGGCCTTCGCTCGCCCAGGCTGCGCCCGACCAGCGCGACCGACGCGGTCGATAATCCATCTCCCAGCGAGAACGACAGGCTCATGATATTCATGCCAATCTGGTGCGTGGCGAATTCGATCGTGCCAAGCTTTGCGATAATAATTGCATACATTAAAAACCCGATACGCAGAAATACCTGCTCCGCCAGCGTGCTTGAGCCGATATTAAACAGCGACCACAGCGTTGCGCGGTCAAACGACATGTGGTGAAACCCGCGCAGCGACAAAAACGTGTCCTTCTTGCACACCGAGGCGATGCTCATGCCGCACGCAACGATTGAGCCGAGCACGGTCGCGATCGCGGCGCCCATCACGCCGAGCCGCGGAAACCCGAAATTCCCGCCGATCAACAGGTAATTAAACACCACATTGACCGCGTTTGACACCATATTTGTGCGCATGGCGATGCGCGTGTTGCCCGCGCCGCGCTGCGCCGCGTTGATCGTCATGGAAATGACGTTAAACAGCATTCCGCCCATGATGATGCGGAAATAAAGCGCCGCGTCTGCATGCGTATCATCCTGCGCGCCCGCGAGCCGCATGATCGGCTCTGCAAAAATCACGCTGACCGCCGAGATGATCACGGCGAGCAGGATCACGATCACGAGCGACTGCACCAGCACGCGCCGCGCGCTCTCCGCATCCTTTTCGCCGCGCCGATGCGCGACGATTGCGCTGATCGCAACGCATAATGACATAAAAATCGCAAGCCCGATAAATTTTGGCTGCGTGGTCAAGCCGACCGCCGCGATAGCGACCGGACCGAGGATCCCGACCATCATCGTGTCGATCATACCGACCAGGCAGATCAAAAATGACTCTACGATCGAGGGCCATGCGATCTGAATCGTTTGCTTTAAGATGCTTGCTTCACTTGGCAGCTCGCCCTTGATCTCCACATGACGCGTGAGCTGTTTCATGCCAAAAAAGATCAGAGCCCTCCTCCTTTTCTCATTGAGCTCGACCGCACAGAAAGCGCATAACGCCGCGCTTTCTGTGCAGATTTATTTTTTATTATATCACATATCGCACGGAATTTCTATCCACACACATCGCGTCGCCCCTGTTTTTTTTGCGCAAAAGCACGAGGTCAGGCGTGCATTTTCGCCTGACCTCGATTACTGATAATTAGGAAGAATCCGCGCGGGTGACCCCGCATTCCAGCGCATTTCCAAATGACTGACCCGCGTAATAGCATGTAAGCACGGTACTTTGCCGCCGCCGGGCGCCAGCTTGGCGCTGCTGTTACAAAGAAAAGAAAAAGATGCGGTATCCTTATTTACAAGAATAGCATACCACATCTTTTTGTTATTGTCGTTAAAGAAGCATTACATAATTGTATCAAATAATTACAAATCCGGGCGCGTAACCCCTTGCACCGCAGCGTCTGCGGCCTTTTTGTCCACCGCGCCGGACGCGATGAGCGTCTCAAGAAGCGTCTGCTCCCCGCCGTTTCGCTTTGCAAACAGCGTGGTGTAAGACAAAAGCACCATCTGGTCGCGATGAAATCCAGCTTTTTCAACTGCCGTGCGCGTCGTCTGCGACAAATTCCCCTTTGAGACCGCAAATTCCATCGCATGGTCCCAACGAAAATCGCCCTTCGTATCGTCATAGCCGAGCGCGCGCAGCAAAAATGTCATATACTGGTTCGCGCTGACCGGGTTTTTGCCGCCGAACTGCGTGGCCGAAACGCCGCGCGTATAGCCGCGCGCCGCAGCGTATGCGACATACGGTCTTGCCCATGCGTCCACATCCTGAAACGGAAGCGCGCCGGTATACGCCTTCGCCGCATCCTCCTCGCCGAGCAGGCGCAGCAGCATCACAAGCGCCTCGGTGCGCGTTGCGCTGCGCGAAAGCTCATAGCCGATATTGCTGCCGCGGAACAGATCCATCGTTTTCAGCGCGTCCGCAAGGTCAAAATACTGCGCCCGATAGCGCACGGAAACCACGCGATACGCCCCATCTACCAGCACCTCCGCCGTGTTGGACGTCACGCGGATGCCCGCGCCGTTCCCGCTCGGCAGCAGGTAGCGCGTATTCTGCGCCGCCGCGCTGCCCGCACCGGAAAGCTCGCCGCGCGTGATGTTCACGAGCGGGTGATTGATGACCGTGCCGCTACCCCGGCGGAGCAAAAGCGTTGTTCCCGCCGCGCCGGAGATCACATCGTCTTTTTTCAATGTGACCGCGCGCGCGCCGTTGGTTTGGTTCAGATACAGCCCCTGCATTTGCAGCCGCTCAAGCACGCGGCGCGCAACGGAATCGATCGCGCCGTTTTTGGAAATGGCGCTCACCGCCGCCTGCCCGCGCGCCGTCACCGCATCCGGGCTTTCGATCATCTGCGCGACCCGCGCCGTCACCGCATCCGCAAGCTCGGGCTGAACGGTTTTATTTAAATATGAAAGCGAGACCACCTGCTCCTGCGCGCCTGCGGCGGAAAGCCCCGCCCCAAGCAGCAGCGCAAACGCAAGCGTCCATGCGATCCATCGTGTGTTCATAGGCTAATCCGTGATCTGATAGCAAAGCGTCATCAGGCTATCAGAAAAATGAACGTCTTCGATCATCACGTCATGATGCTTCATTTTAAGATCCACATTGGTGAAATTCCAGATCCCGCGGATACCCATACGCGCAAGCCGCTCCGCCATGGCGGGGGCAGGATTTTTCGGCAGCGTCAGCACCGCGACCTCAACCGGCGTTTTCGCATGATATTCTTCCAGCTCGTCGATATGATGCACGGTGATCCCGTTGATATTCGTGCCGACGATGGCAACATCCGCGTCAAACGCCGCGCTGAGCGTGAAGCCGCATTTATAGAAATCAAAATTATGAATGAGGGCGCGCCCGATATTTCCGACGCCGATGATCACCGCGCGGTGCTTGCGATTCACGCCGATGATCGACGCGATCTCGTTCATCAGGGTCTCGATATTATAGCCATAGCCCTGCTGTCCGAACCCGCCGAAGCAGTTAAAATCCTGCCGGATCTGCGAGGCGGTCAGCCCCATACGGTCCGCCAGCGCGCGGGACGATATTTTGGTAATGCCATCCTGATGCAGCTCATCGAGATACCGATAATACTTCGGCATCCGGCGGATCACTGCCTTTGAGACCTGTTCCCTCTGCATAACTCGTTCCTCTCTCGCGTTATTTTACTGGATTTTACTCATCACATAATCTGCAAATTCCGCGCAGGTCGCGCCGGTATCGCGCCCGGTGATCACGACCTTCTTTTCCTCATACATGCAGATATCCAGCGCGCGTTCCAGCTTCTTTGCAAGCTCAACCTCACCGATATGCTCCAGCAGCATAACCGATGCGCGCAGCATGCTGCACGGGTCTGCATACTTGTCGCGCCCTTCCGCCACCATGCGCGGTGCGGACCCATGGATCGCCTCAAACATCGCGTAGCGCTTACCGATATTCGCGCTGCCCGCCGTGCCGACGCCGCCCTGGAACTCCGCCGCCTCGTCGGTCAGAATGTCGCCATACAGGTTCGGAAGCACCAGAACCTGGAAGTCACGGCGGCGCTTTTCGTCCACAAGCTTCGCGGTCATGATATCGATATACCAGTCGTCAAACGCGATGTTCGGGTATTTCTCCGCCACTTTTTTGCAGATATTTAAAAACTTTCCGTCGGTCGTTTTAATGACGTTCGCCTTGGTCACCGCGGTCACGCGGGTGCGCCCCATGCGGTTTGCATAATCAAAGGCAAGCTCCGCAATGCGCTCACTGCCCTGCGTGGTCGCAACGGTAAAGTCGATCGCGAGGTCATCGGTCACATTCACACCGAGGCTTCCGACCGCATAGCCGCCCTCGGTATTCTCGCGGAAAAACATCCAGTCGATCCCCTGGCTCGGCACCTTGACCGGGCGCATATTCGCAAACAGATCCAGCTCTTTCCGCATCGCAACATTCGCGCTTTCGATATTCGGCCACGGATCGCCGGCGCGCGGCGTCGTGGTCGGACCCTTGAGCAGCACGTGGCACTGCTTGATCTCCGCCAGCACATCGTCCGGGATCGCCTTGCCTGCTGCGGCGCGGTTTTCGATCGTCAGCCCGTCGATCACGCGGAACTCCACCTTGCCCGCGCGCACCTTGTCCGCCAGCAATGTCTCAAGCACACGATGCGCCTCATGCGTGATCGCCGGACCGATGCCATCGCCGCCGCAAACGCCGATAATCAGCTTTGGCAACGTATTATAATCGATAAAATCAGTTTGCGCCTTCATCGCCTCGATGCGCGCAAGCTGCATCTCGATAATTTTTTCAAACGACTTCATTGTGTTTTCATTCGCCATGTTATTTTCCACCATTTCTCCGGCGGCATATTTCCCCGCGCACGCACCGCCGGCTTGCGCCTCACGCAGGTCTTTGCTCTCAAATTCTTTAATATTATTATTTTAATATTTTTGCAGCCGATTGTCAATCAATCCCGGCAAAGAATCGTGGAAACTTACCTATTCTGCGTGATATTGGATGCACGATTACAATCCGTATATCATTCTTTATGTTTTATGCACTTCTGCATATTTTATGCAGGCTCTGCAATGGCAAAACCGGGGATAAAATCTGTGTTTTTTCCCGGTTTTTACACATCTGGCTCATGTTGCTCCTTTCCGCCCACGCGCTGAAAAAAGTTTACGTAATTTCTGTTTTTTTAAAGTTCTACAGATAGTTATCCACATTATCCACAGAGTTGTCCACATGCACATACCCATTGCGGCACAATGCTTGCGCGGATTACTTTCACTTTTTTCCAAGTCTGCAAACGCGGAATACACCCCAGTTATCCACCGCGTTATTCGTTTACATAATTCAGATATTTCGACAATTTGAGCTACTGCATAAACTGCATGCGAGAGCGCGCATCTGTGTGCTCGTCCGCAGCGCGGCATTTTCTCTTTCAAAGCGCCGCAGAAACCCGGCGCGGCGGCGCGAAATGCGCGAACGCGCCCGCGCGCGCAGGCAAAAAGGAGGGGTTGCCCCCTCCTTTTTCTATGC
>CAKUEM010000006.1 GCA_934646115.1 uncultured Oscillospiraceae bacterium
ACGCTGCCGAGCTTGTTCGAAGCGGTCGTTTCATCCGGGCTTGCCGCGAAGGTGGTTTCATCCTCTTCCGGCTTGGTGTCCGGCTGCGGCTGCGGCTGTGGTTGCGGCTGCGGCTGCGGACTCGGCGTGCCGCCGCCTGCGCCGCCGGTGGTGCCGCCGCCCGATGTGCCGTGGTAGACCTTGATCGGGATGCTGGTGCTTGTGGTATTGCTGCCGTCCGTCACTTCAATCGTCGCGTACTGATCACCGACCTGACCGCTGCTCGGGATCCAGGTCAGCATCTGCGTTGCGGGGTCAAACTGTGCGCCATACGGCAAGACCTTCGCCGCATAGGTCAGGTCACGCCCGCTCGGGCTGACCGCCCGGACGGAAAGACGCAATTCGCTTCCGACCTCAACGCGCTGCTCACCGATCGCCTCAAACACCGGCGCATCATTTCTCTCATCCGAGAGCGGAATACGCAGCGTTTGATCCTTCGCGATCTTATACGTATAGCCCTGACTTAAATCATTGTCGTTGCGATACTCGCGGATAAATGAGGTATCGCCCGTGCTGAGCAGCAGATTGCCCGCTTCGTCATACATCGCGCTCTCGATACGATATGCGCCGTTTTCCAGCCCATCGTTATCCACATAAACGTATTTTCCGGAAAGCTTCGCCGGATCGATCTTCTGATCGCACCGGACGGTCATCACGTTTTCAGCCGTCAGTTCCTTTGTGAAATCAAGAACTTTCCCGGTGATCGCCGCGGTGGCCTCCTGCCCGGCGAGCAGATCGCCATCGTTTAAATACTGATAAGTGATGATATCGTCCGCATAGCTGACCACGCCGATAAATCCGCGGAAGTCAAACTTATCGTCCACGCGATAGGTCACGCTGTTGTTCGTTGCGTAAACCACATAGTCCACACGGCCGGATTTATGCGTGATCTTCAGCGCGCGCACCGCGTCATCCGCGTTCTGCGTGCCGGAGAGGATGCTTGTGGAAACGCTCTCCATATCCTGCAGATACCGCTCGCCGCTATACGGCTCAAGCACGGTGGTGAAGAGCGTATCCAGCCCTTCCGCGCCCTTATTGCGCACAAGCACATAATCGAGCGCGTCAACCTTGCTGTTGCCGACCTGCGGCGGAACGCCTTCGGCGATCGTGACCTCAGACGGCGTGAAATCGTTTAACATCGTCATGCGCAGGTACAGCTCCATGCCGGTCGGGAGATACTCCCAGAAATCGGTCTGCTTAAACGTAACGCTGAAGTTACCGCTTGCCGGGGCGGCGTCACGGCGGATCTTGCGCAGCCAGGTATAGCCCTTCGGGTAGCGCAGCTTCGGGAACCACTGCGTCGGGTCGGAATCCGGGTCCGGTCCCCACGCGACGTCTGCGCCCGCATAAGAGCCGACGTAATTGCCCTCGGCATCGACCTGCTTGGCCAGCTCAAGACCCTCGGTTTCTACCAGCTCCTTTGATTGCGAATGGAACGAATAGAGGTGGTCGTGTCCGCCTATGATCCGGAAGAAGTCCACACCGTAGCTGATATCATCGTCGACATCGACCATAACGACCGTTCTGCGATAGGTATCGACCTTGCCCGCGTATGCCTGCGGCGCGTCGACATCCATCACCTGAACCTTTTCGCCCACGTCGAAGTGGAGCGGCGTTGCGTCTGCCGCGTTGCCCTGCTCCTCCTCATTGACGACCACGGTATTATGCGAGATCGTGGTCCGGTTCCACTGCATACGCTCCGGATCAGGTCCTGTCGTGGTCGGATAGCCGTTATCCGGCATCATATTGAAGCCGTAAGCGTCCATACCGATCGAAAGCTTATCCATATGCGAATGACCATAGCCGTTCTTGCCCCAGAACATCCAGAAATCGCGGCGGGTATCGCGCTCGGCCATCACGCCGGAGCCCTTGCGATACTCGCCCCCGCGCATGACGGAAAGCCCAAAGCCGGATTTCATCACGCTTTCAAACGGATACTCGCCATACTGCGCGATCACCTCGCGGATCTCCGCGCCGATATTCTCCGGGTCTTTTTCAAAGATATCAAGATGCAGCTCATCGACCTGATTGTCGTTTACCAGATACACCAGCTGGGCAAGCTCCGGCGTGCGGAGTTGGAGATATGCCGCAAGCAGGGAATCTTTATTCTTAGCAAACGAGTGATCCGCGCACTTTCCATAGTCGCCGAGCTGAACGGTATATTTCCCGACCATGGTCTGCGGAATGATCGCCGTGATCATCTTAATAAACTTCGGGTTTTTATAAAGGTCCGCGCCCTGATAGCCGTCATATCCGGCGAGCACCTCCGCGATGCCCTGGATATTCGCCATCCAGCTTGAGTTGTAGCTTGCGCCGACCTCGTTGCCGGTGCCGTCGCGGTCAACGATGTTGATAATGCCGGTCATGATGCCGCCGCCCGCATTGCCGCTTGCAAGCGTTGGCGTTGCGGTTTCCGCGCGGAAGATCCAGTCGATCATTTCGCCGGTTTCCGGCATGGTATCCAGCGCGACCGCCGTCTGCGCCATGACCTTCTGATGCATGCCGAAGTTACCGTAAATCTGTGCCGTGCGGCATGCGCGGCCAACCTCGCGGAGAATGCCGGTCTCGCAATTTTCGCGGATATAATCCGCCGAGGTTTTCGGGTTGGCAAGCCCCTTTTCCGCCGATTTTTCGGATAAGTATTGAATGACCTGCTCATCCTCCATCGCCGGGTAGAATGCGTCATAGCTGGTCACAAGCCACGGCGCAAGATCGGTCTCCCAGATATTGCCCAGAACCTTACCCATGTTAAAGCCGCCGTCAGAGTTCGGATACTGCGCCGCCCACTGATTCAGGTTATAGCTCGGATATACGTCCGCGATACGGTCGATCAAAATCGCGCCCGCGCGGCCGTATTTCATATCCCCGGTATAGAGATACGCATCGCGGAACGAACGCAGCGCATCGCCGATCGCGCCCGTTCCGACCGTGGAGCTCATCTCATACCACAGACCCCAATGCATATAATACGGAATAAAGGTCTTGACCTCACGGATCTTATCGGTCGCCATCTTGCCGGTCACGTAGCCGAAGCCGTCGTCAACGCCCCAGCCCTCGCCTTTTTCCGGATAAAGGATATTCTTTAAATACTCCTGTCCCTTTTCCTTCGCAAGCTCAGGGATAAACTGACCCTTCTGGTCCAGTCCGCTCTGATAATAGCTTGCAAAGTCGTTACTTGGGAACTTTCTGCGGCAATCCGGGCACTGGATCTTCCACGGCTCGGCCAGCGGATCACAGAGCCACGGATAGTAGCCATATGCCGCGCGCAGTTCAACCTCGCAATACGGGCAGGTATAGCCCTTCGGGTCGCCCTTTAAGCCAACCATGATCGCGCGCGGAATGTTCTCATACGGGATCATGTCATACAGCTCATCCAGCGAGCGCAGCTGCTTATCCGCCTCTTTCACCGCGCTGTCGCGGATCGTGCGCGCCCAGGGATATTTTTCCGCATTCTCCTGCGCCGCCGCGCGCATCTCGTTGGTATAGAGCGTCGGCTCGGTCTTGCCAGAGCCTACCGTGATCTCGTACAGTCCGGTCTTCACCGTGCCGTTTAACGTGACGGTGACGCGGATCTGCCCATGACCGGTCTTGACCGGGCGGACGATCCCGTTCTCCGTGACCGACACAATCTCCGGATCGAGCGACTCATATTGGAAGCTCGCCGCCGAAAGATCTGCGGCAGAGCCGTTATTGTTCACGCCGCGCACGGTAAGCGTAACGCCCTCCTGATCGCTCAAGGACAAGAACGCCTTGTTGCCGCTGACCAGAACCTCTTGCAGCTCGATCGCAAGCACGTTGATCTCTTTCGCAAACGGCAACACCTTGCCGTTGTATGTAACATTCGCGGTCAGCCTCGCGCTGCCCACACGCAGCGGCGTCGCCACATTTCCCTCGATCTTCAGCACATCCGCCGGCTCTGCGGTGAAGGTGACGCTATAATCATCCTTCGCGACCTCTGTGCCGTCATTATAAGTAAGCTTTGTGTCCAGCGTGACCGGGAAGCCCAAATAATAGCCGCTGGCATTGGTCAGGATCTCCATCTGATCGATCGTCTTGGTATTAACCGTGATTTCCGCCGCGCCTGTTTTTGTCACGCCGCCCGCCGTGATCTCTACGACCACATTGGTTTTGCCCGGCGCAACGCCGCGCACCACGCCGGATGCGTCGACCGTGGCGATCTCCTCGTTCTCGCTGCGATATGCAATTGCATACTCTGTGCCGCCACTGTTGTCAAGATCTTCGCGCGGCACAAAGTGCGCGCCGCTCTCCAGCGTAACGCTCGCGGTCGCCTGTGCGCTTTCGCCGGCCGCCACCTCGTTTTTATTCAGCGTGACAGACGCGCCGGAAAGCGCATCCGCCTTCGCAATGCCCTGCAGCACAAGCTTGCCCGGATACATGGCTGCGCCGCCGCCCGCTCCTGCGGACACCGCACGGAACATAATGGTGTGTCTGCCCTCGGTCAAATACATCGAGCGCAGCGCGGCGAGCGGTCCGTCCGCTGTTCCGGTGTTGGCATAGAAATTATACTCGCCGATATATTTGCTATCGAGATATAAATAGCCGATACCGCCGGAGGAGAAGTTGCCGCCGCGGAACGTGATCGTATAGTCGCAATCCTCCGGCACGTCAAAGTCAAGCGCGACCTGATGGCCTGCATTTGCCTGAATCTGAATTCCGTAATATGTCTGGAAGCGAAGCAGATCGCTCTCCGGAATAAACAGGCTTGATGTCATCCCTTTATTTAACTGCCAGCCATGCACATCGATCGTTGCCTTCTGCACGGTGGTCGCATGGTCCTGCTTAAAATCAAGCGTGAGACTTGGAAGCGCCGGGCGCGGCAGCACCTTAAGCGCCGCCTTGCCGGTTTTTTCCACGCCATGGATCGTGACCGTTGCGGTGATATTGGTCTCGCCCTCCGCAACGCCGCGCACCTTGCCGGTTTCATCCACCGTGGCGATCGCGGGGTCTTCGCTTGCATAAACGATGGAATAGCCGTTGTCTGCGCTGTCATCCAGCTTCGGCAGCAGCGCAAACGCCGCGCCGTTCTCCAGCGTGACAGAGGAGGACGCCATCGTCGTTCTGCTCGCGTTGATCTCGCCGCTTTGCAGGCTGACCTGCACCTCGGAAAGCGCGGACATTTCGTCTACACCCTGGAAGGTAATTTTCTTCGGGTACATGTTAGGATACCCGCCCGCGCCGCGGTTCATTACCTTGATCACGAGCGTATGCGTGCCCGCGTCAAGCGCGACCGAGCGCAGGTTGACGGTTTCGCCATTCACATTTCCGCTCGCACTGTAGAAATCATACTGACCGAGATATGCGCCATCCACATAGATGCCGCCGTATCCGCCCAGACCGAACTGCCCGCCGTTCATGGAAACGTCATACTTTCCGTCTTTTTTCACTTCAAACTGCAGCCCGACCATCTCGCCCAGACCATAGCTCTGGATCTGCATGCCGTAGGACTGGAAGCGCACGCTGTTTTCATTTTGCAGGCTTGCGGAGGTCAGCTCGTCAGAAAGCTGCCAGCCATGCGATGCAATGGTCGCGTTCCAAATATTTTCCTCGCCGCGCGCATCCGTGAAGTCGATCACGGTTTTCGGCTTGACCACCGTGTTCTTCACGCTGACGTCAAACGTCCCGGTCACTTCCTTGCCGGAAACGTTCGCCTTTACCGTCACCTTCGCGTCGCCGGCGGAAACGCCGGTCAGAACCAGATGATTGGAGCCGTCGCTCTGGCGCTCGATCGAAGCGCCAACGATCCCTGCCGGCTCGGCGGAAGCAACAACGCCCTCCTCGGTGAGCGGCGTCGCGCTGCCCGTGCCCGGGTCGTAGTGGAGCGCGATGCGGCGCGTCTCCTCCAGCTCAAGCGCGCCCGGCTTGTCGCCCGTGATCTTCGCAACAAGCCCCACCGGAACCAGCTTCATGCTGCGGCACATAAACTCATGCCCATAAGCGTTCGCCACGGCGCTCGCATGATGGCTCGTCACCCGGAACGTTACAATATAATTGCCGGCGGTCAGCGTCCGCTCGTTCAACTCGCTTTCCGCCTCCAGGTCGGCATCCGCCGCCCAGGTGTTAAGCGTACCGGCGGAATACTGCGCGTCAAGCACATTCGCCGCGTCGCTCGGCGCGATAAACACCTCGACCTGTGCGCCCGGCTGCCACTTCGCATGCTGAACGGTCGGCGTGTAGGTCGATGTGCGCGGAACCATGATCTCCATAGACGCAGACGTTCCCACGCCATCACTATCGAGCGGCACGCGCTGCAGCGACAGCCCGTATGCCACGCCGTTCCACTCAAGCTTTGAATTCTCGCCCGTGGCATGGTAGATCCACGGGTCAGACATGGTCGCCTGCTTATCCGGATGGACCTCGGCAGGACGACCCGCCGTCGTCATCGCGAAATCATTCATATCCGTAATGGCAACGCCGTCATTCCAGTTGCTGTATGACGCGCCGCCCAGGTAATAGCTGCCCTTGCGGAAGTTATACCAAAGCGTGCCCGGTGAAACCAGATCGAGACGCAGCCCGCGGATCATCAGAAGATTATTCCATTCATTCAGCGCGCCCGCCTCGTTCATGCCGCGAACGATATACGTCACCGTATATACCCCGGTTGCAAGCGAAACGTCAGACAATGCATGTTCTGCATCCACGTTCTGCGTAGCGCCATAGGTATCGATCGTGCCGACCGAATATTTCTCTGCGGTCGGGTTGGTTTCATAATTCGGCGCGATGAAGATCTCCGCGGTCACGCCGTTTACCCAAATCGCATTCAACGCGACCGGCGTGTATGTGCCCGGCGCCGCCACAACGATCTGCATCGAAAGGCTCAGCCCAGCCGGATCGACCTCTTTGCCGGTGCGCTGCAAGGACAGCCCGAAGGCGTTGCCGATATAAACCAGCTTCGCGCCATCGCTGACGCCGACATAACGCCACGGCGCGGATTTGCAATTCTCCACGTCCGGGTGGATCTCATTCTCCCCTCCGGTTCGTGTCATCTCGAAATCCGTAACCGTAGTCGGATCGACGCCCTCATTCCAGCCGCCGCCCGCAAACCACTTGTCAAGCTTTCGATAATTGTAGAAATAGCTTGCGTTGCCCGCCGTGATATTCTCCGGCGTAGGCGCTGCAGCTGCAAGCGAAGAAATGCAACTCATCAGCAGCGTAACTGTTAAGCTCAGCGCAAGCAGACGTTTCCGTCCCGATTTTTTACGTAACTTCATTCTCGTTTCCTTCCCTTCCTTTCGATTTTTCTGCTGCGCGCCCTCCAATCCCTCCCAGTTTTTATCAGAGCAACGCGAGCAGCACAAGGACCTTTCGTAATTCTATTATAGCATCAACAAAATTCTATTTCTCACGCAAACGTGCAAATAAATATAAATTTTAAGACATGTTTATGTGCATTCTTATTAAAATTCTGTAAAAATGGCAGGAAATCTCTCGTATAGTATGATTAGGCTGCCATATTATGGCGATTTGCTCATGCGCAGCACCGCGCGGCGCATATCACCAACGCAGCAATACAGCGCCCCTGCGCGAAATTTTTTTCCGCACAGAGGCGCTGTTCCCTCTTGTCTCTCATTGATTTCTTCGCTTATGTCCTTCTATTTGTTAAAGCGCATGGCGTATTGCTTCGGCGTTGTACCCACCAGCTTTTTAAACACGCCGATAAAATGGCTCTCGCCCTCGGGCGTCACCGCTTCGCAGGTCTGCGCCACGCTTTTCCCGTCGCGCAGGAGCGCGGCCGCCTGCATCACGCGCCGGGAGGTGACATATTCATTCACCGTATAGCCCAGATATTTTTTAAACAGACGGCACAGATGCCGCTCACTGATGAAAAAATGCCGCGCAAGCGTTTGGATCGTCAGCTCCTCGTTTAAATTTTGGTTGATATAGGTGATCACCGGTCGTAACTTTTCATATTCGCTTGGCGTATTGTCAAGAAGCGCGCGCGAAGTATCCGCAAACAGCTGGTTGGCGTAGATCAGGATTCGGGTCAGGATGCACTGCGTCGCCACATCGCTTCCGTATTCGTTGGATTTGCTGACCCGCCCGGCCTGCAGCATGAGTGCGGCGATCGCCGCCGCCTGGCTGTCGTTCAGCCTGCGGATCGGGCAAAAGTCCGGCTCGCGTTGCCGGAAACAGCGCAGCAGGTCGGTCTCACTCGTTCCGAATTTTTCAATGTATTCGCAGCTGAACGTGCAGGTAAGCCGTCGGTACACCTCATCCTTCTCTAAAATATATCGATGGAAATCATCCGGGCTGTAGATCACAAGGTCGTTGTGCTGCAACAGATAGGTCTTTTCATTGATCGTCATGGACAGATCGTCGCTTTCGATCAGCATGATCTCAAAGCACTCGTGAAAATAGGGCCACTGCGTCGCCATCTGTTTATAGGTATTATAATCATAGGTGCGTTCGTCCACATAGAATGACACGTCATATAGATTTTTACTGTTTCCATCCTCAAAATAATATTTTTTCATGTCCATTCCCCCTCGCGCAGCTGCCCTGCACTTATCATATCAGCTTTTGCGGCATAAGTAAATTGTCAAATGTTGCCCGTCTCATTTTGCCGTCATTCTCCGGCAATATCAGTCAAATTCCGGTCGCGGCAGGATGTTTGCGGCTGCCGTTATGCTTGATTTTCGCCCGCATTGCGGCGCGCGCAGGAAAGCGCTCTGCTTTGATCAACCTGCAAGGTGGGATGCGCTGTGTGGTAGTCCGCGCGCAGAGAAAAACGCCGGGTCATTGCCCGCGTGGGGGGGGTGCCTGCGCGGGCAATGCCGATATTTCGCCCTTTGCGCCGTGCAAGATCATAGTCGTCAGGTTGCCGGTGGTTTGCGCCAGCCCCTTTTAGGAGCATCGAACGCACTGCCTCCCGTAGGCGAGAAAGGCTTCATCCTTCCGCGTCCATCCCGCTCTCATTCAAATGCTTATTTCTTGGGCAATTGCTTTCCTCCGGAAAGCCGCATGCTAAAGCCGTTTTTCTTCCCTCCGGTAGAACCGGGGTTGCTTCGCGCCGGAAGGCATAAAAAGGCTATCGATCCGCATAGGATCGATAGCCTTCTCTTATGCAAAATCCAAACGATTAGTCGTTCTTCGGATCGTACATCTTCTGGAGTTTTACGAAATGCTCGTATTTCTCCTTCGCAGCCTCTTCCGCCTTATCAAAGAGCTTCTCCGCGCGCTCCGGGAACTGGAGCTTGAGCGCCGTATAACGGGTCTCGTTCGTGATGAAGTCCTTATAATTTGCGGTCGGCGCCTTACTGTCGAGCTGGAACGGGTTCTTGCCCTCGCCGACGAGGCGCGGATCGAAGCGGAACAGATGCCAGTAGCCAGCCTCAACCGCGCGCTTGGTCTCAGCCTGCGCATTGGTCAGACCGCCCTTCATGCCGTGGTTGATGCACGGTGCGTAAGCAATGACGAGCGACGGACCATGGTAAGACTCCGCCTCAGAGATCGCCTTGATGCACTGGTTCTGGTTTGCGCCCATCGCGACCTGAGCCACATAGACATAGCCATAGGACATGATGATCTGCGCAAGCTCTTTCTTCTTGATCGACTTACCGGACGCCGCAAACTGCGCAACCTGACCGATCTGCGAAGACTTGGAAGCCTGACCGCCGGTATTGGAATACACCTCGGTATCAAAGACGAAGATGTTGACATCCTCGCCAGATGCGAGAACATGATCCAAGCCGCCGAAGCCGATGTCATATGCCCAACCGTCGCCGCCGAAGATCCAGATCGACTTCTTGGTCAGCATATCCTTATTATCGAGAATGCTCTTGCAGAGCGGGCAATCGATATCCTTGATGAGCGAAACGAGCTTCGCGCCCGCAGCCTTCGAGCCGTCTGCGCAATCCATATTGTCAAGCCACTCCTGCGCCGCAGCCTTGACCTCAGCCGAAGCCTTGTCGCTTGCCGCAAGCTCCGTGATCATATCCGCCAGCTTCGCGCGGCGCTGCTTCACCGCGAGGAGCATACCGAAGCCATACTCCGCATTGTCCTCAAACAGGGAGTTTGCCCAAGCCGGACCATGACCGTCCTTATTCACCGTGTACGGCGTAGCCGGCGCGCTGCCGCCCCAGATCGAGGAGCAGCCGGTCGCGTTTGCGATATACATTCTATCGCCAAAGAGCTGGGTAACAAGCTTTGCATACGGCGTCTCGCCGCAGCCCGCGCATGCGCCCGAGAACTCAAGCAGCGGCTGGTTGAACTGGCTGCCCTTGACGGTGTTCTTCGCAAACGGGATATCCTTCTTCGTGACATGCTTTTCAGCATAGTCATAGCACGCCTGCTGATCAAGCTGCGAATCCAGGCTCTTCATCACGAGCGCCTTCTCCTTCGCCGGGCAGATATTCGCACAAATGCCGCAGCCCATGCAGTCGAGCACGGTCACGCAAATCGCGAACTGCTTGTCCTCGCAGCCCTTGCCGGTCATCTGCTTCGACTTAATGGCAGCCGGCGCGTTCTTCATCTCCTCTGCGTCAAGCGCATACGGACGAATCGTCGCATGCGGGCAGACGAGAGAACATTGGTTACACTGGATACAATTTTCCGGGATCCACATCGGAACGTCAACCGCAACGCCGCGCTTCTCAAATGCAGCAGAGCCCTGCGGGAACGTGCCGTCCGCCGTGTCCTTAAACGTCGAAACTGGGAGGGAATCGCCGCGCTGCGCGTTGATCGGATGCATCACATTGCTGACATACTCAAACAGCTCCTCGCGGTCGGTCTCCGGCTTTGCAAACTCAATTCCGCCGGAGCAATTTGCCCACTCTGCCGGAACTTTTACTTCAACAACGTTTGCAATACCCGCATCGATCGCCTGATGGTTCATCGCAACGACCTTCTCGCCCTTACGGCTGTAAGTGTCGATCACCGCCTGCTTCATATACTTCACAGCATCGTCGATCGGAATGATGCCGGACAGCTTGAAGAACGCAGCCTGCAGAACCATGTTGATACGACCGCCAAGACCGATCTCACGCGCGATCTTGATACCATCGATCGTGTAGAACTTGATGTTGTTTTTCGCGATATAAGCCTTCACATCGCCCGGCAGGTGCTGGCTCAGCTCGTCTAAATTCCAGCCGCAGTTGAGCAGGAACGTGCCGTTCGGCTTCAAATCCTGCACCATGTCATACTTATTCACATAAGACGGGTTGTGGCACGCCACAAAGTCTGCCTGCGAAATGAAGTAGGTCGATTTGATCGGGCTGTCGCCAAAGCGCAGGTGCGAAACCGTGATACCGCCGGACTTCTTCGAGTCATACGCGAAATACGCCTGCACCTTTTTATCGGTATGGTCGCCGATGATCTTGATCGAGTTTTTGTTTGCGCCGACCGTACCGTCTGCGCCGAGACCCCAGAACTTGCAGGAGACGATGTCTGCCGGCGTGGTGTCAAGGTTCTCGTTGAGCGGGAGCGAAAGATTGGTCACATCGTCGTTGATGCCGACGGTGAACGGATTCTTCGTCGCATTGCCCTGAATGTTGCGATACGTCGCGATGACGCATGCCGGGTTGAAGTCCTTCGAGCCAAGACCATAGCGGCCGCCCGCGACCTTCACATTTGCAAACTCGCTATCCTTCAGCGAGGTGACGACATCGAGATAGAGCGGCTCGCCAAGAGCGCCCGGCTCTTTCGTGCGGTCAAGCACAGCGATGCTCTTCACGGTCTTCGGGATCGCCGCGAGGAACTTCTCCGCAACCCACGGACGATACAGGCGGACCTTGATGAGGCCGAGCTTCTCGCCGTTTGCATTGAGGTGATCGATCGTCTCTTCGATCGTGTCGCACGCAGAACCCATCGCAACGATGACATGCTCTGCATCCGGCGCGCCGCTGTAGTTAAACAGCTTATAGTCCGTACCGATCGCGGCATTAACTTTTTCCATATACTTCTCAACAACAGCCGGAACCGCATCATAGTAGCTGTTGCACGCCTCACGCGCCTGGAAGAAGATGTCCGGGTTCTGCGCGCTGCCGCGAAGGACCGGATGCTCCGGATTGAGCGCATGGTCACGGAAACGCTTCACCGCATCCATATCGACGAAGGAAGCAAGCTGATCATAATCCCAGATCTCGATCTTCTGCATCTCATGGGAGGTGCGGAAGCCGTCGAAGAAATGCAGGAACGGAACGCGGCCCTCGATCGCGGAAAGATGCGCGACCGCACCAAGATCCATAACTTCCTGCGCATTGGTAGAAGCGAGCATTGCAAAGCCGGTCTGGCGGCAAGCCATTACGTCAGAATGATCGCCAAAGATATTGAGCGCATGGGACGCAAGCGAACGCGCGGAACAGTGAATCACGCCCGGAAGCAGCTCGCCCGCGATCTTATACATATTCGGGATCATGAGGAGCAGACCCTGCGACGCAGTGAACGTGGTGGTCAGCGCGCCGGCAGCGAGCGAGCCGTGCACCGCACCGGCAGCGCCAGCCTCAGACTGCATCTCGACAACGCGAACCTCCTGCCCAAAAATATTTTTTCTTCCGCCGGCCGACCATTTGTCAGACAGCTCTGCCATCACAGAGGACGGCGTGATCGGGTAAATACTCGCAACGTCGGTAAACGCATAGGATACGTGCGCCGCAGCGGTATTACCATCCATGGTTTTCATTTTTCTTGCCATGGTGTTTTCCTCCTTTGTATTACAGCGATGAAGCCTACTGGTATAGTCTCATAGTGTTTATTTTATCACTTTACGCGCGCGCTGTAAACATCTTTTCCATGAAAATATACACAATTTTTGCCCATTCATTTGCTTTTTCTTTGCGCATCCCCAAACTTTAGTCAATTTCTCTCATTTTTTCGGAAATCTTTTGCAAAAAAGTAATTTTTTTATTGAATCACAGCAAAATTTGTATTACACTAAGAATAAGCGTTCCAGAATATTTGATCTTTTTATGGTCTCAAGGAGGAACATCGATGCTTTCAACGATCACATCTCTTGGGCTGCAAGGGATTCATGGGTATGTCGTTTGCGTGGAATGCGACTTATCGAGCGGCCTGCCCGCGTTTGATATGGTCGGTCTGCCGGACGCGGTGGTGCGCGAATCGCGCGGACGCGTGCGCAGTGCGATCAAAAATTGCGGGTTTGACTTCCCGCTCAGCCGCATTACCGTTAATCTCGCGCCGGCGGATTTAAAAAAAGAAGGCGCGCTATACGATCTGCCGATCCTGCTCGGTCTGCTGAGCGCGGCGGGGCAGATTCGTACGCCGGGTGCAGAGTGCGCGTTTCTCGGTGAGTTGGGGCTTGACGGAGCGTTGCGGCGCATCACCGGTGTGCTGCCGATGGCGCTTTGCGCGCAGCGTGAGGGGATCACTACGCTGTTTGTGCCGGAGGAAAACGCCAATGAGGCCACACTTGCCAAGGGCGTTACGGTGTATGGCGTGCGCCATATTTCCGAGCTGATCGCGCATCTGCGCGGAGAACGGGCGCTTTGTCCCACGCCGGAATGGCAGCCGCCGCGCGTGTTTTGCAACGGGGCAGATTTTGCCGACGTAAAGGGGCAAGAAAACGTGAAACGCGCGCTTGAGATCGCGGCGACCGGCGGGCATAATATTTTAATGGTCGGTCCGCCCGGCGCAGGCAAAAGCATGCTCGCGCGCCGAATCCCCACCATTTTGCCCGATATGACCTATGAAGAATCCATCGCCACGACGGAGATCCATTCGGTCTGCGGGCTGACCGGACGCGACAATCCATTCGTCGTGCAGCGCCCGTTCCGTTCGCCGCATCACACGGTGTCGACCGTGGCGCTCGCGGGCGGCGGCATGCCGCTGCGACCGGGCGAAATTTCGGTCGCGCACAACGGCGTGCTGTTTTTGGATGAGCTGCCCGAGTTCTCGCGCGATGCGCTTGAGGCGATGCGTCAGCCGCTGGAGGACGGCGAGATCACGGTCTCCCGCGCGTCCGGCAGCTTCACATTTCCCGCGTCATTCATGTTTGTCGGCGCGATGAATCCCTGCAAATGCGGCTGGTATGGGCATCCATCCGCGCGCTGCACCTGCTCGCGCGGGGAGATCGAGCGGTATATCGGGCGCCTTTCCGGTCCGATGCTCGACCGGATCGATATGCATGTGGAGGTTCCTGCCGTGCATTATGACGAGCTTTCCGCGCGCGAGCCGGGCGAGCCGTCACGCGTGATCCGCGAACGGGTCAACGAGGGCCGCCTGATTCAGACCGAGCGCTTTTCCGGCACGAATGTGACCTGCAACGCGCGCATGACCGCGCCGATGCTCGCCGAATTTTGCCGACTCGACGATGCGGCGGACGCGCTGCTGCGCGCGGCGTTTGACAAGCTGAAGCTGACCGGGCGGTCGCACGCGAAGATCCTGCGCATTGCGCGCACGATCGCCGACATGGCGCATTCTGAGGATATCCACGCGCCGCATATCGCAGAGGCGATCCAGTTTCGTACGCTCGATCGCGGCGGCATCGGCTGATCTACTTCACATTCACCACAAAGCGCGCCTTTGCGGCTTAGGAGGCATCTGTTTATGAACAAAGAAACCCTGCGCGCAACACAAACCTGGGTGCAGGAGGAGCTGCGCCGATCGATCCGGTTTTGGCTGTCGCACGGGCTTGATCCGGCGCATGGCGGCGTTTACACCTGTCTGGGCAAGGCGGGCGAGGTGTATTCTACCGACAAAAGCGTTTGGATGCAGGGGCGCTGCGCCTGGACGTTTGCGGCGCTCTGCCGGCAGTACGGCGTGCGTGAGGAGTGGCTTGCCGCAAGCCGGAGCTGCCTTGATTTTTTAGAGAAACACTGTATCAACCGCGCCTGCGGCGACCGTCTGTATTTCACCGTGACCGAGGACGGGCGTCCGCTTCGGCAGCGGCGTTATTGCTTTTCTGAGGCATTTTACGCCATGGCAAACGCAGAATACTACGGCGTTTGCGGCGACCGGGCGGCGCTTTTGCGCGCACGCCGCGCTTATGAGCTGATCAATCAGCTCAACCAAGGCCTGATCGCTGATCCGACCGGGCTTGGCGCAAAAACCGAGCCGGAAACGCGCGCCACCCGCGCGCTGGCAGATCCGATGATTTATTTAAATATCACGGCGATCATGCGGCGCTGCGATCCGGAACGGCGCGCGCTTTATGACCAGCGGGCGCAGGAGATGTGCACGCAGATCTTGCGTCACCGCAAGCCCGAGCTGCGCGCCACGCTGGAATCCGTTGCGCCGGACGGCACGCCCGAGCTTTCCTATACCGCCGGGCGCGTGGTCAACCCCGGACATGACATGGAATGCGCGTGGTTTTTGATGGAGCAGGCGAATTTTGCAAAGGATGACACGCTGCACCGGCAGGCGGTCGAGATGTTTGACGATGCGCTGCGTGCCGGCTGGGATGAGGAGTTTGGCGGTATTCTTTATTTTGTCGATTGCTTGGGGAAGCCGCCGGAGGCGTATGAGCATGACATGAAGCTCTGGTGGCCGCACAACGAGGGGCTGATCGCCTCGCTCATGATCTATCGCGACACTGGGGACGCCGCGTATTGGGCGATTTTTGAAAAGCTGCTCGCCTATTGCAAGGCGCATTTCTCCGAGCCGGAATATGGTGACTGGTGGGGATATCTCCGGCGCGACGGTGTTCCGACCGCGCCGCCGTGCAAGGGCTCGACCTATAAGGGGCCGTTTCATCTGCCGCGCTGCCTCATGATGCTGGATCGCATGCTTGGCGAGCTTTTGGAAAAAGCATAATAAACAAATTTGCCCTCGGCGTATGCCGGGGGCTTTTTGCGCTCTTGTCTCATACTGTGCTGCAAAAACATAACGCCGCGCAGCACGGCATATATTCGAACTGGCTCGCATCACTGTTTGGGAAATGATCGGTGTTGCGCCGTGTTTTTGCTTTGCAGCTGCGGAAAAAGCGCGCCGGATGTCGCGTTCCGCTCGCCGTGCAGTCTGCCTATCGCACCCAAATGGAGAAAAAAAGGCAGCTGACCCGTCTCATTGCTCTTACGCGCGTTATGATATTGACCAGGCCGAAACGCGCGACCTGTTCGTCGGCTGTGCGCGCAAGCTTGAGGGATTTGGATGGCGCATAATGCAATTATGTTTACACCTGTTCGTCGGCTGTGCGCGCAAGCTTGAGGTCTATGCATATCAAAACGGCGAGCTTGTGCATCCGGGCAATACTTATAACCCAAACGCACCCGGCGTTTATACCTACGGCGGCTTTGGCACAGGCGCGGGCGGCGGTGCGTTCTTTGCGATCAATGAGGAAAACGAGCTGCAAATCGCCCCCGGCGAGGTGCGTATGAGCTATCTTGCATCCGACCGGCAATCCACCTATCCGGTCAATGACCATGCTGTGAGCGAGGAGGAATATAGCTCCTCGGTTGATTTACATTTTAACGATAAAACGCGCATCCCGCTGCGCGCCATTCCGTAAGCGCGATGCCCCGCCTGATATGCGTCCGGCGGGGTTAAAGGCTCTTGCGTCGTGCCTTCCACAGCAGTAAAAATTTCTTTCTCCAAGCGCAAGTCGCAAAAAATCCCGCCGAATGCCATGCATTCGGCGGGATTTTTTAATCTACCACAATGGCAAGGAAGCAAAGCGGCGCATCCTGCCGGTTCTCGATCGAATGAAACTCTCCATGCGCGGTCCACATCACGTCGCCCGCGTGCAGCTCCTGCGGCGTTCCGTTGTCATCTACTGATGCGCAGCCGGAGAGGATGATATACATCTCGCCGTCCTCCGTATGCGAGTGGCGCCCAATCGACTGCCCCTTTTGCAGCGTGATGCGCGCCGCCATTTTCCCAAAGCCGCGCAGCTCCTCCGCCGTGATCAGGTGTTCTTTTTCAAACACGCCGTGCCCGCCGCGGACATTTTCGCACGTTTCATGCGCCATTTGCGCAACATGTCGTATCATACTGCCATCTCCTATTTCCCGATCAGCGTTTTATTTTTGCCGTTGGTATTCACGCGATACAGGCGCTTCCCGTCTGCCGAATTATAATAATATACATAATCGCCCTTGACAAACACGCCCTCAGACGGATCGTTATTGACCTGTTCGACCGTCCCGTCGTTGATATTGCGGCGATAAATGTGCTCGCCCTTCACCCAATCGATATAATATACCCAATCGCCATATAAATTGACATAACCGACCTTGTTTTCGCTCAACGCCTCCGGTGCGGTCGACTGGTCGCGCCGCATGCGGTAAAGCTTGCCGCCATCCGCCCAGTTCACAAAATACACTTCGTCCGCCAAGCCGCTTGCAAACAAAGAGTTGCCCTCTGACAGCTGCGCTTTATCCTGCCCGTCGATCCGGATGCAGTAAAGCGCCTGATCCATCTGCTCCCGGTCGATATAATAGAGCCATGCGCCGGAAAGCGACATTTCCGACACCTGTACATCGATCGCAAGTTTATTATCCGTGCCGTCAAGCTTTGCGCTGTAGATCTTGCAGCTATCGCCCCAGTTGCTGTAATACAGCCGGTCGCCGATGATCATGAGCCGCTGCGCGAACACATTGATCAGCTCGCGCTCATCCGACCCGTCGGTCTTGACCGCGTGGATCTTATACTGATCAGAATCGATAAAATACACCGTGTCGCCCCACACGTTGATATCGCGCGCGGGCAGGTCAGACAGCTTTTTCTTGTCATTCCCGTCGAGCGACGCGCGATACAGCGCCTTGCCATCCATCTTGTCGCTGTAATACACCGCGTCGTCCGTGATCGCAACCAGCCCCTCGTTGGTCAGGTTGCCGCTCGTATTGCCAAACCCGGTATACATCGGGAAGTCTTCGCCGCGCAGCTTCTTTTCATAAGAAGCGCGCACCGTCGCATCCGAAATTGAGTTGATAAAAAGCGCCGCGTCGACATAGCGGTTCTGCTCTTTATAAATGCCGACCATCGTGTCATAAATGCGCGTATCCGTTGGCACAAGCGTCGCGATCCGGTCGATCTCCTTACGCGCCTTATCGATATCGCCCTGCTTGGCATATGCCTCTGCCAGCGCGACGCTCGCATCCACGCTCTCCGGCTTTTGCAGAATGGTCTCTTCATATTTTTTAATGGCTGCCGCCACGTCGCCGCTATCCGCAAGCTCTTGTCCCGCAACTACATTCGGGTCCTTCGGCTGCTGCTCATCCTTCGGCGCTTCGCCGCCCCGGCTCATCCAAAACCAGATGCCTGCGCCCGCCGCGCACAGCACGAGAACACCGATAATCACCCAAATCGTTACTTTTTTCTTCATGATCGTCACTCCCTTAAGAACTACTCCCGCCAAGTCTTTTATCATTTTAACTCATTTTTCGGCAAGCGTCTATGCTTTTGCAGAAAATTCATAAAATGATCACAGTGATGCCGTTATTATGCCGCTCTAAATCGCGGTCACTGCGCAGGTCCGGGCAATATGCAAACGCATCGCGCGTTTCCGCATCGAAAATAGAAAGCCGCTCGCCCTCGATCACCATGCGCACCTTGCCCGCCGCCTTCTGCCGCGCCAGATAGGCGCGCAGCCGCTGCCGGAGCACGCCGCCCGTTCCGCTTGAGCCGTAGCCGTGAATAATTTTAAACCCGGGCGTTTTGAGTTGCCGTGCGCAGTTTAGCTCATAGGTCAGCCGCCGGATCGCCTGATCCGCAAACGGCATGCCAGCTTCAAGATTTACCGTTTTCATTACAACACCCCAAATAATTTTACAAGCAGCGGCGCAACGAGCACCGTGACCACGCCGGCAACACCGATGGCAAGGCCGGACATTGCGCCGGTGCGCTCGCCAAGCTCCAGCGCCTTGCTGGTTCCCAGCGCGTGTGACGTTGTGCCGATCGCAAGCCCGAGCGCGATCTCATCGCGAATGTGAAGCAGCTTCGCCAGCATCGGCGCAAAAATCGCGCCGAACAGCCCGGCGATCAGCACCGCGATCACCGTGATCGCCTCAAGCCCGCCGAACTGCTGCCCAACCTCTACCGCAATCGCCGTAGTGATCGATTTTGGCAAAATAGAGGCGAACACCTGCGGATCCATCGGGAAAAACATCTGGAAAAGGCACATGCTTGCGACCGCGGTCACGCAGCCGAGGCAGATCGCCGTAAATATCACAACCGCATTGTCGCGCAGAACCTGAATTTGCAGATACAGCGGAACCGCCAGCACGACCGTGATCGGCGAAATGAACATGGTGATCACGCTCCCGCCGATATTATACGTGTCATACGGGATGCCGGTCACGAGCAGAAACGCGATCACAAGCAGAATGGAAACCAGAAGCGGATTGAGCAGCACACATTTTGTCTTCTTATATAAAACAACCGAAAGCTCATAGGCACAAAGCGTGACCAAAATGCCGAAGAGCGGGCTGCTACAGATCGTTTGAAGCGCTTCCATTCTTTTTCTCCTTTCTTCGCCGAATCAGGCGCAAAAGCCATTCTGTCGTAAGTCCGGTCACGAGAAACACAAGCACACTGGAGCATAAAATCGCAACCAGCACCGGAATAAGCGACGCGCCGACCTGCTTATAATCCACCATCAGGGCAACCGACCCGGGGATAAAGAAAAACGAGAGATTATCTAAAAAAAACGTAGACACCCCGGAAACATGCTCCACGCGAATCACGCGCATAAGAAGCAGCGCCAGCATGAGAAGCATACCCAGCACATTGCCCGGAATGGGCAGCGAAAACACGCGGGAAATCGTTTCGCCCAGAAGCCACACCGCAAGAATAATGAGCAGCTGCCTGAAAATTCGCATGATTTGAAAAACACATCCTTTTATGCTATACTATGTTTTGCCGACCCCGCGCGAATTCTCGACGCGGCGGTTTATCACAGAACGGAGGGGCGCTATGCAACGTCACGGCTTTATTCGCACTGAGCTTGAGCTGAAAACCTTAATTTTATATGTCCTTCGCCGCGCGGGCGAGCCGGTCGCCTTTCATGACCTGACCGACATGGTGCTTTGCGACGATGCGATCGATTATTTTGAATATATCAACTGCCTCAACGACCTGGTGCGCACCGAGCATGTTCACCGCGAGCAGCACAATGATGATGAAATGCATTTCATCAGCCAGAAGGGGCGCAGAAACTTAAACATCTGCGTGGGCAGTCTCCCCGTTTCTGTTCGCGACCGGGCGGATAATTCGGTCGACCGGATCATGCGCACCGTGCGACGGCGCGGCTCGGTGGAGGCAAGCACGATCACGCGGGAGGACGGCGAGCTTTGCGTGCGCTGCAAGCTGCGCGACGATTCCGGAGAGATCCTTTCGCTTGAGCTTGCTGTGTTGACGCAGGAGCAGGCGCGCACGTTCACGCGCAATTTTGAGCGCAACGCAGAGAGCATTTATAACGTGCTGCTCGCCGCCATGCTGGAGGACCCGTCCTGACGCAATGTGCTTGCAAATGTCAAAAGTATTGTACCACGATTTGAGCCGTTCTGCAACGGCAGCGGGTTTTTACGGCGCGTCATCCTTCCCCTCATCTCAAATCGCTCATACAAAAACATAAAAGCAGCAGAAACCAGCCTGTATCCGGTTTCTGCTGCTTTTCATTTCGCATACTCTATTTCGGCTTAATACCCGTGGTCAACATGCTTCCACTGCCCACCGTTTGTTCTTACTAAGATCCAACACCAGTCGTCGTATGTACTATTGGGGTTTAACGACCCGTTTCCGCCGGATGAATCGACGTCGAACGAAGAAAGCAAAACAATAACTTCATCTGCGTTGTTTCGATCTGCGAAGCCTTGCTCTTTTTTCGAGCGGTCGTCCCCTGCATAATAAATTTCTGTAAGCGTGCAGCCCTTCCACTGAGCCTTCATTTCTTTTTTGATCGTATCAATCGCCGCGTTGATATCCTTTTTCGAATAGATTTCCGACGCAACATCATGCGTTTTCACCTCGCTGCGGTCGCCCCCGCAAGCGCATAAACTAAAGACAAACAGAACGCACAGCACGGTACATATAATTTTTTTCATCACGCAAGCCCTCCATTTTCCCGGTTTGTTGCACAAAACATCTGCTCAAGCACATGGTACACGAATTGGGATGAAAAGTCAAGATGAAAACAGAAATATCCCGGCATCCTTTCTTTTTCCGCAAAAGCGGGAGAAAGCAATGCCATGCCGGAAAAGCGCCTGTACGCGGCAGGGCGATCTGCACAATTTGCAGATCGCCCTGTTGAATTTTTTGCTTTTACGCGGCGTTTATTCGTCGCGCGTTTTATATTTCTCGCGCGGCTTATACGAGGTATGCAGCGTTTTATGTGCAACCGCGCCGCCCGGCTCGCCGATCATTTCTTCATAAATCTTTTGAACGACCGGATTTTCATGGCTCTTGCGCAGCGGCATATGCTTATCCTGCTCATAAATCGCCTCCATACGCTTGCGCCGCAGCTCGCCGAAGCTGCGATCCGCGCCGTTATGGATCGGCTGCCCGCCGCCGTTGATACAGCCGCCGGGGCACGCCATCATCTCGATAATATCATACTGCGCCTCGCCGCGCTGAATGCGCTCAAGCAGGCTCTTGCAGTTTGACAGTCCGCTCGCGACCGCGGCGCGCACCGTGCGCCCTGCGATCGTAAATTCCGCTTCCTTGATCCCGTCCAGCCCGCGCACATCGAGAAAATCGATCTGCGGAAGTTCCTTGCCTTCCAATTTTTCCGCCACGGTGCGAAGCGCCGCTTCCATCACGCCGCCGGTTGCGCCGAAGATCACCGCCGCGCCGGTCGAAACGCCAAACGCCGGGTCAAACTGCTCATCCGGAAGGTCACAGAATAAAATACCCGCCTTCTGGATCATGCGCGCCAGCTCGCGCGTGGTCAGCGCAATATCCACATCGTCAAGCCCCTGCACAGCCTGCTCATCCTCGCGATGGATCTCATATTTTTTCGCAGTACACGGCATGACCGAAACGGTCACGATCTTCTCCGGGGCAATGCCCGCGCGCGCGGCATAATACGTCTTTGTCATCGCACCAAACATCTGCTGCGGCGACTTGCAGGTCGATAAATTCGGAATAAAATCCGGGAAGAACTGCTCGCAGAAGCGGATCCATCCGGGCGAGCAGGACGTGATCAGCGGAAGCGGACCGCCGCCGCCCAGTCGCTTGATAAACTCCGTCCCCTCCTCCATGATCGTGATATCCGCCGCGGTATCCACGTCAAACACCTGGTCAAAGCCCAGCCGGCGCATGGCGGCAACCATTTTGCCCTCCACATTTGTGCCGACCGGAAGCCCAAAGCACTCGCCCAACGTAACGCGGATAGACGGCGCAGGCGCGATCACCACATGCTTTTCCGGATCATTCAGCGCGTCCCAAACCTTTTGCGTATCGTCTTTCTCCGTTAATGCGCCGGTCGGGCAGACGACGATACATTGTCCGCAGGACACGCAGGGAACTTCGTTTAAATGCTTCTCAAACGCGCAGCCGATATGCGTGTCAAACCCGCGCTCGTTCGGGCCGATGACCCCTGCCGCCTGCGACACGCGGCACATGCTGACGCAGCGGCGGCACAGCACGCATTTGGAGTTATCGCGGATCAGATGCAGCTCGCTGTCTTCAATATCCGGGCGCAGCTCGCGCGGGTTGCCGAAGCGCACCGTCTCGATCCCGAAATCGCGCGCCAGCGTTTGCAGCTCGCAATTTTGGTTGCGCTTGCAGGTCAGGCATTCCATACGGTGGTTGGATAAAATCAGCTCCAGCGTCATGCGGCGCGAGTTCTGCACCTTCGGGGTGTTGGTGAATACCTGCATGCCCTCGCTGACCGGATAGACGCACGCGGCGACCAGGCTGCGCGCGCCCTTGACCTCAACCACGCAGATGCGGCATGCGCCGATCGCGTTGATTTCTTTTAAATAACAAAGCGTTGGGATTTCAATCCCGACCAGGCGCGCCGCCTCCAGGATCGTTGCGCCCTGTGGGGCATGCACCTCGACGCCGTTGATTTCAAGCGTTATCGTATTCATTCTGTATCCCTCCCGCTATTCCATCATAATTGCGCCGAAGCGGCATTTTTCCATGCACGCGCCGCATTTGATGCACTTGCTCTGGTCGATCTCATGCACGACCTTGACCTCGCCCGAGATCGCGCCCACCGGACAGATGCGCTTACACGCTGTACATGCCTTACATTTTTCAGGCTGGATGCGATAATGCAGAAGCGCTTTGCAAACTCCTGCGGGGCAACGTTTTTCCACAACGTGCGCAATATATTCATCGCGGAAATAGCGCAGCGTTGACAGCACCGGGTTCGGCGCGGTCTGCCCCAGACCGCACAGCGAGGACGACTTGACATGCAAGCACAGCTCTTCTAACAGGTCAAGATCCTCCAGCGTACCGCGCCCGCTTGTAATTTTATCTAAAATTTCATAGATGCGCTTCGTTCCGATTCGGCAGGGCGAGCATTTCCCGCACGACTCGTCCACCGTGAATTCCAAAAAGAATTTCGCAATGTCGACCATGCAGTTATCCTCATCCATCACGATCAGACCGCCGGAGCCCATCATAGAGCCGATGCTGATAAGATTATCATAATCGATTTTCGTATCGATCAGCTCCGCCGGAATGCATCCGCCGCTCGGACCGCCGGTCTGCGCCGCCTTGAATTTCTTTCCGTTCGGGCAGCCGCCGCCGATCTCCTCCACGATCTCGCGCAGAGTGATGCCCATCGGCACCTCGACCAGACCGGTGTTGACCACCTTTCCGCCCAGCGCGAACACCTTGGTACCTTTCGACTTTTCGGTTCCGATCTTTGCAAATTCCTCTACGCCGTTGCGCAAAATCCACGGGATATTGGCAAGCGTTTCCACGTTATTTAAAATCGTCGGCTTACCAAACAGTCCCTTGACTGCCGGGAACGGCGGACGCGGACGCGGCTCGCCGCGATGCCCCTCGATCGAGGTCATCAGCGCGGTCTCCTCACCGCAGACAAACGCGCCGGCACCCAGGCGAATTTCAATATCAAAATCAAAGCCGGTTCCGAAAATATCCTTGCCGAGCAGCCCGTATTCGCGCGCCTGCGCAATCGCGATCTCCAAACGATGCACCGCGATCGGATACTCCGCGCGAACATACACAAAGCCCTGATTTGCGCCGATACAGTAGCCTGCGATCTCCATCGCCTCGATCACACTGTGCGGGTCGCCCTCTAAAATCGAGCGGTCCATAAACGCGCCGGGGTCGCCCTCGTCCGCGTTGCAGCACACATATTTCTGGTCGCTCTGCGAACGCGCGGCAAATTCCCATTTCACGCCGGTCGGGAAGCCGCCGCCACCGCGCCCGCGCAGCCCGGACGCCTTGATCTTTTCGATCGTTTCCGCCGGAGTTGAGCTGGAAAGCGCCTGTCCCAGCGCCGCATAACCGCCAAACGCAATATATTCCTCAATATTTTCCGGGTTGATTACACCGCAGTTGCGCAGCGCGATGCGATGCTGTTTCTTATAAAACCGCGTTTCGTTGAGCGACTTGATCTTATCGCCGGAAACCGTTTCGGCATACAGCAGATGCTTGACCACGCGCCCCTTCAGCAAATGCTCCTCCACGATTTCGGTCACGTCGTCCGCGGTGATATGCGAATAAAACGCGCCCTCCGGATAGACCACCATGATCGGCCCGAGCGCGCACAGCCCGAAGCAGCCGGTTTTTACAACTTTTATCTCGTCCTGCAGCCCATGCGCCGCAAGCTCATGCTCTAATTGCGCCAAAATTTTCGCGCTGCCCGAGGAGGTGCAGCCCGTTCCCGCGCAGACGAGAACATGCGCCCTGATCTTACTCAAATCCATTCCCTCCTCTATCCGTTTTTCCTGGTGTATTTTTCAAGTATTTGATGGTTTAAAATGTGCGATTCCACAACCTCGAGCGCCTTTTCCGGCGTCATGTTCACATAGATCGTGCCGCCGCTTTTCGGCGTTTGCACCAGAACGATCGGCTCTAAATCGCACATGCCGATACACCCGGTTTGCGTAACCATCGTATCCGGGATCATGCGGGTGTTTACTTCAGAAACCAGCGCCGCAAGTACATCGCGCGCACCCGCCGCAATGCCGCAGGTGCCCATGCAGACAACGATCCGCACGCCCGCGCTGTCCTCCTTGCGCAGAATGACCTCAGGCTTCATTTTCTCGCGAATTGCCGCAAGCTCCGCAAGATTTTTCATCCTTTACCCTCCTTTTATAGCGCCGCGCCGCATAGCGCGGGTGTCAAAAATCGCCGCGTCGTGCAGGCGAAAGATCCATGCGATATCCGGATTCATCTGTGCCAGAAGGCGCAGGCTCACTTCCGCATCCCCCTCCGGGAATTCGCTTGGGAAGCGCGCGTCAACCATCGTTCCAACCCCCGGCGTGCTCAGCACGCAGAGCGAGCTTGCGTTGCGCGCAAGCGCTTGCAGTCCATGCCCGCCATGCCCGGACGGTCGCGTTGTAAATCCGCCGCGCAGCGCGCGAAGGCGCGTTTCCTCGTCCATCCCGCGTCCATTATCCGCCAAAATAAATCGGTGCTCCAGCACGGTGATGAAAATATGGTCCGCCGCCGCTTCGATCGCGTTTTGCGCGATATCATAAATATGCAAAGAAATATCTCTCATTCGTCCATAAATTTCGCGAGCACCCGGTCAACGTCGTCTACCGTCAGACGCCCGAATACCTCGTCATCCACCGTGACGACCGGCGCAAGACCGCATGCGCCGATGCAGCGCACCGCATCTACGGAAAATTTGCCGTTTTCCGAGCATTCGCCCGGCTGACAGCCCACTTTTTCGCAAATTTTGTTTAAAATTTCGCCCGCGCCCTTTACATAGCACGCCGTGCCCATGCAGACGCTGATTTTATGCTCGCCCTTCGGCGTAAGCGAAAATTGCGAATAGAACGTGACCACGCCGTACACCTCGCTGAGCGGAATATCCAGCTCCTCTGAAATCGCGATCAAAACCTTCTCCGGCAGATAGCCGTAGATCTCCTGCGCCTTTTGCAGAATCGGCATTAGCGCGCCCTGTTGCTCCCGATGCTCCTCAATGACCTGACAAAGCGCGCGCCCCTGTTTTTCCGTGCCGATATGGGGCAGCCGTGCATTACAGTTTTGCATTCCGCATCCTCCCATAAATCGTTAATTTTATAACAAGTAGACCGCCGCCAACGCGTGATGCCATGCGGTCTTCTTGACAGACTGCGTAGCCGATGCGCCGCGCGGTCTCTATATTGATATAAAGTTATAGTACCACAACTTTGTTTACTACGCCAATACTTTTTTATTTGAATTGTCAAAATTAGACGACTTGTACAAAAAATAACAAAAAGATTGTGAAAAACGACATGACTATTTGCACAAACAGCCATGTCGTTTCAAACGCTTTATTTTTTAATCTTCCTCCGCCGCGCGGATCGATATTTCTGCGCTTCGCAGGTGTTTTTCCCGGTTATTTTTGTCCAAAACAACCAATGCGCCGTCCGGGTCGATTCGAAGCGCCCGCGCGCGATGTGCAATCCCCTGCTCGATATAACAGATCTGCTTTCCCAGCAAAAACATCCGCTCTGCATATTCTGCCCGCGTATCCTCGCCGGACGCCGTAAGCGACAGCAGCTCATTCAAGATCGCGGCGGCAATCTGCGCGCGCGACGCATCGCCCTGCGACACAGCGCCCGCAATGCCGCGCAGCTCCTGCGGGAATTCACTCGTCGTGACGTTGAGCCCGATGCCCACCACAACGCTTGCCGTGCATCTGCTCTCTAAATCAAATGCCGCCTCAGATAAAATGCCGCAAACCTTAAGCCCCTGCCAGAACACATCGTTGACCCATTTGATCTGCGCCTCGACCCCAAGCGTTTGGCGCAGCGCGCGGCATACGGCGACCGCCGCCGTCATTGTCAGCCCCGCAGGTTCTGCCTTCATCTTCCCCGGGCGCAGGATCACGCTCAGATACAGCCCGCTTTTCGGGGGTGAATAAAAGCTTCGTCCGCGCCGTCCGCGTCCTGCGGTCTGCTGTTCTGCCATAATCACGCTGCCATGCGGCGCGCCGTCCTCCGCCGCGATCTTCGCAGCGCGATTGGTTGAATCAATCGTTGGATACACCGTGATGGGAATGCCGCGCCACTGCGGCGCAAGCGCCGCCTTAATATATTGCGGCGCAAGCACATCCGCCGCTGTGACCAGGCGATAGCCCGCGCGGTTTTTCGCCTCGATCTGAAATCCGTCCCGCCGCAGCTGCTCCACCGCTTTCCATATCGCCGTGCGTGAGACCGCAAGCGTCTCCGCCAGCCGCGCGCCCGACAGGCATGCGCCGTGCTGTGCCTCCAGCAGGGCAAGCACCTTGCCCGAAAGCTCTGTCATACGATCCCTCCCGTCATGCTTATTATAATCAGGGGAAAACGTGCTGTCAATCCGGCGCGGGCGCGCATATTTCCCCTCTCCTGCGGAAAAATAGCAAAAAAGAAGGAGTGATGTTCTATGACGCGCCGCACCCGTATTCGCATTCTCAGCTATCTCACCGCCGCATTTTGCGCGCTGATCGCCTTTTCCGGCGTGCAGCTGCATCGCGCGCGGCATGCCGAGCGGCTTCTCGCCGCATCTTACGCCCGCGCGGAGAGCGAGCTTTGCGAGGAGCTCAACCAGCTGTCTTATACGCTGACAAAGGGACAGTATGTCACCTCGCCCGCGCTGTTTGGCGCGCTTTCCGCAGAAATCTTCAGCCGCAGCACCGCGGCCTCCGCCGCGCTCAGCCAGCTCCCCGCGGGCAACCAATGCCTTGAAAAAACCGCAAAATTCATTACGCAAACCGGCGACTACGCCTTTGCGCTCGGGCGCGCCGCCGCGCAGGGCAAGCTCCCCGAGGACGCCGCGCAAAATCTCGCTGCGCTCGCCGGAAATGCAGGACGGCTGGGCGCAGAGCTTTCGCGCACGCAGCTTGATACCGCATCGGGCGGAGCGGCGCTGAGCGACACATCTTTTTCTGAAACGCTTGAAAATATCGAGCAGGAGTTCCCGGCATATCCCACGCTGATCTACGACGGTCCGTTTTCCGAGCATCTTGCCGATCGCCGCGCCGCCATGCTTGCCGGGAAGCCCGAGATCTCAAAGCAGGATGCACAACGGATCGCCGCGAAATTCCTTGCGGTTTCAGAATCCTCTGTGACCTGCGACGACGCATCCGGCGGGAAGCTTCCCACCTACACCGCGCATTGCGGCGAAATCACGCTTAACATCACGCGTGCGGGCGGCGAGGTGCTGCTTTTGCTTTCAAACCGCGCGCTGGGCGCACCGAAGCTGTCCAACGAAGAGGCGCTGCACCGCGCGGAAGCGTTTCTCGCGGCGCATGGCTATTCCTCGCTGCGGCAGACGTATTTCCAGCGCTATTCCGGCACGCTGACCGTGAATTTTGCCGCGGTCACAGGCGACGTGCTGCTCTATCCCGACCTGATCAAGCTGACCGTCGCGCTGGATACCGGCGAAATTGTGAATTTTGAAACAACCGGATATCTGATGAACCACCGCGCGCGCACGCTGCCCGAAACTCTGCTGCCGCAAAGCAATGTTCTTGCGAAAATTCCGAATACACTCACCGTCCGCGCGGTATCGCTTGCGCTCATTCCAACAGACGGCGGGCAGGAGCGACTCACCTATGAGGTTACATGTCAAACCGCGCAAGCGCGCCATATTCTGCTGTATTTTGACGCGCAAACCGGCGAGGAGGTCCGCATTTTCATCCTGATTGAAAACGAAAGCGGCACGCTCACGATGTAATATGCCGCAAAACGCGCCCAGCCGCCATGCAAGCAGCCGGGCGCATTTTATTATTCATATGTCACATCGACCCACGCGCCGCATTCCGCCGAGCGATAGATCGCAAGCACCAGATCGACCCCGCGCCGCGCACTGCGCGCCGGGATAAGCACCTCTTCCTCGCCCAGCACGGCGGAGATGAAATTAGAAACGATTTGGCAATGCCCCGCCATATCGATATTTTCCGGCGCAGAGCCGGAGCCTGCCACATCCGCCGCGCACTCCAGCGGGATCTGCTCTACATCGAAGTCGTCGTCTTTTTTATTTTTATAATACGTCGTGTTACCGTCGGCGTATAAAATGCTGCCGCGCTCGCATTCGATCCGGATCCGGTCGCCCTCCGGCCCGTTTTCCGGAATATAAGACAGCGTGGTTCCCATGATCACGCCCTGTGCGCCGTTTTCAAACGCAAGCAGCGCCGCCGCCGTATCCTCCACCTCAATCTCGCGCCCGAGCGCGCCGGTCTGCGCAACCACGCGCGCCACATCGCCGGTCAAATACATCATAAGATCAATCGCGTGAATCCCCTGATTCATCAGGCAACCGCCGCCGTCATAGGCGCGCGTTCCCTTCCATTTCGAGCTGGTAAAGTAGCTGGGGCTGCGGTATCCGCGATACTGACACTCAACGATCTTCATAGCGCCCAGCTCGCCGCTCTCCAAAAGCGCCTTCGCGCGCTGCGCGCCAACGCGCGTGCGGTTTGGGAACACGCAGCCGAGCGGAACTCCGCTCTCCTCCGCCGCACGAATCATTTCGGTCATGGCCGCGCTTTGGATATCGAGCGGCTTCTCACACAAAACGCCAACGCCGGCGCGCGCGAAATCCACCGCGCACGCGGCATGCAGCCCGCTCGGCGTGCAGATGCACACCATATCGAGCGGCTCATTCAATAACCGGTGATAATCGCCCACCAGTTTGGGCACATGGAATTTTTCTGCAAAGGCGCGCCCCTTTTCTTCATTCGTGCCATATGCCGCCGCAACTATCTCGGCGCGCCCGTCCATCGCGATCGCCTTTGCGTGGCTTTCTGCGATCATGCCGCAGCCGATGATCGCCACTCGGATTTTTTTCATTTTGCTCTCCTCGCATTTCTTAAAAATCTAATGTTGGCGCATTGTGAATTGCACACTTCACAAATTACGCAGAATTTGTTATAATATAAGAAGAATCATGCATATAAAAATAATATTCATGGAGGTTTTGTGATGAAAGCGTTAAAAGGCAGCAAAACGGAAGCAAACCTGATGACGGCGTTTGCCGGCGAAAGTCAGGCGCGCAACAAGTATACCTATTATGCATCCAAAGCGAAAAAAGAAGGCTATGAGCAAATCGCGGCGCTCTTTACCGAAACCGCAAACAACGAAAAAGAGCATGCGAAAATCTGGTTCAAGCTCCTGCACGGCAACGATATGCCGGACACGATCGCCAATTTAAAAGACGCGGCAGCGGGCGAGAACTATGAATGGACCGATATGTACGCAACCTTTGAAAAAGAGGCGCGCGAAGAGGGATTCGATCATATCGCCTATCTGTTCCGCGAGGTCGCGGCGATTGAAAAAGAGCACGAAGAGCGCTATCGCAAGCTGCTTGCCAACATAGAAAACGGCATCGTTTTCTCTCGCGAGGGCGATACGGTTTGGCAATGCGCAAACTGCGGTCATATCCATATCGGCAAAGCCGCGCCGGATATCTGCCCGGTCTGCGCGCACCCGAAGGCATACTTCCAAATCAAAGCGGAAAATTATTGATCGGCAAGGCGGCTCTCTCCGGAGGGCCGCTTTTTCCGCATTAGATCATATAATTATTCGCGCCCCACTCTTGCTCGCGCTCAAGCAGGTCCTGCAGCGTGATCCCATCTAAATATTCATTGATCACGCGATACAGCCCCTGCCACACCGGCAGCGTGGCGCATTCGCGGCTGCGCTCACACTGGTTGGGCGTCTGATTGAGGCAAGCGACCGGCGCAAGGCTTCCCTCCGTGACGCGGAGAATATCACCCACCGTGTAGCATTCCGGCGCTTTTGCGAGCTTATAGCCGCCCTGAAACCCGCGGTTTGTCTGCAAAAAATCTGTTTTATTTAAAATAGGAACAATCTGCTCTAAATATTTTTTCGAGATGCCTTGCCGCTTCGCGATGTCCTTCAGCGCGATGAATCCCTGATCCTTATGCTCCGCCAGGTCAAGCAGCATCCGCAGCGCATAGCGCCCCTTGGTTGAAATTTTCATTTCCGCTTCGCCTCCCCAGCCGCGCCCGCGCAGCGGCTGTTTTTTAATATTATAATAATACCATATGTTTTGTAGGATTTCAAGCGGCGTGATTTTTTTTAAAAAGCGCATTTTTGCTCTTGCGATCGTTTGGATAATGTGATATACTATATCCATTCCAGCGCAATCATGGGGTTTCTCCCTGCGCAGGTTTCTGTTTGGAGGCATAGCTCAGCTGGTTAGAGCGCTCGCTTCACATGCGAGAGGTCGCGGGTTCGAGTCCCTCTGTCTCCACCACCGCCGGAGCAAAGATTCTTTTGCTCCGGCGTTCTTTTTTGCATTCGGGACGAGCCGCGCTCTGTTTTGCGGCGCAAAGCTTCTAAAATAAATAAACCGCGGCGAAGCAGAAAAAATCGTTTCGCCGCGGCTATTTTATTTTGCGCTACTTCTGCTCGGCAAAACGCTTGGCATACTGTTTTGGCGTTGTGCCGATGACTTTTTTAAACGTCGTGATGAAATGGCTGGTGTTTTCCATATGCACCGCCTCGCACGCCTGGCTCGCCGACGCGCCGTCGCGCAGCAGCTCGCACGCTTTCAGCACGCGCTGGAAATTGATGTATTCATTCACCGTTCGCCCGGTCGACGCCTTAAAGATCCGGCAAAGGTGATATTTGCTGATGAAAAACTGCTGCGCAATGCGGTCAAGCGACAGGTCTCCGTCCAGATTCGTGTTGATATATTTCAAAATCGGATGGATTTTCTGATGGCTGATCGAGCTGACATTCTGCCGCGTCTCGCCCGGCTTTTGATACGCCTTGTGCAAAAACAGCAGCAGCTCGATCAGCGCAACGCGCATCAGTGATTGGTCGCCATACTCCACCGGGCGGCGCCCGCGCGCAATCTCATGAAACAGCACATTGACCCGCCGCATCTGGTCTGTATTCAGACTGCGCAGGTGCGAAAACCCGGGCGCGCGGCTCTGAAAGCATTGCGTCAGCTCGGTTTGCCCGGTCTCTGCAAATTTTATATACACCGGGTCAAACACCAGCGCCGCGCCCTGATATTCCTTCTCCTCCAGCGCGATGATTTTATAATACTCTGTGCTGCTCGCGATCACCACGTCGTTCTTCTGCGCCTCATACAGCCGATCGCCGATCAGCACATTCGCGCCCGCGCTGTAAAACACAAACACGAAATAATACTCATAAAAGTCATTCTGCTGGCGCACGCCGGAAAACCAGTTTTGAAACTGCTGGAAGCCATTGCAAATAATCGCGCTGTCAAGGCTCGCCTCAGCCATGCTGTTTCCTCCTCCTTGCCCGTATAGCTTTATTATACCAGACTGCGCACGAATTCTCAACCGCCGCGCGCGGTTGCGCCCGGGCGCTTATTCTTTGACACGCGGCGCGGTTCTATTTCTTCCTGCCAACGCCATACATTGTCTCTATATTTGGTTAAAACTTCTGTGGATTTTTGCTATTTTGCGCCTTGGGTGAATTTACATTTTCTGTCTGCTGTGCTATAATAATTTGATAGAACCGGAGCATCCTGCGGGGCGATTTCACAATGCTTCAAAGAGTGTCATCCTAAGCCTCTGCGCCTAAAAATTTCGCCCATGAGTCGCCGGGTTGGACTAAATCACATGTACATATTTTAAAGGAGGCCTATATCATTATGAAGAAACGAGTATTGAGTCTGTTCATGGCTCTGATGCTCTGCATGACGCTGCTGCCTACGGCGGCGTTTGCAGAGGAATCAAGAGCTGCGGACGGCGAAAGCGCGCCGGACGAGGCGGTCGCCGCCGTTCAGGCGCAGATCACGGGCGCAGACTGCTTTGAGGCGCTGTTCGGCTGGTTCAACAGGCAGGTTGCGCCGCTGGCGAACGAAAACGAAACTGCAACCATTCACCCGGATGGTATGGATAAAGATGGTAACATCATAACGGATTTCAGCTTCAGCCGAACGGGCCCCGTCTATAAAGGCAGCTCGGGCGATGCGTCCTTGAGCGGTCAATACTACATCATTCAAGTGGACTTAACCGTTCAAGGGAATTTGACTGTAGATGGTAAGAAAGACGGCGGTCTGGTTCTTTGCGATGGCGCAACACTGACGGTTGAGGGCGCTTTGATACACACGGGCGGCAACGCTTTTTACATTTACGGGCAGACGCTGCAGACGAACAGTCAGGGTACCGGGCAGCTGATTATCAAAAATTCTTTGGGCAATGGCGCAGCGATTCGCACTACAAGTACATATGCGCCACGCCTTGGTATTTCAAGCGGCAAGTTGACGATTTACGGCGGGAGTTCCAAGGCTCTTGTGGATCAGGTTTCTCTGTTCAGCACAAAGCCGATTCATAGAGGGATCCTGAACGGTGACTCGGTCTTACCCTCAGAGTGGGACGATAGCGCGGTAAACGGAACAAAACTTGTCCTTAAGTACTGCAATCATGACGGCGCTACGTACGAGCCCTCCGGCAGTACACAGCATGAAAAGCACTGCGAGGATTGCGGCTTTGTGGGAAAGCCAAAGAATTGCGGAGACGATGGCATTAACGGCAGCGTGTCGGGCGGCGCCGATGGGCACTATCTGGAATGCGTCTGTGGGAACAAGACCGGCTCTCTGCTCCCGCATGAGTTTGTGTCAACGCCGACGCAAAACGGCCGATACCACACCTTCGCATGCGGAGCGTGTGGCTATGAGGATGATGCTTTCCCGCCGGAATCTCATGTGTGGGGTTACGACGACATTACAGGCAAATACACAGGCATATGCACCGAGTGTGGCTTTGAGCCCGTGGCCGAAGACGGTTCCGCCAACCTCTATGATTCCGTGGCAAAAGCCTTGGAGGCAGTTGCTAACGCAGGCGGGAACGAGAATTACGTGAAGTTGATCATGAGCGACTATCGGGACGGCAACACGGAAATCTATGAAACCGTTGTATTCAACCAGCCGGGCAAAACGGTTGAATTGAAGATGAATGGGCATGCCCTGAAAAACGGGGGCGGCGCAACCTTGGAGGTTGAGGACGGCACGCTGAGAATCACCGGAGATGCCACAATCTATCAGGAAGGCACATTCCCGGATACCTCCGCCTCTGCTGTTGTGGTTTCGGGCGGCAAGCTGATCTTTGAGAGCGATCTGGTCGCGCATGGCGGCACGGTCGGCAGCGCCATGAATATCATGGCGCAAAAGCCTGCGGTTTATGCCGATGGCGGCGAACTGGATTTCCGGGGCAACCTGGATCTGCTGGGCGGCCTTGCGATCACAGGAGACGCAACACTGACACAGGGGCTGACCCAAGGCACATTCCGGGTGGATGAATCCGTGAAGAGTGCGGATCGGTTATCGGTCAAGGGTTCGAAGAACTACAAACATCTGGGGCTGCTGCTGGCAGATAATCGTGCCTTTGTTGACAATGCAGACAACAGCCAGTATAGATGTGCAGGCACCGCCTTCACGGCATGGTCGGGCGATGTTACCATCGTGCCGCATGAGCATCAGTGGGAGCCGGCTAGCAACAGCGGCCATACATGCGAGTGCGGTACATACGAGGGGCATGGTCCATGGGAAGATGGCAAGTGCCAAAAGTGCGGCAGCCCTTGCTTGCATACAGCCACCGAGATCCAGCCGCTTCCTGATGGCACGGCGTATTGTCAGGCGTGCGGGCAGTATATGTCCGTGAAGGTCGAGAACGGCGGCACGCTGACCTACAGCAAAGACTTTGCGGCGGCAATGTATGCGGCAACGGATGGCACAAAGATCACCCTGCTGGCGGATGTTGAGATTCCAAACAGAACGGGCATTTCCGGCGATAACACAACGGTTACGCTGGATCTGAACGGGCACAAAATCACGCGCGGATGGCTCGATGTTGGGGATAAAGACACGAACGATACCTATACGTCCTGCACATTGAAAATCATCGGCAAGGGTGGTTTTGAAGCTCCAGCAAATCAAGGCAATATCTGCGTTGCTCTGAAAGCCACGCTGGATCTGAGCGAGTGGAAAGGCGGCACGATCTGCGATATCAGTATGCAGGATGATTCAAATTATCCCGCGGCGGAGCGGGAAGCCGGACTTATCGTCGGACCAGAGGCAGGCACCATTGGCCGCCTGGCGTTCTGGAATAATCAATTAAGCACAATCACAAAGATCAAATTGAGCGGCGGCAGCTATGAGGAGATTTTTGCGCAGAAGCATCAGCCGGTTAAGCTTGGCGACCTGCTTGCGGAGGGCTATGCATTCCAAAAGTCGGATGAATCGTATGAAGAGTATACCAAAACGCTCCAAGGCGAGTCTGTCTCCCATGTCACGGTTGTCCCTTGCACGCACGAGAAGGTAGAAAACGGCGCATGCGCATACTGCGGCAAAACAGGCATCGCGGCAATAGTAGACGGTGCGATATATGGCGATGTGGAAGCTGCAATCAGCGCCTGGATGACAAACGGCACGGAATTAACGCTGTATGACAACGCTTCCATTTCCGGCGCAACATGGAATTCCTCCGGCAAACGCATCCTTAACCTGAACGGCTATGCTCTTATGGATGGCAAGCCTGATCTGAAAGGCGACGTCGATTTGACGATCCGCGACGCAAGCAACAAGGGCAGAATCGACAATCTGATGGTTGGTTACGGATCGAAGCTGACGCTGGAGAGCGGCACGATCGCGTCTCTGGATGTGTCGCGCGCGGCGGACGGCGATGTAAAGCTCCGTGGCGGTCAGGTGAAGCTCACCACCGAGGTTCCCATCTACAAGCTGTTGGAGGAAGGGTGTTATCTGCTAAGCGATGATACCCTCGCAACGCCGATTTCCCGGTTTGCTACTACCGCCACCTATCGGGTGAAGAACGCCGGCATTCTGGTCGCCGGCACGGCAAAGAGCGGCGAAACCGCGAGTGGCGACTTTAAATTGCCCACAGAGATCAGACCAACCGTGTTTGTGAATGAGGGCAACATTGCGCACGTGCAGTTCCAGTGGTACCTGGTGAAGGATGACGGTCAGGTGGCGCAGCTGATCAAGAGCAGTGATTTGGAGCCGTGGGGCGATCCGCTCGCGGTTGTCTATGATCCTAATTACACATATGGCACAGAATTCGCAAACGAGGGCTGGAAAGACTTAGGCGTTGGCGAAACCTATCACATCATGGGCATGGTGACGGGAAAAGACGAAAACGGCAACAGCCTGTGGCATACGGCGCTGACGGGCTACACGATGACGATTACGTCGGCAAGTCTGGACAGCGAGAAAACGGCGATCATGCAGAAGGCGGGCACGGGCAATACCGGAAGACCGGCAGACAATCGCCTTGTGGTTACTCCGAATGTGCACGGCTTTGACAATGTAACCTATCAATTTGATGTGACCTACAATGGCATCCGTTTGGAATTGGATAAGGATTACTCGATCAAAGAGAACAGCAATGTGGCGCAGGATGCCGGAGAGCATGAGCTGACCATTGTCGGCAAGGGGAATTATACGGGCGAAAAGAGCGTCAAATGGACGATCGAGCCGTATGAGCTGTCCGCGGAAAAGCATATCCCTGCGCAGATCAATAAGGAATACGACGGTACGGCGGCAGCGGATGAAAACATAAATGGCATACCGAGTTTAGGCATTTTTGAAATTGATTCGAATAACAGCCGAAACCCCAGTCTGTCGGGCGTGAAGCAAATCAATCTGCACGACAACGTGAATAAAACGAATTTGCATTTTGACTCTGCGGAAGCGGGGGACAGAACATTCTACTTTACATTAACGCTGGATCATATGAAAAACTTCGTCTTTGCGGGAGGCGCAAAGTCGGCAGATTTTGCGCTCAGCCGCAAAGAATCTACCGATCCGGCGGTTTCGATCACGCAGATGACAGTCGCTGCCCCCGCGTCCCAAGAGCTGCAAGTTGTCAACAATCTTGCGGACAGCTATACGATCGATTTGCCCGCGCTGCCCGCGTTACCGAGCGAAAAGATGGAATACGGCGAGGTATCCTATGCAATCGGCAGCGTGGATCTCGGCAGCTATTATGACGCAGAGAAGGGCGAGGCAAAGATCGAAAACGGCAAGCTGATTCTGCCGATTCAGGTTGTGCCTGCGGAGATAGAGGGCAGCATCGGCACGGTTACCGTGACAGCAAGCTCCACGAACGTGAAAGATATTCCTTTAACGATCCGTGTTTCCGCGATCAACAAGCGCGCTCCGATCCTTTCTGGCGAGCTGAGTTTAAGCAAGCCCGAGCTGTCTTACGGCGAGAAGCTCTCCGCGATCTCAATTTCCGGCACGATGACAGACCCGACCGACAGCGCAAAAACGGTTGCGGGCAAGTTTGAGTGGGTCTCGCCGGATGAAACGATGAATCAAGTGGGCGATTATCAAGCCAAGTGGAAGTTTGTGCCTGAGGATGCCGATACCTATGCAGAAGCGACCGGCGAGGCGACTATCACGGTTCACAAAGCCGCGCTCACCGGCGCGCCGAAATATACGATGATCACCACGAGCGGCAAAAAGCTCTCTGACGCGGCGCTCGCGGTCAACGACAGCTGGCCCGCCGGCAGGGTGATCTGGGTGGACAAGGAGGGCGTTGCGCTGCCTGAAGACACCGAGGTCAAGGCAAATACCGCCTACACATGGAAGTTCATCCCCGCCGAAGCGGAGAATTACAACGAGCTGTCCGACAGCGTGATCCTCTACTCCGCCAGCACCGGCGGCGGTCACTACGGTTCTACGACCACCAGAACGGAAACGGTCAAAAATCCTGACGGTTCTATCACCAAGACGGAGACCCGGACCGACGGCACGGTGATCAAGACCACAACCCGCACGGACGGCAGCGTCAGTAAGACCGAGAGCAAGACCACTGCGAAGCCGGACGGCTCGACGGTGAAGACCGTAACCGAGACGAACACCAACCCGGACGGCAGCAGCTCCATCAGCAGAACCGAAACTACGACCGACGCAAACGGCGTAACCACGACCAGAAAAACGACGACGATCACCGCGTCGGACGGTTCTACCAACACGACCACCACGATCACCGATAAGAACGGTAGCAGAACCGAGACCGTGGTCAAGATCAGCGAGAAGGCCGCTGAGGACGCGAAGAAGAGCGGCGAAGCGGTCAAGATTCCTGCCGAGGTCAAGGCTGGCGAGAACAGCAGCAGCGCCTCGTCCGTGAAGATCGAGCTGCCGAATGGCGCGGGCAAGACGAAGATCGAGATCCCGGTCAAGGACGTCAATTCCGGCACAGTGGCGGTTATCGTCCATGAAGACGGCACGGAGGAGATCGTAAAGGATTCCAATCCGACCAAGGACGGCGTGCAGCTGACCGTAGACGGCAGCGCGACCATTAAGGTCATCGATAACTCCAAGAACTTCCGCGATACGCGCGACCATTGGAGCCGCGACGATGTCAACTTTGTTGCCTCCCGCGAAATCTTCAACGGTGTGGGCAACAACCTCTTCGGCGTTGGTCAGCTGATGACGCGCGGCATGGTCAATACCGTGCTGGCGCGCCTTGCGGGCGTTGATACGACGCCGAAAAACGATCAGAAGTGGTATGAGGTCGGCAACGAATGGGCGAAGACCAACGGCATCTCGGACGGCACGAACCCAGAGGCGAGCGTGACGCGTGAGCAGCTCGCAACGCTGCTCTATCGCTTTGCCGGCGCGCCGAAGGTAAACGGCAGCCTGCAATTTAACGATGCGAATCAGGTCAGCGAGTATGCGCAGGATGCGCTCCTTTGGGCGACGCAGAACGGCATCATGAACGGCGTGGGCAATAAGTGCATCGCGCCGAGCGCGGATGCCCAGCGCGCGCAGGTCGCCGCCATGATGGCAAGATACCTCAAGAACCAGTAAGCAGGGATCCCCTGAGAAGCGGCAGGATCGCATTCATCACTGCCGTAAGCAGCAAAAAACCGAAAGCGGCACTTTATTCGAGTGCCGCTTTCGTCTATTCCTGTTGGGGCTTCCCTTCTGCACCAGCCGAGGCTTGCCTTTCTCCCGCGTGATTTTCCCATTCTCGCGCCGCTTTCCTGCGCCCTGGCAGTCATCCTATTGCCCTGATTGCCTCTTTTTTATTCACTGACAGCGGCGAATGAGAACACAAGAACAAATCCGCCATCACTTCTACAGACCGCTGAAACAACAAAAAAGCCAGACAAACCATATCGGTTCGTCTGGCTCTATTTTGTAATAAGCTGACAGTGTCGATACGCATCCGTTTTATCCCAAACCGAAGCCCAGTGCAGCGGGTTCGGTTTGGAGAAAAGGAGCAAGGGAGCGGGCGGATGACGTTCTTTGATAAAAAAGAATGTCGGAGCAAAGCGAACTTTGCTCCGACATGGTGGGGGAAGGTGGATTCGAACCACCGAAGGCAAAGCCAACAGATTTACAGTCTGCCCCCTTTGGCCACTCGGGAATTCCCCCATGCAAGCTCTCATGGTAAAGCTGAAAATTGGAGCTGGTAAAAGGACTTGAACCTTCAACCTGCTGATTACAAATCAGCTGCTCTGCCAATTGAGCTATACCAGCACTTTTCAAAGAGCGTATTCTATAATATCAGGTTTTCACCCGCTTGTCAACAGCTTTTTGCGGATTTTAAAAAAAAGATTTTTCGCCCTATAAATGCTCGGAAAGGCGCTTGCCCACCGCCTGCAGCACGCTCAGGAGCGACTGCAAAAGTTCCGGATGCTCCTGCTGCAAAAAATCCTGCGAGATTTCGGGAAGCGCGGTCGGCTCTGCCTCCGCCCCGTCCAGCCCGACCTCTAAGAGCGCATTGCGCAAGCGCATCTCACACAGGCGCATCTCTGCGTCTGCAAGCTCGCTCCACGCCGTTTCCGGCACGGAGAAAAAGCTGTCCTGCTGCGTTCCATTCGCGCTGTAAATCAGGCGAAACACTTTATAAAGCGCGGTATCGAGATACATCGCCGTTTCGCTAACAAGCTTTTTATTCTTCGATTTCCCAAGAATGTCAAACACCAGCCCGCAAGAGTTAACCAGCAGCTTTTTATTGAGCAGCGCAAGCATGCTGCCTCCGCGCAGAACGTTCCCCTTCTCCTCGCTGACGTCCGGCACCACATCCGCCTGGAATGTATAATCATCGCGCGACATTGTGCGCCCAAAAAGAAAATCCGTCGTCACATGGTAAAAATCCGCCGCGCGCGCAACAAAATTCAAGCCCGGCTCGCGCACGCCGTTTTCATAGTGGGACAAAACCGCCTGTGAAACACCAAGCTCTGCCGCCGCCGCGCGCTGGCTAAGCTTACGCTCTTTGCGCAAAAGTGATAACGTGCGCGGAAAATTGGTATTCATACCCCATCTGCCCCCCTCGTTGTTTTAAAACACAGTAGGTATATTATACAAAACTTAATACAAAATGTAAAGGATTTTTTACATTTTCTTTGAAACTATAAAAAACCTGCAAAATTCAGTAAAAATAAGCACCAAACCGCTTGCGTTTTCAACACAAAATATGTAAAATAAAAAAGAATAAAACAATAAGGAAGGCAGTGAACAATAAAACCATGGAACAGTTAGAGGTTTTGATCGAGACGTCCGCACGGCATGTGCATGTCACAAAGGCAGACTTAGAAACATTATTTGGTCCGGGCGCCGTGCTTCATCGCAAGAAGGATCTTTCGCAGCCGGGTCAGTTTGCATGCGAAGAGCGTGTGCGCATCGAGGGCCCGAAGCGCGCGCTTGACGGCGTTTCGATTTTAGGACCGGAGCGCAGCGCCACGCAGGTTGAGCTTTCGATGAGTGATGCTCGCTCTATCGGCATTGCAGCGCCGATCCGCGAGAGCGGCGATGTGGCGGGCAGCGCCCCGCTCAAGATTGTCGGTCCGGCAGGCTCTGTTGAGATCTCCGAGGGCGGCATCGTTGCGAAGCGTCACATTCATTTGACCCCGGCGGATGCGGAAAAATACGGACTTTCGGATAAAGAGATCGTTCGCGTTGCCGTGGAAGGCGGCGAGCGCGCGCTCATCTTTGATGAGGTCGTCGTTCGCGTGAGCGATAAGTTTGCGGCTGCGATGCATGTCGATACGGATGAGTCCAATGCGGCTGGTCTGTCCGGCACAGTGTATGGCATCGTTTCGAAGAAATAACGAAACGTTCGCAAAAGAGCTTATCCCAGGCTGACGCTTGAGATAAGCTCTTTTTTTGCCGCTGTGCAGGGAATCAATAAGAGATGCCGTGCGCGATCATTGCATCTGCAACCTTTAAGAATCCGGCGATATTCGCGCCAAACATCAGGTTTCCGGGCTTGCCATACTCACGCGCGGCGTTGGCGGAGCGATAGTAAATATTCATCATGATATGCTTGAGGCGGTTGTCTACCTTCTCAAACTCCCAGGTATAGCGCATGCTGTTTTGTGCCATTTCAAGCGCACTGGTCGCCACGCCGCCCGCATTTGCCGCCTTAGCCGGGCCGTACAGCACGCCATGCTCTAAAAACAGCGCGATCGCGTCCGGCGTGGACGGCATGTTCGCCCCCTCCGCCACGCAGCGGCAGCCGTTTTGGATCAAAAGCTTTGCGCTCGCCGCGTCCAGCTCGTTCTGCGTGGCGCAGGGCAGCGCAATATCGCACGGGATCGACCAGATGCCGCGGCAGCCCTCAGTGTATACCGAGCCGGGCACGCGCGCCTCATATTCCTTGATGCGCCCGCGCTCTTTCTCTTTAATATCGCGCACCACGTCAAGGCGCAGCCCGTTCGGATCATAGATATACCCTGTCGAATCGCTCATAGCAACGACCTTTGCGCCCAGCTGATTCGCCTTTTCATGCGCAAAAATCGCCACGTTGCCCGAGCCTGAGATCACCACGGTTTTCCCGTCGAACGACGTGCCCACGTCGCGCAGCATCTCCTCAGTGAAATAGCAAAGCCCATAGCCGGTCGCCTCCGGGCGCACCCGCGAGCCGCCGTAGGTATAATCCTTTCCGGTCAACGCGCCGGTAAATTCATTCTTCAGGCGCTTATATTGCCCATACAGATAGCCGATCTCGCGGCCGCCCACGCCGATATCGCCGGCAGGTACGTCAGTATCCGCGCCGATATGCTTGGAAAGCTCGGTCATAAAGCTCTGGCAAAAGCGCATGATCTCAAAATCAGAGCGCCCCTTCGGGTCAAAATCCGCGCCGCCCTTCCCTCCGCCGATCGGCAGCCCGGTCAGCGAGTTTTTAAAGATCTGCTCAAAGCCCAAAAACTTGATGATCGACGCATTGACCGACGGATGGAACCGCAGCCCGCCCTTATACGGCCCGATCGCCGAATTAAACTGCACGCGAAACCCGCGGTTTACATGCACATGACCCGCGTCATCCACCCAGGAAACGCGAAACGAGATCGAGCGCTCCGGCTCAACCAGCCGGTCAATCACGCCCAGCTCGATCAGCTCCGGGCGCCGCTCTACCACCGGCGTCAGCGAATCGAGCACCTCGCCCACCGCCTGATGAAATTCCGGCTCAGATGGGTTTCTGCGCACCACGGTTTCAAACACTTTTGCAAGATACTTGTTTTTAAAATTCATTTCACAGCGCTCCCAACTCGAATTTATTGTTAATTTTGCAAGATTTAATTTTCATGATTTCATTATAGAATGAAATTTCTCTTCTGTCAACTTTCATTTTTTCACTTATTTTTAGAAAATCCTGCCGTGTTTCTATTGAATTTGACGTCAATTTTATTTTTGCATTGCATAATTGATATTCGCTATTACTTTTTTATTTTAAAATTTCGGAGGGTATTATGCTTCATTATTTGCGCCGAGGGCGCGGGTTTTACAAAACGCTGTTCACGCTGACGCTGCCGATCGCGCTGCAAAATCTGATCAACCAATCGCTCGCCATTACCGATACCGCGATGCTGGGCATGGTGGGGCAATCCGAGCTGGCGGCGGTCACGATGGCAAACTCGCCGCTTTTTATTCTGATGTTTCTGGTGTTTGGCTTTCAAAGCGGCTCATCGATCCTGATCAGCCAATATTGGGGCAAAAACGACACGCGAAGCATCAACCGCGTGATGGGCATCGGGTTTTATACCTGCGCCGCCATCACGTTTGCGGCGGCATGCCTTGTGGTGAGCGCGCCGGAAGCGGTCGTTCGGCTCTGGACCAATGACGAAAAGCTGGTCATGCTTGCCGCGCGCTACATGCGCGTTGTCGGCTTCTCTTATTTTGTCAACAGCTTTACTTTAATATACGTCGCGGCGCAGCGCTCGATGGAAAATGTGAAATTCGGGCTGTTTGTGCAGCTGGTCGCGATGGTGGTAAATACCGGATTTAATTATATTTTTATTTTCGGAAAGCTCGGCATGCCCGAAATGGGCGTTGCGGGCGCGGCGCTCGGCACGCTGTGTGCGCGCGTGGTAGAGCTTCTCATCGTCGTGCTGCATGCGAAATATAACGACCGTTTTCGGATCGAATGGGACGCGCTCCTGCGCCCCGGCAAGCTGATGGTGCGCGACTTTGCGCGCTATTCGCTTCCGGTCGTGATGAACGAAACCCTTTGGGGCACAGGCGTTTCCGTCTACCCTGCCATTTTCGGGCGGCTGGGCGAGACCGCGGTCGCCGCGTATACGGTCGCCGGGAATCTCGACCGCATGCTGCTCGTTCTCGTATTTGGCTTCGGCAGCGCGGCGGCAGTCATGATCGGCAAGGAGATCGGGCGCGGCAACGAGGCACAGGCCGGCGAGATCGGCATCTCCATTTTGATCATCAGCGGCATCGCCGGGATCATCAGCGGCGTTCTGCTATGTTTTGCACGACCCATCGTTTATGCTTTATTCAACCTCCCGGGCGAAACGCAGGCGCTCTGTGGCATGATGCTTCTGATCGTTGCCGCTGCCATGCCGTTCCGCGCCATGCTGTATTCCAGCATCGTCGGCATCCTGCGCGGCGGCGGCGATGTGCACGTCGCATTGCTGATCGACGTGCTGCCCATGTATCTGTTCGGCATCCCGCTCGCGTGGCTGGCCGCATTTGTCTGGAAGCTGCCCGCGCAATATGTGTATGGCTGTCTTGCGCTCGAAGAAGTGGTGAAAAACATCTTCGCGGCAAAGCGCATCGCCTCGAAAAGATGGGTGCGCAATATTACGCGCAGCCTGGATGCATAAAGAAAAAGGAGGGCTTGCATGGATATTTCGCTGCATTATGAGGAATCCGGGGCGGGCGCGCCGCTCCTGCTCCTGCATGGAAACGGCGAGGACCACACCTATTTTTCGCACCAGATCCCATATTTTTCAAAGCATTTTCGCACGATCGCGCTCGATACCCGCGGTCACGGCGCGTCTCCGCGCGGGCACGCGCCATTCACGATCGCGCAATTTGCCGAGGATCTGCATGATTTCCTTTGCGCGCAGGGCATCCGGCGTGCGCATCTGCTCGGCTTTTCAGACGGCGGGAATATCGCCCTGACGTTTGCGCTGCGCTATCCGCATATGGTGGACCGCTTAATTTTAAACGGCGCAAACCTTTGCCCCGCAGGCGTTCGCGCCTCAGTTCAACTGCCCATCCTGCTCGGCTATGGCATCGCGGCGTGCCTTGCGCGCTTCGATGCGGCCGCGCAGAAAAAGAAAGAGCTTTTGGGGCTGATGGTGCATGAGCCGCACATCGCGCCGGATGCGCTGCGCGCGCTGCCCATGCCGGTTTTGGTAATCGCGGGGCGCAATGATATGATCCGCCGCGCACATACCGAGCAGATCGCGCACGCGATCCCCAACGCATCGCTCGTTTTGCTTCCGGGCGACCATTTTATCGCCGCACGCAGCCCTGATGCCTTCAACCACGCCGTTGGAGCGTTTCTCGGCATAGAATAAGGGGGGCGTTTTTATGCAAAATCAAGCCAGCATGACCGCGCTCATGTCCGCATTTGGTCGCGCATATCACGCGGAGCATGAGCCACACCCCGTGTTTCGCGATACGCTTGCCCGCGCCCTCATGACCGACGAGGAATACGCCGCGATTGGCGCGCATCTGCTCGCCGGACTGGATTTTTTTGCGCCTGAGCGCAAGGATCTGTTCCGCTCAGATACAGCAGCGCTGCAGTGGCTGCTCAACACGCAAATTGCGCCCACGCCGCTCTGCCGCGCGGCATACTGCGAGGCGGCGCTTCAAACCGCCATGCGCACCGGAACGCAGCAATATGCGATCCTGGGCGCGGGGCTTGACACATTTGCCTTTCGAAACCCCGAGTTTTTAAAGAAATTCCGCGTATTTGAGGTCGATCACCCCAAAACGCAGGAGGATAAGCGCGCCCGCATCGCCCGCGCCGGCTGGCAGGAGCCTGCGCAGCTCTCGTTTGTCGGCGTGGATTTTACAAAGGATGACCTCGCCGCGCAGCTGCTTTCCGCCGGGTTTGACCCGAAAAAGAAAACATTTTTCTCCTGGCTTGGCGTCAGCTATTATCTGTATCGCAGCGAAATTGAGGCGATGCTCGACGCGCTGCACGCGCTGTGCGCGGACGGCAGCACGCTGCTGTTTGACTATGCGGACGAGGGGCTTTTCACCTCGCGCTATCCGCGCGTGCAAAAGATGGTGGCGCTCGCGCAGGCGGCGGGCGAGCCGATGCGCGCGTGCTTTGACGCGCTGAGTTTGGATCAAATGCTTACGGCGCATGGGTTCCTCGTTTATGAACAGCTTGACCCCGCAGCGATCCAGCGCGAGATCATCGCGCCGTCCGGCGCGCCGCTCTGCGCGTTTGAGCATATTCATTATGTGCAGGCGGTCTGCAAAATGTGATTTCCGCGCGCCGTTTGTATTGACAGATCGCAGGCAGCGGCGTATAATAATAGAAGTGTTACCGCGCGGCGGTAACCGGCAAGGTCTTCAGGGCGGGGCGAAATTCCCCACCGGCGGTAATCCGGCGCATGCCGGCGAGCCCGCGAGCGGCGCAGCCATGCTGCGCGGTTGAATTTGGTGTGATCCCAATGCCGACGGTATAGTCCGGATGAAAGAAGGCGGCAAATTGTTTGACGCGCCCTGATACGTTTGGTATCAGGGCGATTTTTTGCCGTTTTCCCCATGGAAGAGCGAATAAAAGGAGGACGGCAACATGCAAAAACCCAACACAAAACGTTTGGCGACGATCTCGATGCTCGCGGCTATTTCGGTGATTTTGGTCACGCTGATCCATTTCCCGATCTTCCCCGCCGTATCGTTTCTCGCCTATGACCCGGCAGACGTTCCGATTTTCATCGGCACATTCGCCTTTGGCCCCTTCTGGGGGATCGCGCTCACCGCGATCGTCAGCATTATTCAGGGCGTGACCGTCAGCGCAAATGACGGGCTGGTCGGCGCGCTCATGCACATTCTTGCAACCGGGAGCTTCGCTCTGGTAGCCGGGCTGATCTATCGCCGCAACAAAACGCGGCGGCGCGCGGTGCTTGCGCTCTGCTGCGGCACGGTCACAATGGTCGCCATCATGGTTTTATGGAATCTGATCGTCACCCCCTGGTATCTGGGCGTTCCTACAAGCGTAGTCACCGGGCTGCTGCCCTGGATTATACTGTTTAATCTGATCAAGGCGGGCGGAAACTCCCTTCTTACGTTTCTTCTCTATAAGCCAACCCATGGGCTGATCGAAAAAATTGAAAAATAGCGAAAAATATCGAGAGACGCTCTTTGTTTCTCGATATTTTTATGTTATAATATCGGCAAGAGCAGATATGCCGCCCGGCGGCGCTGCGGCGATCGGCAAGATCGGCGATGATGCGCCCGGATTTCAGGCGCTTTTTCAACTTCGCATCGCGGCGATTGGAGCGAGCGCCGATATATGTTTTGCGTATGGATTGCTTTTTATAAATTGCACACACTGTGTCTGTGCCACGCGGCGCGGACTTTTATAGGATTTCAGGTGAGCCGTGAACAACATGAAAAAAACCAGTTTCTCAACTCGCACCCGGCGATTTTTATATCTGGCGATCCCCGCCGCCCTGCTGCTTATCCTCGCGGTAAGCGCGGCGTTTTTTGCGGCGCACACAAAGCCCGCGCCCGCGCCGGATACGCCTGCGCCGCAGGAGGAAGCGCCTGCGCCGTATGATTTTTCCGCCCCCGTGCCGGAGAGCGCGGCGGTCGATAAAAGCTATTTTGACGATGCGGTGTTCCTTGGCGATTCGCGCACGGAGGACTTTATTTTATACGCGGGGCTTGCGAATACGAACGCATACGCGCGCATGGGCATGAACGTCAAAACCGCGTTTACCGAGCCGGTGGTCGCGCTCGGCGGCAAGAACTATACCGTGGTCGACGCGCTTGCGCAAACGCAGTTTTCCAAGGTTTATATGATGTTCGGCGTGAATGAGCTGGGCTGGACGTATCCAAAAATTTTTATTCAAAAATACGGCGAATTGATCGATGCGGCGCGCAAAATCAATCCAAATGCGATTATTTATGTGCAGCCCATTCTCCCGGTGACGAAAAATCACCGCGCTGGCGACGAAAATAACGACCGAATTCAAACTTTCAACACGATGATCCGCCGGATGGCGGCGGAAAAGCGGGCATATTTTGTAAATACCAGCGCGGCAGTCGCCGATGCGGAGGGCTTTTTGCCGGATGACGCCGCGTCAGACGGTGTGCATTTAAACAAAAAATATTGCCTGAAATGGCTTGCATATCTGCAAACACACATAGTAGCAAACGCCGCGTCTTAACGCGGTCTGGTTTTAGGAGGAGCAACATTTGAAAAAACTCTTTTTCGGGCTGGCAGCGCTTTTTTTGCTGCTGCTCGCTGCATGCGGCGCATCAAAGCAGATCGACGGTGCGGCGCTCGCGCACGATCTGGTCACGCAGCTGCATTTTGACGATGAATTATCCGAGCTTGAGCCGGACATGGCGCAAAAGCTCTATGGTATCGACGGGGCGGAATCGCTGCACGCCTACGTCAGCAGCGGCGCGACCGCGGAGGAGGTCGCCGTGTTCACGTTTTCCGACCAATCGGGCGCGGCCCGCGCGGCTGACCAGCTGCTCGCGCATTTAAAAAGCCAGAAATCCGCCTTTGAGCGCTATATCCCAAACGAGGTCACGCGCTTAAACCGCGCGATCATCCGAACCGCGCACAACACGGTCGTTCTCTGCGTCTGCTCGGACGATCGGGCAGAGTCGCTGCTTCAAAAATATCTGGAATAGCGCATCCCGCTGTGACACCAATGATTTTACAGTAAGGATGTGACTTCATGGCAGAATGGTTTACCGCGCAGTTGTCCCGTATTTTCATCATGCTCGGCATTTCCGCCACGCCGCTGATCGAGCTGCGCGGCGCGATCCCATACGGCGCGGCGATGGGCGTTCCGTTTTGGGAAAATATTATGCTTTGCATCATCGGAAACATGATCCCCGTCCCGTTTATCATCCTGTTTATCCGCAAAATATTTGACTGGCTGCGCGCGAAAGAGCTTTTTGAGCGGCAGATCGCCTGGTTGGAGCGGCGCGTGCTGCGTAAAAGCGATATGGTGAAAAAATATGAGCTGCTTGGGCTGATTTTATTCGTCGCCATTCCGCTGCCCGGCACCGGCGCATGGAGCGGCGCGCTGCTCGCGGCGCTGATGGATATCCGGCTGCGCAGCGCGATCCCCGCAATTTTGATCGGCGTGGTGATCGCGGGCTTTTTAGTCGGCGGCGTTTCTTATGGATTTATCAACTTTTTAAACTTCATGTTTTAAAAACAAAGCTGCCCCCTTTTGCATAGTATGTGCATGAAAGGGGGAGTTTTGGTGCTTTCTGTATTATTAGACGGGGTGATCGCGCTGCTCAGCTGTATCGGTCTGGCCGCGCTTGGCTTCCTGCTCGCGATGCCGCGGCGGTGCGACGATGTGTTTACCGCCGGTCTTGTGGTCGGCAACGACCCGGCGCGTGTGGCGGCGCGGGCGCGCGCAATGCGGCGGCTGGGCGGGCAGGTGCTTGTGGTCGGTCGTCTCGATGCGCGTGCGCTTGAGCTTTCCTGCTGCCGCGCAACCGTTTTAACGCCGGAGCAGGCGGCGGAATATCTTGCGCATCTCGCGCAGAACACTGGGGAAACGGCAGGATTTTGCTATGGACAACGAGCAGATTCAACTGGAGGGGACGGTGGAAGCCGTCATTTTCCGCAATGACGATAACGGCTACGCGGTTCTGCGCGTTGCCACAATAAATGGCGATAGCCTGACCGCGGTCGGCTGCATGCCGCATGTCGGCGTGGGCGAATATCTCGCGATCTCCGGTCGGTGGATGACCCACGCTTCATATGGCGACCAGTTTAAGATCGAGCAGTGTGAGCGCAGCCTTCCCGCCACGGAGGGCGCGATCCTTGAATATCTCTCCTCCGGCACGATCCGCGGGATCGGGCGCAAAACCGCCGTGAAGCTGGTGGAAGCGTTCGGAAAAGACACGTTTTCCGTGATTGAGCAGGAACCGATGCGTCTGACCGAGGTTGCGGGGATCACCCCCGCCCGGGCAGAGAGCATTTCAAAAGAATTTCAAACGCAGAACTCGATCAGCCGGCTGATCGAATTTCTTGTGCAGTATGACCTTGAGCCGGCGATCGCGCTGCGGCTTTATCGCCTGTATGGCATGGCGGCGATCACGCTGCTGCGCGAAAATCCTTATCTTTTGACCAATATGGAGCTGGGCGTTCCGTTTTTTAAGGCGGACGATCTGGCGCAGCGGCTCGGCATGGATTCCGACGCGATGGAGCGCGTGGAGGCTGCCGTTTTGTATGAGCTTTCTTATAATGCGGAAAGCGGGCATGTGTTTATCCCGCGGCGCAAGCTCGCCCCGATCACGGCAGAGCTGATCGGCGTGGACATCGAATTGGTAGAGGATACGATCGACGGGCTGCACGAGGACGGCGCGATTCAAATTGAGCAGATCGGCGGCGAATTCGCGGTATATCTCGGGCAGCTTTATGAGGCGGAATGCTTTGTGGCAGAGCGGCTTTGCCGCATGCTCGCGCGCGACGTCAGCGTAACGCTCGATATGGCGGAGGCGATCGAAAAAATTGAGCGGGCGCAGGGGCTTTCTTATGCGCCGCTTCAGCGCGAGGCGATCGCTGTCGCCGCAAATCACTCTGTTATGGTGATGACCGGCGGACCGGGCACGGGAAAAACCACGGTGATCCGCGGCATGCTTGCGCTGTTTGAGCGCATGGGGCTTTCCGTCATGCTCGCCGCGCCGACCGGGCGCGCCGCCAAGCGGATGAGCGAATTTTGCGGCGTGGAGGCGAAAACGATCCACCGCATGCTCGAGATGGAATATGGCGATGGCGCGACCGGGCTTCCCTCCTTCTCGATCAATCATGACAACCCGCTTGACACCGATGTATTGATTTTGGATGAGGTGTCGATGGTCGATCTTTTGCTGGCGCGCGCGGTGCTAGACGCGTTAAAGCCAGAATGCCGGCTGATTCTGATTGGCGATGCCGATCAGCTGCCTTCTATCGGCGCGGGCAATTTATTAAAGGATCTGGTCAGTTCTGAATATATTCCCACCGTGCGGCTGACCGAGATTTTCCGCCAGGCGGCGGAGAGCAACATCGTGGTCGGCGCGCATGCGATCAACCGCGGCGAATTCCCCGATTTTTCGCAGCGTGACAGCGATCTGTTCTTCCTGCGGCGCAATTGCGCAAACGACGTGATCGATACCGTGGTGGATCTGTGCGTCAACCGCCTGCCGAAAAACATGAATATCCCGCCCAGCCAGATCCAGGTTTTGACCCCCAGCCGGAAATTTGAGGTCGGAACGATTATATTAAACCGCCGCCTGCAGGAGGCGGTGAATCCCCCGGCGGAGGACAAGCGCGAGAAGCGCGTGGGCGACAGGCTGTTTCGCGTGGGCGATCGCGTGATGCAGATCCGCAATAATTATGACCTGCCGTGGCACAGCGTAGTCGGCGGCGAAAGCGGGCTTGGCGTGTTTAACGGCGATATCGGCGAGATCACCGGCATCGACACACGCGAGGAGTATCTCACCGTGCGCTATGACGACCGGCTGGTGCACTATGCCTTCACCATGCTGGGCGAGCTGGAGCTTGCCTATGCCATGACGGTACATAAGGCGCAGGGCAGCGAATTCCGCGCCGTGATCTTCGCCGCGTTCGGCGGCACGAAATATCTGCTGCATCGCAGCGTGCTCTATACCGCGATCACGCGGGCGCGCTCGCTGATGATTTTGGTCTCCACGCCGCAAACGATCGGCGAAATGATCCAAAATAACCGCCAGCGCAACCGCTATAGCGCGCTGAAGACCCGCATCGCGCGGCTTGAACGGCATTGAGGGAGGGACGCCGCTTGAACAACAAGCTTCGCGCCATTCTAAATCGGATCTGTGCGGTTCTGTTCCCGCCGCGCTGCATCATGTGCCATCGGCTTCTGCCGGAGGTGACCGTTTGCCACACGTGCCGAAGCGCGCTCGCCGAGCATGCCGCCGCGCATGTGGACGCGCCGCCCTTCGTATTTGAGGCATACGCGCCGTTTTATTATGAAGGCGCTGTGCGCCGCGCGATCATTCGGCTGAAATTCAACCGTGCCGCCGCCTATGCGGCGCCGCTTGCCGAGCTGATGCGCGAGTGTTTGGAGGAGCATTTGCTCGGCCGCTTTGATCTTATCACATGGGTCCCCATCAGCAAAAAGCGCCTGCGGCAGCGCGGGTATGACCAGTCGCTGCTCATTGCAAAGTGCCTGGCAGACTGGTTTTCAATTCCGCTCGTTTCCACGCTGACCAAGGTGCGCGATACGCCGCGGCAATCCACGCGAAACTCCGCCTCCGAGCGGCGCGCCAACGTGCTCGGCGTGTATGCGCCGACAAATGCGGATTTTCAGCAGAAAAACATCCTGCTGATCGACGATGTTTTGACCACGGGCGCAACGATTTCCGAATGTGCGCGCACCCTGAAATGCGCAGGCGCGGGCAAGATTTTTGTCCTCACCACAGCAAAAACAGGAAAACAGAAAAAAAGAATTGAAAATTGCGCAAAATAGTTTATAATAGAGTATATATGGCGAAAAATTAAAACTGAGGTGAAAATAGATATGATGTTCAGCAGAGATATCGGCATCGACCTTGGAACCGCGTCGATCCTCGTATTTGTAAAGGGAAAAGGCGTTGTTCTGCGCGAGCCGTCGGTCGTTGCGATCGATAAGAATACTGATAAAGTGCTCAAGGTCGGGATCGAGGCGCAGAAGATGCTGGGGCGTACCCCGGGCAATATTATCGCGATTCGCCCGCTGCGCGGCGGCGTGATTTCCGACTATGATATGACGCAGCGCATGCTTAAGGATTTTATCAAGCGCGTAATGGGCGGCTTCAGCCTTGTCAAGCCGCGCGTTGTGATCTGTGTTCCCAGCGGGATCACCGAAGTAGAAGAGCGCGCGGTGATCGACGCCGGCCGTCAGGCAGGCGCGCGCAGCGTATTTTTAATTGAAGAACCCATCGCCGCGGCGATCGGTGCGGGCATCGATATCTCCCAGCCGGACGGGAATATGGTGATCGATATCGGCGGCGGCACGGCGGACATCGCGGTCATCTCGCTCGCTAACATCGTGGAATCCACGTCGATCAAGATCGCGGGTGATCAGTTTGACGAATATATCGTGAAATACATCCGCAGAAAGCACAATGTGCTGATCGGCGAGCGCACGGCGGAGGAGCTTAAAATCAATATCGGCTGCGTGTATCCGCGCCCGGAGGAAATTTCCATGGAGGTCAAGGGGCGCTGCCTGATGACCGGGCTTCCGCGCATCTTCACCGTCACGTCCAGTGAGATCTTGGAGGCGCTTGACGAGCCGGCGACCCGTATTGTGGAAGCGATCCACTCTGTGCTGGAGCGCACGCCGCCTGAGCTTGTCGGCGATATCTCCACAAACGGCATCGTGATGACCGGCGGCGGCTCGCTGATCTGGGGCTTCGACAGCCTGGTTCAGGCAAAAACCGGGATCGAGACCCGCGTTGCCGAGGACGCGGTTTCCTGCGTTGCGATCGGCACCGGCGCCACGCTCGACGACCTCGCCTCCATGCAGGACGGAACGCTCAACCTCTCGCGCAGAAAACAGATTCTTTCTTAAACAAAACCATATGCTGCCCGCGCCAAATTCCGGCGTGGGCAGTTTTTATAAAATGCACAAAATTCCCATGCGATTTTAAGCGGAAGTTCCAATGACTTATTCGCGCCCGTGTGCTATGATATCCTCAAATCATGCCTGCATCAAAGGGGAGGATCTCATATGCTGGTGAAAAAAATCGATATCCACGTGCATTCCTGCTTAAAGCGGGGCACGCCGCGCTTTCATGGCGATTTCAGCGATTATACCACGCCGGGCGAGCTGCGCCGCATGTATGATGAGCTTGGCATTGAAAAGGGCGTGCAGCTGCCGACCATCAATCCCGAATCCGGCACGCATTTTGTCAGTAACGAAGAATCTTATGAGCTGGTGCGCACGCATCCGGAAACCTACGATTGGTTCTGCAATATCGACCCGCGTTGGGGCTTGAATTCTGACCAAACGAATTTTTCTTACCTGCTCAATTATTATAAAAATCTTGGCGCGAAGGGCGTGGGCGAGATCTGCGCAAATTTGTATTTCGACGATCCGCGCGTGATGAACCTGTTCGCGCATTGCGAGGCGTGCGACATGCCGGTGATCTTCCATATTGGAAGCTTTCCCTATGGCGATTACGGCTTGGTCGATGAGCTTCACCTTCCGCGACTTGAAAAAGTGCTGAAGACTTTCCCAAAATTAATGTTCCTCGGTCATTCGCAAAAATTCTGGGCGGAAATCAGCGGCGACTTGACCGAAGAAGACCGCGACGGCTACCCCGCCGGTCCGGTCGCGCCGGGCGGGCGCGTGGTCGAGCTGCTGCGTAAATACCCGAACCTGTGCTGCGACCTGTCCGCCGGAAGCGGCGAAAACGCGATCCGCCGCGACCCGGAGTTTGGCTATGCCTTTTTAGAGGAATTTCAGGATCGGCTGTATTTCGGAACAGATATCTGCGCGCCGCATAACGAAATGGGGCTTTCGAAGTATTTGGACGATGCGGTCACGCAGGGGCATATCTCGCAGATCGCCTATGAAAAAATCTGCCGTGAAAATGCGCTCCGTCTGTTAAATCGATAACTCTTACGCCCGCAGGCCATGCCGCTTGCGGGCTTTTGCGAGCAACTCGGCAGTATTCTTGCATAAAATTGCAAGATCTGATAATGACTTTTCCGCCGCGCCGTGTTATCATAATACAAAAACCGCCCGCGCGGGCACAGGAGGGGACTATATGCTTGTGAAAAAAATCGATATCCATGTGCATTCCTGCTTGAAGCGGGGTACGCCGCGCTTTGATCTTGACTTCAGCGATTATACCACGCCAGGCGAGCTGCGCCGCATGTATGATGAGCTGGGCATTGAAAAGGGCGTGCAGCTGCCGGAAATCGGTGTGGAATGCGGCGGGCATTTTATCGGCAACGAAGAATCTTATGAGCTGGTGCGCACGCATCCGGAAACCTACGATTGGTTCTGCAATATCGACCCGCGTTGGGGCTTGAATTCTGACCAAACGAATTTTTCTTACCTGCTCAATTATTATAAAAATCTTGGCGCGAAGGGCGTGGGCGAGATCTGCGCAAATTTGTATTTCGACGATCCGCGCGTGATGAACCTGTTCGCGCATTGCGAGGCGTGCGACATGCCGGTGATCTTCCATATTGGAAGCTTTCCCTATGGCGATTACGGCTTGGTCGATGAGCTTCACCTTCCGCGACTTGAAAAAGTGCTGAAGACTTTCCCAAAATTAATGTTCCTCGGTCATTCGCAAAAATTCTGGGCGGAAATCAGCGGCGACTTGACCGAAGAAGACCGCGACGGCTACCCCGCCGGTCCGGTCGCGCCGGGCGGGCGCGTGGTCGAGCTGCTGCGTAAATACCCGAACCTGTGCTGCGACCTGTCCGCCGGAAGCGGCGAAAACGCGATCCGCCGCGACCCGGAGTTTGGCTATGCCTTTTTAGAGGAATTTCAGGATCGGCTGTATTTCGGAACAGATATCTGCGCGCCGCATAACGAAATGGGGCTTTCGAAGTATTTGGACGGCGCGGTCACGCAGGGGCATATCTCACAGATCGCCTATGAAAAAATCTGCCGTGAGAACGCGCTCCGTCTGTTAAATCGATAATTTTTACGCCCGCAAGCCATGCCGCTTGCGGGCTTTTTTGTCTGCGCATTTAATCATCGCATCCTGTTCATTTGTGCAAAACGAACGATTCAGCCCTTTAACAGTAGATAAAACTTGACAAATAAAACAAAATCAATTATGATAGTGGTTACAAGACTATGCGCGTTCGTTTTTGGTGTCTCCGCCGCGCAAATCGGCAGAGAAAACCCCTCGCATACCAAAACAAAAGATATGAGGAGGATGTTAAAACAATGAGCCAATATGTCTATTTATTCCATGAAGCAGATGGAAATGACCGCAACAAATTCGGCGGCAAGGGCGCAAATCTTGCGGCAATGACCGCATTGGGGCTTCCGATCCCGCGCGGGTTCACGGTGACGACCGAGGCATGCACGCGGTACTATGCCGAAAATCGGGAGCTGCCCGCTGATATTGTGAGCGAAATTATGGGAAAATTGCAGGAGTTAGAGCGCATGACCGGGAAGAAGTTTGGAGACCCGGAGAATGCGCTCTTGGTGTCTGTGCGCTCGGGTGCGCGCGCCTCTATGCCCGGCATGATGGACACGATCTTAAACCTCGGCTTAAATGATGCTGTGGTGGAAGGCATGGCGAAAGCGACCGGGAACGCGCGCTTTGCTTATGACAGCTATCGCCGCTTTATCCAGATGTATTCTGACGTGGTGATGGAGGTAGAAAAAAGCAAATTTGAGGCGGTTCTGGATGAGATCAAAGCATCGCGCGGTGTCAAGCTGGATACCGAGCTGACTGCGGACGATCTGCGCGAGGTGGTTGCGCGCTTCCAGGATATCTACAGCCGCGAGCGCGGGCACGCCTTCCCGGACGATCCGAAGGAGCAGCTGATCGGCGCGGTCAAGGCGGTGTTCCGCTCGTGGGACAATCCGCGCGCCAATGTGTATCGCCGCATGAACGACATCCCGTCCGATTGGGGCACGGCGGTCAACGTGCAGGAGATGGTGTATGGCAACATGGGCGACGACAGCGGAACCGGCGTTGCTTTCACGCGCAACCCCTCCACGGGCGAGCGTAAGCTGTATGGCGAATTTTTGATGAATGCGCAGGGCGAGGACGTTGTGGCCGGGATCCGCACGCCGCAATCGATCGACCAGCTGCGCGAGGTCATGCCCGCTGTGTATGACCAGTTCCTCGAATATTGCAATATTTTAGAGACCAATTTCCGCGATATGCAGGATATGGAGTTCACGATCGAGCGCGGGAAGCTGTTCATGCTGCAAACGCGAAACGGCAAGCGCACCGCCGCTGCGGCGATGAAAATCGCGGTCGATTTGGTAAACGAAGGCATGATCACGAAGGAAGAGGCGGTCTGCCGCGTAGATCCGAAGCAGCTGGAAAGCCTTTTGCATCCAAACTTTGACGCAGCGGCGCTCAAGGCCGCAACGCCGATCACGCGCGGTCTGCCGGCATCGCCCGGCGCGGCATGCGGCAAAATTTTCTTCACGGCGGAAAGCGCGGTCGCGGCGGTGAAAAGCGGCGAAGAAAAGGTCGTTTTGGTCCGGCTTGAGACCTCGCCGGAGGACATTGAGGGCATGAACGCGGCGCAGGGAATTCTGACCGGGCGCGGCGGCATGACCTCGCATGCGGCGGTTGTGGCGCGCGGCATGGGCAAATGCTGCGTTTCCGGCTGCGGCGATTTGAAGATTTCTGAGCATGAAAAATGCTTTACCACCGCGGACGGGCGCTGCTTCCGCGAGGGCGATTATCTTTCGCTCGACGGCACGACCGGCTGCGTATACGGCGAGCAGATCAAAACGGTCGACGCGGCGCTGACCGGTGATTTCGCAACGCTGATGGGCTGGGCAGATGCTGCGCGCAGGCTGCGCGTCCGCACCAATGCAGACACGCCGCGCGATGCAGAGCAGGCGCGCGCATTCGGCGCGGAGGGCATCGGCCTGTGCCGCACGGAGCACATGTTCTTTGAGGCGGATCGCATTATGGCGATGCGCGAAATGATCGTGGCTGACAATGAAACGCAGCGGCGCGCCGCGCTGGCAAAGCTTCTGCCGATGCAGCGCTCTGATTTTGAGGGGATCTTCCGCGCGATGGCGCCCTATCCGGTCACGATCCGCTTCCTTGACCCGCCGCTCCATGAGTTCCTGCCGAGCGAGGAGGGCGAGCTGCGCGCGCTGGCTGAGCAGATGTCGCTTCCGCTGGAAACGCTGCGCGCCAAGGTGGACAGCTTAAAGGAGTTTAACCCGATGATGGGGCATCGCGGCTGCCGCCTTGCGGTTTCTTATTCTGAAATTGCCGAGATGCAGACCATGGCGGTCATCGAGGCGGCGATCAACGTCCGGCGCGACGGCATTATGGCGGAGCCTGAGATCATGATCCCGCTGATCGGCGACGTGAAAGAGCTGCAATATGTGAAAAATATCGTCACCTCCACGGCGAAAACCGTGCTCGCCAAGGCGGATATGGACTTCCCGTATAAGATCGGCACGATGATCGAGATCCCGCGCGCCGCACTGCTTGCAGACGAGATCGCGCGCGAGGCGGAGTTCTTCTCCTTCGGCACGAATGACCTGACGCAGCTGACCTATGGCTTCTCGCGCGACGATGCGGGCAAGTTCCTCGAAGCCTATTATAACAAAAAGATTTTTGAGCAGGATCCGTTCGCCAAGCTAGACCAAAACGGCGTGGGCAAGCTGGTCAATATGGCAGCGAAGCTCGGGCGGCAGGTGCGCCCGGACATCAAGCTCGGCATTTGCGGCGAGCATGGCGGTGACCCCGCATCGGTGGAATTCTGCCACCGGATCGGGCTGGATTATGTGTCCTGCTCCCCGTTCCGCGTGCCGATCGCGCGGCTTGCCGCGGCACAGGCTGCCATCAAAAGCGGGAAGGACTAATCTATACGATCAACTCCAGATTGGTTTCGACCACGCTGAAGCGTATAGAAAGTCAGTCAGTACCTGTGGAAGAACCAATGGGATAACATGACTGTCGAAGTCTTTATCTAACACAGCCAGCAGGCATATTGCTGAAAAGTAGTATGCCTGCTTTTTTATTTCATTTTATTATATATGATCTTTGTTGCTGTCTGTTCAGTAGCGAACAGGCGGCTTTTTATTCCTCAAAAAATTTTTAAATTTCTCAAAAACGCCTTCAATTTTGCTCTCCCACCGGGAATAAGCGAAGGGGCTCTCTTCCCTAAGCGAAAGAAGCCACTTCACAGTTCCTTGAAAATTGAATATCAAATCTTCAAGGAAGCATGTCGTTTCGCCAGGAATACCGTTGATACGCTTGTTACCACGCGAGAAGTCAAAAATATTGGCGTTGAAATCCTTTTTTGCGGAGTATATTCAAAACGGCAGAAATCCTTGAAAACAAAGGATTTCCGCCGTTTTCTTATGTCTGTTTGCCGCTTAAATCTATGAACTGATACTAATTTATTGCCTTTCGCCCGGTTATGTGTGGCGCAAAGCATGGTGCAGTTGCGCCGCCGTTGCTCCATGCGGTAACGTGGTCTGCGTTCATTTTTCAACTTATAGATACGCTGCTTGTTATTGTCGCTGCCAAGGGCGCAAAGCAGGTAATTTGAAACACCCCTTGCCGTTCATAAACTGTTCTTTTCGTAACATCATCGAAAATACGAATGTCAAGCAGCTTTGTATCAGTACAGCCGCCTAAAATATACTCAAATACACCCTTGCGGTTCTTTACAAAGCAATCCGCGTACAAGGCCATCAATTTATCGTGTGCGTCATTGGGATGATAGGCGTTTGCATGGAAGCACTCATAGAGCGCGCCCCAGTTCAAGCCGCGCATTTCTGTTTCAACGTCAATGAACACGCTGGAACTCCGGTCGATAACGCTGTAAAAATAGGTCTTTAATTCCTGCAAATTTTATTTTTTTACCGCATTGAGCAGCGCGGCAAGCTCTTCGGAAAGCGGACGCACGGCGGTCAGCGCCTCCTCAAGCGTATTCCCGCTTGAGCCGACCTCCAGCAGCAGCGACCCGGTCGTCACATGCATATTAAACCGCTCGGTTCGCAGGTTGATCGGACGCAAAAGCCCGGGATATTTATTGGCGATCCGGCATTGCAGCTTCACGCCGAATTTTAAATTCTCCTGCCAGTTGGGATGCGGCAACCCGCTCTCTCCCGTGCTCATCACGAGCATGATCTGCGCGGACGGCTTGCCGTTTACCGTGGCGTATGTTTTATATTTCACGCCGGATTTTGAGACCATCGAATCGCGATGGATATCTAAAATGACTTTGATCCCCGGCGTTTTCTTCATCTGTGCGCTGATCCCGGTGAGCGTGCGCGTATAGGAGCCGTTATAGCTCGGGCTGTCGTAAATCGTTCGGTCATGCACCACGCTGATCCCACGGCTTTTTAATATGTTCTCGATCTCATCGCCCACGCGCACGACGTTATAGCGCGTGTCGGTCGTGCGCTCGTTATCATCCGGCGTGTAAGTATCGCGCCCCGCAGGGGTGTATGCCTCGCTGCCATGCGTATGCACAATCAGGACATGCGGTCCGTCACCCTTGAGCGCAAACGGCATCTCCGCTTTCAGATATGCGTTGAGATCGATCGTTTTTGTTGAGTCGTTTTTCAAATAAATTTTGCCCAGATTGACATAGCCGTTTGGCGAGGTTGGGTTGATCGCAAGCGGCTTGATCGGCTTTTCGCCGCCGGAGCTTTTTGTTTCCGCCGTGGGCTGAACCAGCTTCCACGGCACAAACTCGATCGCGGGCAGCTCCTCCGGCGCATCATTTGAAAATTGCAGCCACGCGCTCTGCGCCGACAGCATATCCAGCATGTCATGCGCTGCGTCCTCCTCGCTTTGCTCGGCGGGCGTCAGCTCATGCGCAAGCACCTGCTCCGCCCGCGCCGGGTCATCCGCCAGCCACCGGAACGCGCGCGACAGCCCGTCCGCCGCGCCGGTATTTGCAAAGATCCGGATCAGCCCGGCAAAGAGCAGACATATCGCGCCCAGCGCAAGCGTTTTTTTATGCCGCAAAACCCAAACACGTCCCCGCCGCCTTTTCATTCTGCGCACCTCCGTTTTCCCAAACATCTTGATGCAAACAGTATATGGCGCGGCGCGCGCAAACATGCCGGGACGCACAAAAAACCGCATCACAGCGTGATGCGGTTTCAGCTCTAAGATATTTAGG
>CAKUEM010000007.1 GCA_934646115.1 uncultured Oscillospiraceae bacterium
TGCCCGCGTGATGGGGAAATAAAGACGGAAACGGCGAAGTGAAGCGAAGCGCCGATTAAGAGCAAAGCCCCGGACCAGAGCGGTCCGGGGCTTTCTTCAGTGTATATGGGTTTTATGTGCCGGGTTTGCGAAAAATGCTTGCATATTTCAGCAAGACTCGCTATACTATGCATGAAAAGGATGAAGGTTGTTCCTTGAAATTCAGGGCATTGTTCTGCAAAGGCATTGCGCTAAAATACGTTGCGGGACACTCAAATTGAAAGGATGAGCAAACTTTGAAGCAGGTTAAAACAGCGCTTGTGGGACTTGGACGCATTGGATGGAGCTTTCATTTGCCGAAAATCACAAGCCATGACGGATTTTCACTCTCTGCGGTGGTGGATGTCAGCGTGCCGCGGCTTTTGGAGGCGAAGGAGCAATACGGCGCGAAGGGCTATACGGATTTTAACGAGATGCTCGCCAAAGAAAAGCCAGAGCTTGTTGTGATCGCGTCGCCCACGCATTTGCACCGCGAGCAGACGATCGCGGCGCTGCGCGCGGGGGCAGATGTGTTTTTGGATAAGCCGATGGCGCCGAGCTATGCGGACGCGCAGGAAATTGAGGCGGCGGTGAATGAGACCGGGCGCAAGCTCATGGTGTATCAGCCGCACCGTGCGGTGGCGGAAACGGTTGCGCTGCACCGTATTTTTGAAAGCGGAAAGCTGGGCGAGATCTTTATGATCAAGCGCGCAGTTTCGTCTTATGAACGGCGTAACGACTGGCAGACGCTGAAAAAATTTGGCGGCGGCATGCTGAACAATTATGGCGCGCATTATATCGACCAAATGATTTATTTGATCGGGGATACGGTGAAATCGCATTTTTGCCGGTGCCACCGCGTTGCCACGCTGGGCGATGCGGAGGATGTTGTAAAAATCGTTTTGGGGATGGAGCGCGGGATCACAGTGGATATTGACATCAACTGTGCGGCCGCATATCCCATCACGCCGTGGATGATTTTCGGGAAATACGGCACGGCGGTTTATGAGGGCGACGGTTGGGAGCACGGCGAATTTAAGCTGCGCTATTTCGACCCCGCGCAGGTAGAAACGCGCACGGTGGACGAAAGCCTTGCCGCGGCGGGGCGCGCGTATTCCAATGATGTTCCGCTGCCGTGGGTGGAAGAGCGCGTTGCCGTTAATATGGAAGAAAAAATTGATTTTTACGCGAAGTGCTATGAATATTTCGCAGAGGATAAGGCGCCGTTTGTTCCGCTTTCGCAGACGATGGCGCTGATGCGGCTGATCGATCAGATGCATGCCGAACAGCAATCATAATGTTAGAAAACGGTCTTTGCCGCGTTGTGCGCAAGGGCCGTTTTTCTCGCGGAAAATGAGTATGCATGACTTGACGCAAAATGCATAAAATACAGGCGAATGAAGGGAGGAGTATGAACATGGAGATCATCGAGCTGCATTCTGAAAACTTTGCGCAGGAGACGCAGCATGGCACGGTGCTGATTGATTTTTGGGCAAGCTGGTGCACGCCGTGCCGCATGCTTGCGCCGATCCTTGAAGAGATCGCGCAAGCTGCGCCGCCGGGTGTGCGGATCTGCAAGGTGAATATTGATGAGCAGGAGGCACTTGCCGGGCAGTTTCAGGTAATGAGCATCCCCACGCTGATCGTGATGAAGGACGGGGAAGTGAGGAGCACGCTTGTTGGGCTGCAATCCAAGGAGACGATTTTAAAATTTATTCAGGACGCATAGCTGCGCTGTGCGCAAAAAAAATGGGGCAGACACGCAAAATGTGTCTGCCCCATTTTTTAAAGTCCGCCCGCCGGGAGCGCGAAGTATAGGTATGCACATGCGCAATTTGCGGCGGGAAATTTTGCGAAAACAGGAAAAACGCGCATTTTCATGTTTGGAATGCATGAAAATGCGCGATACTATTCAGGTTGTATCGGATAAAATGCCAAAATTTTTAATTTATAGTTGACATATTGTAGCAAAAATGATAAAATGATAACCTCAATTATAATGCCCTATTGGCGCTATTTTATGAGGGAATTGTAACACTATATGCCGAAAATAACAAGCATAACGGCGAAGAAAAACCCAACGCTGCCGTGTGTGTCACAGATGAAATGGTGCGTATACTGTCGCGCGCGGACTGGCGTGCGTGATGCATGACGCATGACAGGGAAAGCGCGGCTGGTGCAGTGTGCGTGAGACGTGGAGCGTGACGTACTCGCCGCGATCCTGGCGCGGCGCAAAGACGGCGTTGTATCGCGCGCGGCGGCGTGCGGCTTCTCACCTGCAATTTCATTGACGGCGCGCATGAAAATGAAATGCTGCGCCTTGCGGCAGGCAGATGCGCTGCGGAGCAATACAGTAATCGGAAATCACATTTTGCCGGGGGTCTTGCGTCCGGCAAGCTCAACATATTATACGGGAGTGATAAATTCATGATCAAAGACGTCCAGTATGGAAGGACCGTGCGTAAGAGCTATGCACGCATCAACGAGATTCTGGAAATGCCGAATCTGATCAAGGTGCAGAAGGATTCCTACAAATGGTTTCTTGAGACCGGTCTGAAGGAAGTATTTAACGATGTGGATACGATTTCCGACTATTCCGGCAACCTGGAGCTTTCTTTTGTCGATTATGTTTTGGAGGATACTCCGAAATATTCCGTGAAGGAATGCAAAGAGCGCGACGCGACTTATGCGGCACCGCTTAAGGTGAAGGTTCGCCTGCGCAATAAAGAGACCGAGGAGATCAAGGAGCAGGAGATCTTCATGGGCGACTTCCCGGTCATGACGAAAACCGGCACGTTTGTGATCAACGGCGCAGAGCGCGTGATCGTTTCGCAGATCGTCCGCTCGCCGGGTATATATTTTGAAGTAAAAACCGATAAGTCGGATTCTGCAATCTATGCGGCGACCGTCATCCCGTACCGCGGCGCATGGCTGGAATATGAAACGGATTTAAACGATATTTTCTATATCCGTATCGATAAAAACAGAAAGCTCCCGGTCACGTCTTTCATCCGCGCACTTGGCGTTTCAACGGATGAGCAGATCAAAGAGCTGTTTGGCGAGGACGAGCGCATGATCGCAACGCTCGAGAAGGACACCTCGAAAACCGAGGATGAGGCGCTCATCGAGATCTATAAGCGCCTGCGTCCGGGCGAGCCGCCAACGATCGACGGCGCGAAAACGCTGATCAACAACCTGTTTTTCGATGCGCGCCGTTATGACCTTTCCAATGTTGGGCGCTATAAATATAATAAGAAGCTTGCGATCGCAACGCGCCTTGTGGGCAAAAAGCTCGCCGCGCCGATCGCAGACCCGCGCACCGGCGAGATCCTCGCCGAAGAAGGAGAGATCCTCTCGCGTGAGCGCGCCAATGAGCTGGGGCGTCTTGGCGTGAACGAGGCGTATCTCGACGTTGATGGGCAGACCGTGAAGGTTTTTGGTAACGGCATGGTCGATATGCGCGACTTTGTCGATTTTGACCCGCAGGAAGAGTTCGGCGTGCATGAAAAGGTGCGCTTCTCCGTGCTTTCTGCGCTGCTCAACGAGTATTCGGGCGATGAGCTGAAGGAGAAAATTCGCGAGCAGATCGACGATTTGATCCCGAAGCACATCATTTTAGATGATATTTTTGCATCGATCAACTATTTAAACGGCCTGGCGCATGGGATCGGCACGGATGACGATATCGATCATCTGGGCAATCGCCGCCTGCGCTGCGTAGGCGAGCTGCTGCAGAACCAGTTCCGCATCGGCTTCGCGCGGATGGAGCGTGTGATCCGCGAGCGCATGACCATCCAGGATCTGGATATCGTTACGCCGCAGTCGCTCATCAATATCCGCCCGGTCACAGCGGCGATCAAAGAGTTCTTCGGCTCGTCTCCGCTGTCACAGTTTATGGATCAGACCAACCCGCTCGCAGAGCTGACGCATAAACGCCGTATGTCTGCGCTTGGTCCGGGCGGTCTGTCGCGCGAGCGCGCGTCCTTCGAGGTGCGCGACGTACATTACAGCCATTATGGGCGTCTTTGTCCGATCGAAACGCCGGAAGGTCCGAACATCGGTCTGATTTCTTACCTTGCGTCGTTTGGACAGATCAATGAGTATGGATTCATCGAGGCGCCGTTCCGTAAGATCGATAAGGAAACCGGCAAGCTGACCGACATTGTGGAATACATGACGGCAGATGTGGAGGATCAGTATATCGTTGCGCAGGCGAGCGAGCCGCTTGATGAGTTCGGCTGCCTGAAAAACGAGCGTATCACCTGCCGGATGCGCGCGGAGATCATCGAGGTCGATCGGTCGCGCGTGGATTATATCGACGTGTCGCCGCGCATGATGGTCTCTATCGCGACCGCGATGATCCCGTTCCTGGAAAACGACGATGCGAACCGCGCGCTCATGGGTTCGAACATGCAGCGCCAGGCGGTTCCGCTTGTCAAGCCGGAGCAGCCGATCGTTGCGACTGGTATGGAATACAAGGCGGCGGTCGATTCCGGCGTATGCGAGCTGGCAGAGGGCGACGGTGTGGTCACCCGCGTTTCGGCGGATGAGATCTCGATCCGTTACGATTCGGGCGAGGTACGCTCTTATCCGCTGACCAAGTTCATGCGCTCGAACCAGGGCACCTGTATCAACCAGCACCCGATCGTCAGCGTGGGCGAGCGCGTGGCGGAGAATACCGTCATTGCAGACGGTCCGTCGACCTGCAACGGCGAGATCTCGCTCGGCCGCAATGTGCTGATCGGCTTTATGACCTGGGAAGGCTATAACTACGAGGACGCGATTTTATTAAACGAGCGTCTTGTTAAAGATGATGTGTTCTCGTCTATTCATATTGAAGAGTACGAAACCGAAGCGCGCGATACCAAGCTCGGCTGCGAGGAGATCACGCGTGACATTCCGAACGTCGGCGAGGATGCGCTGCGCGACTTGGATGAGCGCGGCATTATCCGCATCGGCGCTGAGGTTCGCTCCGGCGATATTTTGGTTGGCAAAGTCACCCCGAAGGGCGAGACCGAGCTGACCGCGGAAGAGCGCCTGCTGCGCGCGATCTTTGGCGAAAAGGCGCGCGAGGTGCGCGATACCTCTCTCCGCGTCCCGCATGGCGAGAGCGGCATCATCGTGGACGTGAAGGTGTTCACGCGCCAGAACGGCGATGAGCTCAGCCCGGGCGTTAACATGGTCGTCCGCTGCTATATCGCAAGAAAGCGCAAGATCTCGGTCGGCGATAAGATGGCGGGCCGCCACGGTAACAAGGGCGTTGTTTCCCGCATCCTGCCGCAGGAGGATATGCCGTATCTGCCGGATGGCACGCCGCTTGATATCGTGCTGAATCCGCTGGGCGTTCCGTCCCGTATGAACATCGGTCAGGTGCTCGAGGTCCACTTGGGCTATGCGGCAAAGGCGCTCGGCTGGAAGGTCGCGACCCCGGTGTTCGACGGCGCAAACGAGGATGATATTGAAAAAACCCTGATTCGTGCGGGGCTGGATAAAGACGGAAAGAGCTGGCTGCGCGATGGGCGCACCGGCGAGACCTTTGACAATAAAGTAACGGTTGGTTACGTTTACTTCTTAAAACTCCATCACCTGGTCGATGATAAGATCCATGCACGTTCGACAGGTCCTTACTCCCTCGTTACGCAGCAGCCGCTCGGCGGTAAGGCGCAGTTCGGCGGTCAGCGCTTCGGCGAGATGGAAGTCTGGGCGCTCGAGGCATACGGTGCGGCCTATACGCTGCAGGAGATCCTCACCGTGAAGTCTGACGATATCGTCGGCCGTGTGAAAACGTATGAGGCGATCGTGAAGGGGCATAACGTGCCGAAACCGGGCATTCCGGAGTCGTTTAAGGTCCTTGTGAAAGAGCTGCAGTCGCTCTGCCTCGACATCCGCGTTCTGGATAAGGATATGCAGGAGATCGAGCTGCGCGACGAGGAGGAAGAGGACGTATTTGCTAAATTCCACCGCGACGAGGAGACCTATGTTATGGATACGGATCTGGACAGTGCGGGCTATACCGTCGATGAGGATTCGGAAGACGAGGTCGAGATGATCGGCGACGAGGAAGAGCTGCTCGATGGCTTGGATGACGAGCTGGATTCCGAGCCGGAGATCGATGACGAAGAGATCGATCTTTTTGAGGATACGGATAATCTGTAATTGTCGCACCGCTGCGGTGCAGCGTGCTGCGCATCTTTTCGTAACGTGTAAATAGTTTAAGAAGGAAGGATTTGGCAAATTATGAGTTATACGACCTTCGAAGCAATAAAGATCGGTCTTGCCTCCCCGGAAATGATCCGCGAGTGGAGCTACGGCGAGGTCAAAAAGCCGGAGACCATCAATTATAGAACGCTCAAGCCGGAGAAGGATGGACTTTTCTGCGAGCGGATCTTTGGCCCAATGAAGGATTGGGAGTGCCATTGCGGTAAGTATAAAAAAATTCGTTATAAGGGCAAAATCTGCGATCGCTGCGGCGTGGAAGTGACAAAGGCGAAGGTGCGCCGCGAGCGTATGGGTCATATCGACCTGGCGGCGCCGGTGTCGCACATCTGGTATTTCAAGGGCATTCCGTCCCGCATGGGTCTGATCCTCGATATGTCGCCGCGTATGCTTGAAAAAGTGCTGTATTTCGCGTCGTATATCGTCACCGACCCGGGTAATACGCCGCTGATGAAGAAGCAGATATTAACCGAGAAGGAGTATCGCGATCAGCGCTTAAAATATGAAGACGATTTCCGCGCCGGCATGGGTGCGGAGGCGATTTATGAGCTTCTCAAGGAAATGGATTTGGATCAGCTTTCTGCCGAGCTGCGCGCCGAACTGCGCGAGGCGAGCGGGCAGAAGAAGCTTCGCATCATTAAGCGCCTTGAAGTGGTCGAGGCGTTCCGCGCGTCCGGCAACCGCCCGGAATGGATGATCATGACGATCGTTCCGGTCATCCCGCCGGAGCTGCGTCCGATGGTCCAGCTCGATGGCGGTCGCTTCGCAACAAGCGATTTAAACGACCTCTATCGCCGCGTGATCAATCGAAACAACCGCTTAAAGCGCCTGCTCGCGCTGAAAGCGCCGGATATTATCGTCCGCAATGAAAAGCGCATGCTGCAGGAAGCGGTCGATGCGCTGATCGACAATGGCCGCCGCGGCCGCCCGGTCACAGGACCGAACAACCGCGCGCTCAAGTCGCTGTCTGATATGCTGAAGGGTAAGCAGGGACGTTTCCGCCAGAACCTGCTGGGTAAGCGTGTTGACTATTCCGGCCGTTCGGTTATCGTGGTCGGTCCGGATCTGAAGATTTATCAGTGCGGTCTTCCGAAGGAGATGGCGCTTGAGCTGTTTAAGCCCTTCGTGATGAAAAAGCTTGTGGAAGACGCGCACGCCAATAATATTAAGAGCGCGAAGAAGATGGTCGAGCGCCAGAAGCCCGAGGTTTGGGACGCGCTGGAGACCGTGATCAAGGAGCATCCGGTGCTGCTCAACCGCGCGCCGACGCTGCACCGTCTGGGTATTCAGGCGTTTGAGCCGGTGCTTGTGGAAGGGCGCGCGCTGCGTCTGCATCCGCTCGTTTGTACCGCGTTTAACGCAGACTTCGACGGTGACCAGATGGCGGTTCACGTTCCGCTCTCCGCGGAGGCGCAGGCGGAGGCTCGCTTCCTGATGCTTTCCGCCAACAACCTGTTGAAGCCGCAGGATGGTAATCCGGTTACCGTTCCGTCGCAGGATATGGTTCTCGGTTCTTACTACCTGACGCTTGAGCGGGATGAGCCGGGCGCGGGCAAGGTGTTTGCCAATATGGATGAGGTGCTGCTTGCGCTCAATGAAAAGGTGATTGGGCTGCATGCGCCGATCAAGATGCGCGTTACGCGTGAGATCAATGGCGTGACCAAAACCGGCATCATTGACTGTACAGCGGGTCGCCTGATCTTCAATGAGCCGATCCCGCAGGATCTCGGCTTTGTCGATCGTTCTGATCCGGAGCATGAGCTTGACCTTGAGGTCAGCTTCCTGGTCACGAAGAAGGAGCTTGGGAAAATTATCGCGAAGGCGATCGAAAAGCATGGCTTTACCGATACGGCGGAGCTGCTTGACCAGCTGAAGTCCTTGGGTTATAAGTTCTCCACGCGCGGCGCGATCACGATCTCGGTCTCCGATATGGTCATCCCGAAGGAGAAATATGAGTATATCCACGCGACGGAGAATCGCATCGCGGACATTGAAAAGCAGTTTAAAAAAGGCTTTATTACAGACGATGAGCGGTATCGTCTGGTCGTTAATGAGTGGACGAAAACCACGAAGGACGTCACCGCGGCGCTTGAAAATGCGCTGGATCGCTTCAACCCGATCTACATGATGGCGCATTCGGGTGCGCGTGGTTCGATGAACCAGATCCGTCAGCTCGCAGGTATGCGTGGTCTGATGGCGAATACCGCGGGTAAAACGATCGAGATCCCGATCAAGGCGAACTTCCGCGAGGGTCTTTCGGTTTTGGAATACTTCATTTCTTCGCGCGGTGCGCGTAAGGGTCTTGCCGATACCGCGCTGCGTACCGCAGACTCGGGATACCTGACCCGCCGCCTGGTCGATGTTTCGCAGGATGTGATCATCCGTGAAACCGATTGCGGTGCAACCGATGGTATCGAGGTGTATGAAATTAAAGACGGCAATCAGGTCATCGAGCCGTTTAAGGATCGCCTGGTTGGCCGCTATCTGGTGGACGACGCGGTTGACCCGAAGACGGGCGAGCTGCTGGTCAGCCATGATAAGTTGATGGACGGCGCGGATGCAGATCGCATCATTGCGGCGGGCATTACGAAAATCAAAATTCGCTCGACGTTAAAGTGCCGCGCGAAGTACGGCGTGTGCTCGAAGTGCTATGGCGCAAACCTTGCGTCCTCCGGCCCGGTCAATATTGGCGAATCGGTTGGAATCATTGCGGCGCAGTCGATCGGTGAGCCGGGAACGCAGCTCACCATGAGAACGTTCCATACCGGCGGCGTCGCGGGCGGCGATATCACGCAGGGTCTTCCGCGTGTTGAAGAGCTGTTTGAGGGCAGAAAGCCGAAGAGAATGGCGATCCTGTCTGAGGTCAGCGGTCGCGCCAGCTTTGAGGAGATCAAGAAGAACGCGCCGCGCACCGTTGTGGTCTCAAATGATGAGACCGGCGAGGCGGCAAGCTATCCGATCCCGTTCGGCGCGGTCATTAAGGTGAAGGATGGGCAGGAGATCCAGGTCGGCGACGAGCTGACCGAGGGCGCGCTCAATCCGCATGATGTGCTGCGCATTCTGGGCGTTTCTGCAACGCAGAATTACCTGATCCGCGAGGTGCAGCGCGTGTATCGCCAGCAGGGCGTTGATATCAATGACCGCCATATCGAGGTCATTGTCCGCCAGATGATGCGCAAGGTGCGCGTGGACGATCCGGGCGATACCGAGCTTTTGACCGGCGCGCAGGTCGATATCTTCGAGTTCGAGGAAGCGAACGAGAAAATTCGCGAGCGGCTCGCAAACGGCGAGGAAAATCTGCGCGAAGCGACGAATATTCCGGTGCTGCTTGGTATCACAAAGGCTTCGCTCGCAACGGATTCGTTCCTTTCTGCCGCGTCCTTCCAGGAGACGACGCGCGTGCTCACCGAGGCGGCGATCAAGGGTAAGGTCGATCCGCTGCTTGGCCTGAAAGAAAACGTCATTATCGGTAAGCTCATTCCGGCAGGCTCCGGCATGGCGCGTTATCACGATTTTGACGAAACAGTGGTCAGCGAGGACGCTGCGCAATAAAATAGCAAGCCCCGCAGCACGGCATATGCGCCGATGCTGCGGGGCTTTTATCATCGCTGCCTTTGCGCGGGAAATATGCGATCGGCTGGATCGCGCGGCGTGAGATCACCTATACCGAAGAGATGCTCGCGTTTATAAAAATGCTGGGAGAATTTTTCGAAAATTTATGTGCCTGCACGTAGCGATGTGCAGGCACACTTTTTATTGCCGCCGCGCGCGGCGTTTGATGCGCAATATGATGCTGGAAAGCACCGGAACGGCGAGGCAGAACCCGCCCACGCAGGCGAGCGCGCCGCCATCGAGCGGAACGGTGCGGAAAATGCTTGCAAAAAACGGATGATACAGCACAAGATACATAAAGAACATCGAGACTAACACCGCGAGCAGCAGGGCGCGGTTGTTGAGCAGCGGGATGGAAAACAGCCCGCGCGTTTCACTTTTGCATTCAAACACATGGATGAGCTGCGTCAAAACCAGCGTGAGCAGTCCGGCGGTGCGCGCCGTGGCGAGGTCGCCGGTTTGATGATACAGCGTGTAGAACACGCAGAGCGTCGTCAGACCGATCAGCAGCCCGCGCGTTAAGATCGTTGCGGCAAGCCCGTGCGAAAACACAGATTCGTCTTTGCCGCGCGGCGGGCGCTGCATCACATCGGCCTCCGCAGGCTCAAGCCCCAGCGCGATCGCTGGCAGCCCGTCTGTGACCAGGTTGATCAGCAGAATCTGGATGGGGATCAGCGGGATCGGCATGCCGCACAGCATGGCGAAAAACATGGTGACGACCTCGCCAATATTGCAGGAGAGCAGATAGCGGATGAATTTTCGGATATTTTGATAGATCACGCGCCCTTCTTCTACGGCGTGGACGAGCGTTGCGAAATTATCGTCTAACAGAATGACCGACGCCGCTTCCTTGGTCACATCGGTGCCGGTCAGCCCCATGGAAACGCCGATATCCGCCTCTTTGACGGCGGGCGCGTCGTTCACGCCGTCTCCGGTCATGGCGACTACGTGTCCCTGCGCCTTGAATGCGCGCACGATGCGCAGCTTATGCTCGGGCGTTACCCGCGCGAATACGGAAATATTCGGAAGAAGCGCCGCGAGTTCGGCGTCGGATAGCGTGTTCAGCTCCGCGCCGGTCACGACGCGATCGCCCTCTGAAAAAATACCGACCTCCTGCGCGATGGCGCGCGCGGTCACGGCGTGGTCGCCGGTGATCATGATTGGGCGCACGCCAGCGCTGCGGCATTGCCGAACCGCGCCGTACACCTCGCGGCGCGGGGGATCGAGCAGCCCAACCAGCCCGAGAAATGTAAGCCCTTCCTCACGCAGTCCGCCGCCCTCGCGCATGGCGAATCCCAGCACGCGCAGCGCATCGGCCGCCATGCGGTCGTTCTGCGCGAGCAGCTTGCGGCGCATCGTGTCGCTGAGCGGAAGCGTGCCGTGCGGCGTGCGCACATGGGTGCATTTTGTAAGCAAAACGTCGGGCGCGCCCTTGGCGAGCAGACGCGTATCTCCCTTGCGCGCCGCGAGGACGGACATCATTTTGCGCGTGGAATCAAACGGCAGCTCATCCTCCACGCGCCAGTCGGCGAGCGGAAGCGAGAGCCCCGCCTTTGCCGCGAGGATCAGAAGCGCCGCCTCGGTCGGTTCGCCAAACACCTTGGCAGACGGCGATTTTCTGCCCTTTGAAACGGTCAGCGTGGCATGATTGCAGAGCGCCGCAACCTCGAGCAGGGCGCGCAGCGCGGGCTGCTCAAGCGGGTCGATGCGATGCCCGGAGGAGGAAAAATCGCCGGTGAGCGAAAGCCCGGTTCCGGATATGTGGATCTCCCGGTCGAATAGCGCGATGCGCGTTGCGGTCATGCGGTTTTCGGTGAGCGTTCCGGTTTTGTCAGAGCAGATAATATCGGCGCAGCCGAGCGTTTCCACCGCGTGCAGGCGGCGGGTGAGCGCCTTGCGTTTGACCATACGGCTAACGGAAAGCGCCAGCGCGATCGTAACGATTGCGGGCAGCCCCTCCGGAACGGCGGCAACGGAGAGCGAGATCCCGGTGAGAAACATGTCAAAAATCGGCTCGCCGCGCAGGATCCCCGTTCCGGCAACGATCGCGCAGATGACAAGGCAGCCGATACCGATGATGCGGCTGAGCTGCGCCAGGCGCTTTTGAAGCGGCGTTGCAGAGGTTTCGATCCCCTCGATCATGCCGGCGATCTTGCCCATTTCCGTTGCGCTTCCGGTTTTTGTGATGCGCAGAATGCCGCTGCCGCGCGTGACGATCGTGCCCATATAGGCGTTCTCGCGCGCGGATTTTTCCACCCCGAGCGATTCGCCGCTCAGCATGGATTCATCACAGGTCAGCGCGGTGGATTCCAGCAGCTCGCCGTCTGCCGGGATCCGGTCGCCCGCATCCAGAACGATCAGGTCGCCGGGGACGAGATGCTGCGCGTCGATACGCCGCTTTTCCCCGTCGCGGATGACGACCGCGGTGGGTGCGGCGAGCGCGCCGAGCTTTTGCAATGTTTTTTCGGTTTTAAATTCTTGAATAAAGCCGAGCAGCGCGTTAAGCACAACGATGGCAGAGATTGTGATTGCTTCTGTAAATTCACCCATGGCAAGCGATAGAAGCGTGGACGCTAAAAGGATGATGATCAGCGCGTCTTGAAATTGCCCCGCAAGAATTTGAAATGCGCCGTTTTTCTTTTTCGAGCGGATTTTATTTTCACCGTGCGTTTCCAGCAGGCGGCGCGCCTCCCGTTCGGTCAGCCCGGAATGGTTTTGCATCGCGGCGTTCAGCCCCTTCCCGTTTAGATATCCCCATATTTATGCGCCGCAGGACAAGGATATGCGCGCAAAGGCTGGTCAAGGCGCGGAAACTGTGCTATAATTATCTAGAACAAGAAACAGGATAAAGGAGAACAAAAGTATGCTTTCTTCTGAAAAAAGAGAATTTATTGAATTTATGATGGCGGCGGATGTGCTGCGCTTTGGCGATTTTGTAACGAAGAGCGGGCGCAATACGCCGTATTTTATCAACACGGGCAACTATAAAACCGGGCTGCAAAGCGCAAAGCTGGGCGAGTTTTATGCGAAATTGATCAAAAAGACGATAAACGGCGAATTTGATGCGATGTTCGGTCCGGCGTATAAGGGAATTCCGCTTGTCACCGCGGCGGCGGGCGCGCTTGCGCGGAAATTTGGGATCGATAAGCCGTTTTTCTTTAACCGCAAGGAGGCAAAGGACCATGGCGAGGGCGGCGCGATCGTCGGCTATCAGCCGAAGGATCATGACCGCGTGATCATCATTGAGGATGTGATCACCGCGGGCACGGCGATCCGCGAGACGATGCCGGTTTTGCGCGCGGCGGCGGATGTTTCGGTAAGCGATATGTTCATTTCGGTCAACCGCTGCGAGGTGGGGAACGTTCCGGGCAAGACCGCGGTCATGCAGGTGGGCGAGGAGTTTGGCATTCGCGTGCATGCGCTGGTCACGGTGGCGGATATTCGCGAATATCTTTCCGGGCGCGCGGAATATGCTGCGCTGCTGCCAAAAATGGACGCTTATATGAAAGAATATTGCGTGTTTTAATATGTAAATTCCGAGGGGCGCGTTCCCCTCGGAATTTTTTAAAAAAAGTATAATAAAAGGCGCATGGGAAATACTTAGTAGGAGAAGCCGTCAGAAAATCTGCGGCGCGCGTCGAATGCCCAAAGATTCTCAAAACGGGCGGCGCTGCGCTTTCTTTGCTTCATATCCGGGAAGTTTTCAAAAAATCTGGGTGGGTTACTGCGGTTTTTTGCATGATCCATTGCGATCACCCCCGATGCTTAGTGTTTGCAGCCGCGCGGGGAACATGCCTGGATTTATTCGGCTGAATTTCCGCGCGCTCGACTGCGCATACTAAGCGCGGAGGGGAAAAGAATGAGCAAAAAGAAAAAGAAGAACCGCGAGGTCGTTCCGCTGTTTATCACGCTGCCCACGTCCTTTGCCGGTGAGCGCGCGGAGGAAAGCAATATTGGCGTGCAGACCGGCGACGATGTGGAGCGCATGAAAAGCTGGGTGGATTTTAACGAGAAATAGCGAAGAGGCGCTGCGATTTTTTTGCCGCGGCGCCTCAGTCTATTAAGGGAAAATCCAGCCCAGTGCAAGTACAGCACCGAAGCCGGGAATGCCCAAAAGCCCGATCAGGCAGGCATTGAGCAGATTGACGCCGACCGTAATGCCGACCGCTTGCCCCACAAAATTGGCAAGCAGCAGCAGCGCGCCGCCGCAAACTGTTTGCAGAACATAGCGCAGCAGCGTGCGCGTGGGGCGGATCATGAGAAGCAGCACAAAAAGCGCCGCCGCGCATCCGATGATCGCATAAAGCAGTTCCCGGGACATACATACTCGCCTCCGAATGAGATTTGCCCGGCATTCGGGCGGCGGCATTTGTGATTTTTAACGCGCGCTTACAGTGTGTCGCGGCAGACGCCGGTCTCCTTTGCGCGGCGCAGCAGATAGCTATAGCGCGCTTCGGCAGATTTGATCTCGTATACGCAGGCCTCCACGATCTCCGGGTCGGACGCATGCTCAAAGCAATTGCGCGCGTAACGCAGCGCGGCGAGCGTATCGTCTAATTCGCGCAGCAGGGCGCGGCGGCTCACGGTCTCCGGGCTTTCTTGCGGCTTTGAAAAAAATGGCGCTTTCCCGCGCGGCTTCTTCTCCGGATTGAGTAGATGACGCAGCGCGCTTTCGCGTGCGCCGGCCTCCTCCAGGGCGCGGGAATGCGGCAGGAGCTTTAGAATATTCGGGTTTTTAAACAGGCGAATTGCTTTATCCATTGCTTTTCAAACTCCTTTTTTCATATTCGCGTGGTGAAATCCTTTGCTCCATATATATGCTTATCTTGGACAAATATTCCATGAGATATTCATGCTTTGTTTTTTAGGAGAAAAGTGGTATAATAAAACCATCTGGGTCTTGGCTCGGCGAAAATGCGGGCGCAAGGCGTATCATAACGCATTTTGCCCGCGGTTTGCGGCGCAGTGCGTGGGGACAGGGAATGCCGCGCCGGGCTTCGGCGCGCGAAAGAGAATAAACAGGCAGCGGAGGGTTTCATGAAAAAGCAGGAAGCGCAAGGTTATGGAAATCAAAGTATTTCATCATTAAAAGGCGCGGATCGTGTGCGCAAGCGTCCGTCGGTTATTTTTGGTTCAGATGGGCTGGACGGATGCGAGCATTCGATCTTTGAGATCGTTTCAAACTCGATCGACGAAGCGCGCGAGGGCTATGGCGATACGATCATCGTAACGCGTTATGCCGATGGCTCGATCGAGGTGGAGGATTTTGGGCGCGGCTGCCCGGTGGATTACAACCCGGTGGAGAAGCGCTATAACTGGGAGCTGGTGTTCTGCGAGCTGTATGCGGGCGGAAAATATAAAAACAACGAGGGCGAAAGCTATGAATATTCGCTGGGGCTCAACGGCTTGGGCTCCTGCGCGACGCAGTATGCCTCGGAATATATGGACGTGACCGTATGGCGCGATGGGAACGAGTATCAGCTGCATTTTGAAAAAGGCGAGAATATCGGCGGGCTGCATACCGAGCCGACCACGCGCAAAAAAACCGGCTCGCGTATTCGTTGGCGGCCGGATATTGAGGTGTTTACGGATATTGCCGTTCCGGCGGAATATTTCCATGACGTGCTCAAACGGCAGGCGGTGGTCAACGCGGGACTGACGTTCCGCTTCCGCAATCAGAGCGGCGGAAGCTTTGAAATTACCGAATATTGCTATCAAAACGGCATTATGGATTATGTTTCTGAGCTTGCGGGCGAGGAGCGGCTGACCGATCCGCAGTTTTGGACGGCGGAGCGCCGCGGTCGTGATCGCGCGGATAAGCCGGAATATAAGGTCAAGCTGTCCTGCGCGTTCTGCTTTACCAACACCGCGCCGCGCATTGAGCATTATCACAACTCTTCGTGGCTTGAGTATGGCGGCTCGCCGGACAAGGCGGTGCGCACCGCGTTTGTCTCTACGATCGATGCGTATTGCAAGCAAAACGGGAAATATCAAAAGAACGAATCAAAAATTACGTTTAATGATGTTCAGGACAGTCTGCTCATCGTGACCAATAACTTTTCTACCGTCACTTCTTATGAAAATCAGACGAAAAAATCGATTACGAACAAGTTTGTGCAGGAGGCGATGACGGAATTTTTGCGCGCGCAGCTTGAAATTTATTTTATAGAAAACGGCGAAGAGGCGGCGCGCATTGCCGACCAGGTGCTGATTAATAAGCGCAGCCGCGAAAGCGCGGAGAAGGAGCGCTTAAATATCAAAAAGAAGCTGCAGGGCGGCGTTGACATCACGAGCCGTATCGCCAAATTCATCAATTGCCGCAGCAAGGACGTGGAAGAGCGCGAGATTTATATCGTTGAGGGCGATTCTGCGGCGGGCGCCTGCAAACAGGGGCGCAGCGCGGAATTTCAGGCGATCATGCCGGTGCGCGGAAAGATTTTAAACTGCTTAAAGGCGGATCTTGCGAAGATTTTTAAAAGCGATATCATTACCGATTTAATTAAAATTTTAGGCTGCGGCGTGGAGGTTGGCGGTAAGCACGTGAAGGACATCGCGTCGTTTGATTTAAGCGCGCTGCGCTGGAAGCGCGTAATCATCTGCACGGATGCGGATGTCGACGGGTTTCAGATCAGAACGCTGATCCTCACCATGATCTATCGCCTGATGCCCACGCTGATCCGCGAGGGCTATGTGTATATCGCAGAGTCGCCGCTCTATGAGATCACAGCGAAAAATCAGACATATTTTGCCTATTCGGATAAAGAGAAAAACGAGATACTGCAAAAGCTTTCCGGCACAAAGTATACCCTGCAGCGCAGCAAGGGTCTTGGCGAGAACGAGCCGGACATGATGTGGATGACCACGATGAACCCGGAAACGCGCCATCTGATCCAGGTTTTGCCCGACCAGGTCGAGGCGCTGACCGCGCAGAATTTTGACATGCTGTTAGGCGATAATCTTGCCGCGCGCAAAGAATTTATCGCAGAAAACGGCTGGAAGTATCTTGAAGATGCAGACATTTCATAGGGAGGGTCAGGATGGCTAAGAACAAGAAGGACGAGGCGGTCGTGCATGGGCTGCGCGCGGCGGTCACGCGGCAGGAGATCTCTGAAACGCTGGAGACCAATTATATGCCCTATGCGATGTCGGTCATCGTTTCGCGCGCTATTCCGGAGATCGACGGGTTTAAGCCCTCGCACCGGAAGCTGCTTTACACGATGTATCTCATGGGTCTGCTCACCGGAAACCGCACGAAATCTGCCAATGTGGTCGGGCAGACGATGAAGCTCAACCCGCATGGCGACGCCGCGATTTATGAAACGATGGTGCGTCTGGCGCGCGGATATGAGGCGCTTTTGTATCCGTTTGTCGATTCTAAGGGCAATTTCGGCAAAATTTATTCGCGCGATATGGCGTATGCCGCGTCGCGTTATACTGAGGTCAAGCTTGCGCCGATCGCGGCGGAAATGTTCCGCGATATTGCGGATGTGGTGGAATTCGTTCCGAATTACGACAATACGATGCAGGAGCCGACGCTTTTGCCCACGGCGTTTCCGAATATTTTAACAAACGCCAACACAGGCATTGCGGTCGGCATGGCGTCTAATATTTGCAGCTTTAACCTCGCCGAGGTGTGCGAGACCGCGGTGGAATATATCAAAAATCCAGAGCATGATCTGCTTTCCACGCTGAAAGCACCGGATTTCTCTACCGGCGGAGAGCTGGTTTATTCGCGCAGCGAGATGGAGGAGATTTACCGCACGGGGCGCGGCTCGTTTAAGCTACGCGCAAAGTGGCGGTATGACAAGAAAAATCACGTGATCGAGATCTATGAGATCCCGTATACCACAACGATCGAGGCGATCATCGATAAGGTCTCTGAGCTTGTAAAGGGCGGTAAGGTGCGCGAGATCTCTGACATGCGCGATGAGTCGGACAAGACCGGTCTTCAGCTCGCGATCGATTTAAAGCGCGGGACAGACCCGGAAAAGCTGATGCAAAAACTGTTTAAAATGACTACATTGCAGGATAGCTTTGCCTGCAACTTTAACCTTTTGATCGGCGGCAACCCGCAGGTGCTTGGCGTGCGGCAGATTTTAGACGAGTGGACCGCGTGGCGCACGGAGTGCATCCGCCGCCAGGTCTATGCGGATATCACGCGCAAAAAAGACAAGCTGCATAAATTAAAGGGCTTGCGCAAAATTTTGCTGGACATTGACCGCGCGATCGCGATCATCCGCGAAACAGAGGAGGAGAGCGAGGTCGTGCCGAACCTGATGATCGGGTTCGGGATCGACGAGGTGCAGGCGGAATATGTGGCGGAGATCAAGCTGCGCAACATCAATAAGGAGTATATCCTGAAGCGCGTGGCGGAGACGGAGGATCTTGAGCGCGAGATCGAGGATCTGGAGGATCTGCTCGGAAGCCGCACGCGAATTCGCAACCGCATTATCAAAGGCTTGCAGGAAATTGCGAAAAAATATGGCGAGCCGCGAAAGACCGAGATCGTGTTCGAGTCTGAAATCGAGGAATATAAAGAGGAAGAGCATATCGAGGACTATGCGGTGCATGTGTTCTTAACGCAGCACAGCTATTTTAAGAAAATCACGCCGCTTTCGCTGCGCATGGGCGGCGAGCAGAAGCTGAAAGAGGACGACAAGATCCGGGCGACGTTTGAAACGACAAACCGGGCGGAGCTGCTGTTCTTTACCAATCAGCATCAGGTATATAAGGCGCGCGTGCATGAGTTTGACGATCAGAAGGCGAGCGTGCTCGGCGATTACCTGCCGGCGAAGCTTGGCATGGACGAGGGCGAGCAGGTCGTATTCTTCTGCGATCCGGGCGATTATAGCGGGAATTTGCTGTTTGTGTATGAAAACGGCAAGGTGGCGCGCGTTGCGCTTGCCAGCTATGCAACAAAAACAAACCGCAAGCGCCTGACCGGGGCGTATTGCGCGAAAAGTCCGCTCGTTGCGGCGTTTCTGCTGCGTGAGGACGAGGAGTTTGCCCTCTATTCCAGTGAGAACCGCGCGCTGATCTTCTCTTCCGCATCGCTTGCGACCAAGGCGTCGCGCGATACGCAGGGCGTTGCGGTCATGACGATCAAGCCGAAATATCAGCTGACGCATGCAATGCGGCTTGCGGAATCCAGCATTCAAAACACCGCGCGGTATAAAACGAAAACTCTGCCCGCAGCGGGCGCGCGTTTAAATGACGAGGATCGGCTTGATCGGCAGATGACGCTGCTTGAGCCGTAAAGCGGAGGATGTTATGGCAACGATTTTTGAGCATATCGGCTTTCATTTAAATAACGAGGACGATGTGTATCGTCTGGCGGATTTTACGATGAACGCGGGCAAAATTTTTCTAACAAAGGATGGGTTTTACGCCTGCTATGCCAACCCGTCCGGAAGTGAGGTCTGGTGCCGCATGGCGCTGGAGCATGACACGCGCAAAACCACGCTTCTCAATATCGATGCGCACATAAACGGTGCGAATATTTGGAAACTGAAGGTCGGGCAGTTTTTGGGCGCGGACGATTTTTTAGACGCAAAATATGTGCTTTACACGGCGGACGAGAAGCAGTTTATTACCGCGCGCGTGATGGGCGTGCATGCGCTTTCTGAGTTTTCAGAGGGAAAGAGCTATCCGTTTCAGGTTGGCATGATCCCGCATGCGATCGAATTTTTTGAACATGAGGACGCCTATCGTGATGCGACCGGCGACATGGAGACGATACCCGGCGTGCTGTTTCCTTATGGAATGTATTCAAATCTTATGGTCAGCGCGATCGAGGAGGACGGCGCGCCCGCGCGCTCTGAAATCCTGCTCACGCGCGCGCTGCTGCATATTGAAAGCTGCGAGCACCGGCAGATGGAGCTTGAGGGGCGGCGCTTCGGCGGCTTTTATCACCTGACTGCCGCCACGCAGTTTGGACCGCTGGACATTGCTTCCGCCACCGGGTGCGAGCCGGGCAGCTTTGCGCTCATCACCGGGTGCATGTCGGCAAAGGTGCTCTTGCAGTCGCGCATTGAGGAAGAACAAAAGGAACAGAGCCATGATTGATATTTCGGTTGCGCAGCTTAGCAAATCGTTTGGAGCAAACGAGATTTTAAAGGATATTTCGTTTGAGGTTCAGCGCGGCGAGCGCGTGGGGCTGATCGGGGAGAATGGATCCGGCAAGACCACGCTCTTTAAAATTTTAATGAATGAGCTGGAGTATGACGCGGGCGAGGTGCACATTGCGCCGGACGTGCGCGTTGGCATGATCCAGCAGATCCCGAACTACCCGCCGGAAATGACGGTCGATGCGGTGCTGCGCACATCGTTTTCGCATCTCGATGCGATTGCGCAGGAGATGAAGCGGCTTGAGGCGCGCATGGAGACCGACCATGCGAAGGAAACGCTGCGCCGCTACGGCGAGCTGACCGCGCGATTTGAGCAGCTTGGCGGGTATGAGGTCGATATGCAGGTGCAGAAGACGGCGAACGGTCTCGGCATCGGCGAAGCTATGCGCGCGCAGCGCTTTGCGGAATTATCCGGCGGCGAAAAAACGCGCATCAGCTTAGCGTGCGCCATTTTGCAGAACACGGATATCCTGCTGCTCGACGAGCCGACCAACCACCTGGATATCGACGCGGTCGAGTGGCTGGAGGACTATCTTTCGCATTATCGTGGCACGGTAGTCACGATTTCGCATGACCGCTATTTTATTGACCGGACGGTCACGCGGATCATCGAGCTGGAGGACGGCGCGCTGCATTTTTACGCGGGCAATTACAGTTATTATATGGAGGAAAAACAGGCGCGGTATCTTGAACAGAAAAAACGCTACGAGGCGGAGCAGCGCAAGATCGCGCAGCTTTCGTTTGCGGCGGAGCGGCTGCATGGCTGGGGCATGGGAAACAAGCGCTTGCAGGTGCGCGCCTTCGCGATGGAGCGCCGCATTGAGCGCCTGCGCAAAACCGAGAAGCCGCGCGAGCATAAAAATGTGCTGAAGGGTGGCTTTTCTGAGCGGGAATTTCATGGTGACGAGGTATTTTCCGCGCGCGATATCACGCTTTCCTTCGGCGAGCGGAAGATCCTTGATCATGTCAGCCTGAAGATGGAGCAGGGCGATCGCGTGGCGCTCATCGGGGCGAACGGCTCTGGAAAGACTACGTTTCTTAACGTTCTGCTCGACCGGATTCCGCCGGATGGCGGCGTGATCCGCTTCGGTCCATCGGTCAAGGCGGGGCTTTTGCCGCAGCTGATCACGTTTGACGATGAAAATCGCAGCATGGTCGATACGGTGATCTATGCGCTCAATGTGACGCCGCAGACCGCGCGCAATCACTTAGCAGCGTTTGATTTTACCGGGGAAGACGTGTTTGAGCGGGTGGCAACGCTTTCCGGCGGCGAGCGCAGCCGGCTTGCGCTTTGCCTTTTGATGGCGCGCGAGATCAATTTTTTGATTTTAGACGAGCCGACAAACCATCTGGATATCACTTCGCGCGAATGGATCGAGGAGGCGATCTATCGCTTTGAGGGACCGCTGCTTTTCGTTTCGCATGACCGGTATTTTTTAAACCGGTTTACCAACCGTGTCTGGTCGCTCGAGCAGGGGGAAATTGAGGATTTCTCGGGTGGATTTGATGCATACCGGCGCATGATCGCGCAGCGAAAAGCGCAAAGTGCGCCAGGTCCGCGCGTGCAGAAAGAGAAGAAGCAGGCGGTGGAGAAGCTGCGCGGACGCTCGAAAAATACAGAGAAAAAGCTCGCGGCGACCGAGCGGGAGATCGCGGCGGTCGAGGAAAAACTCGCCGCGCTGGAGCAGGAGATCCTTGCGGCGGCGAGCGATTTTGAAAAGCTGCAGCAGATCATGGAGGAGCAGGCGGCATGGCAGAAGAAGTTGGAGGAGCTTTATGAAGAATGGGGCGCGCTTAGCGAGGTCTAAGTCGAGGTATTCCGAACTCCCGATCCCGATAGGGCTTGCGATATTCGCCGTGTTTTGCGCCGCGCGCTATGGCTTTGGCGTGTATTTTTTCTTTACTGCGCTGGGTATGCTGGCGGGGCTTGCGCTCGCGGGCTATGGCGTTCTCAATGCATGCGTCAATCGCGCGGTATTTCCGCGTGCGGCTATGGTGCTGCGGCGCGTGGTGCATGTGTTGGTGATACTCGGCGCGGTTTCGTTTGTGATCATCCAGGGCGTAATTTTCTCAGACTGCGAGACGGACGCGACCTATCATGAGCGGTATGCACTGGTGCTCGGCGCGGGGCTGGATGGCGAAACGCCAAGCCTTTCCATGCAATCGCGCACCGACGCGGCGATCGAGTATTGGAAGCGCAACCCGAGCGTGACATTCATCGCCTGCGGCGGGCAAGGCTCAATGGAAACGATCACAGAGGCGGAGGCGATCATTCGCGCGCTGACGCGTGCGGGCGTTCCGGCGGCGCAGATCATCCGGGAGGATCGTTCGACCAACACGGATGAAAATATCCGCTATGCGGCGCAGCTGCTTGAAACGGCTGGGCAGGAAAAGGACGCGGTTGTGATCACCAATGAGTTCCACCTTTGGCGCGGCAAGTTCATCGCGCGGCGAAACGGATTTCACGCGACCGGATATGCGGCGAAAACCCCGCTTTGGTGGCTGCGGGTGCAGTTCCATCTGCGCGAATATTTTTCCTGCATTAAGGCGCTTGCCGGGCATTAAAAGAACCCCACCTCTGGGAGGTGGGGTTTTGTAAATTGCCGGGAGCGTTTTTGGTTTTTCGCTAAAAGCATGTATTCTGCCACGGCGTGGGTGAGAATCAAACGGCGCGATCCGGCGATTTTGGGTATCCGGGCCGCGCTTTTTATTGCGCGCTCTCGCGGCGAAGCTTTTCCTCGCTTTCGCGGCGCACCAGAGCGCGCAGCCGGGAAAGATATGGCTCGCACTGCGCCTCCGCCTCGCCATAATGCGGGTTGAGCTCGCGCTCGAGCGGAAGCCAGGTGGAAAGCGGGGCCTCGTTATGCGAGATCGCCGCCTCCATCATGTCCAGCGCGCGCCAGATTTTCGCCTCGCGGGTCTCCATTGCCTGCATCTCGGCAAACAGGTCGGAAAATTCGCGCCGCTTGCTCGCAGAAAGCTGCGCGAGCAGCGCGTCCACCGCGCGGCTTTCCTGCGCTTCATCCTCAAGGGTTTTCTCAAACGATGGAATGTCGCCGATGACCGCCTCGCCGAAATCGTGAATCAGGCACATGCGCAGCACGCGCTCACGGTCGACCTCCGGAAATTCTTCGTCGATCAAAAGCCAGAGCGTGGCAAGGCGAAAGCAATGCTCTGCAACGCTTTCGCGCCTGCCGGATGCCGACCAGGAATGGCGAAAGGTTTCTTTCAGACGCGCTAAAACATGTAAAAATTCCAGTGTGTTTTCTTCTGTCATATTGATTTCCTTCCTGCCGCTCAGCTGTCAAAAACTGTGCGGATATTCTTGCGTTCGCATTCCTCCGGAGAATAGCGCCACTCGCTGATATGTCCGTCCTGAATAAAATAATCGCGCAGGCGGACCGGATCGGCACGGTCGTTTTCCAGCGTGTCGATAATGATCAGCTTGATTTTCATCTTATCCGGCGCGATATTTTTGATAAAAACCGAGACATGCGTCCCCTCGCTGAGATCCTCGCGCCGCTCGGCAAGCCCGGAGAGGTTGGGCGTAAGCTCCACAAACACGCCGTATGGCTCGATGCCGCGCACGATGCCGCGCACGGTCTGCCCCGCCTCGAAGCAGGCGGCATTTTCCGCCCAGGTGCCGAGCAGCTCACGGTGCGTCAGTGTGATGCGCCCCTCATCGGGGCTGCAAAACAGCACCGCCGCGCGAATATCCTGCCCGACGACAAATCGGTCGCGCGGGTGCGCGATGCGCGAGACGGAGACGTTTTCGATCCCGATCAGCGAGATCACGCCGCAGCCGATATCGACAAACGCGCCGAACGGCTCAAGATGCGTCACGCGGGCGGGAATGACGTCGCCGGGGCGCAGATTTTCCAAAAAATAAGAGAGCGCCTCAAGCTGCGCCGCGCGCCGGGACAGCGCGATCGACACCTCGCCGTCCTCATCGATATGGATCGCTGTAATTTTAAACGCGACCGGCTTGCCCACGCGTGAGATCACGGCGATCTCGCGCACACTGCCGTCGTCCACGCCGAGCGCTGCCTCACTGCGCGGGATCAGCCCCGTGAATTCGCCAAGCTCCACCACGAGATTGTGCGCCGCGTCGCAAAGCAAAACGCGCCCCTCCAGCGTTTGCCGCCGCTCCATTGCGTTCCAAAGTGCCGTGATCGATGCGCGCGCCCGCAGGTTCTGTTCGGTATGCAGCAGCGCGCCCTCGGGCAGATATTGTTCCTGTACCATATGCTTCCTCCTCGCCGCTTTTTCAAGCTGGATCTTTGTGAAATCCTTTTCATGTATATGCAGGAGGAAGCAATATCTTTCCAAAAAACACAGAGAAGATGACCCGCCCTGAACAACAGAGCGGGTCATGCGGGATTATGATTTCTGCTCGCTCCGCTCGCGCAGCTCCACGCGGCGGATCTTGCCGGAGATCGTTTTCGGCAGCTCATCGACAAACTCGACGATGCGCGGATATTTATACGGCGCGGTCACGCGCTTTACATGATCCTGAAGCTCCTTGACCAGCGCGTCCGACGGCTCATAGCCCTTGTTTTTGACCAGGACGATCGTCGCCTTGACCACCGTGCCGCGCACCGGGTCCGGCGCGCCGGTGATCGCGCATTCGAGCACGGCAGGATGCTCCATCAGCGCGCTTTCCACCTCAAACGGACCGATGCGGTAGCCGCTCGATTTAATCACGTCGTCCGCGCGGCCGACATACCAGAAATAGCCTTCCTCGTCGACCCAGGCGGTATCGCCGGTGTGATAATAGCCGTTATAATGCACCTTATCGTTTAATTCCGGCGCGCTGCGATAGCCGATAAACATACCGGCGGGGCGCCCGTTTTTCGTGCAGATGCAGATCTCGCCCACTTCGCCCGGGGCGCACGGCTCGTCATTTTCGTTTAAAAGCGTTACATCGAAAATCGGGGACGGCTTGCCCATCGATCCGGTTTTGATCTCCATGCCCGGGAAGGTCGCCAGCACAAGCGTGGTCTCAGTCTGACCGAAGCCCTCGCGGATCTTGTGCCCGGTGAGCCGCTCCCATTTATTAAAGACCTCGGGGTTGAGCGCCTCGCCCGCTGTGGTGAAGTATTCGATGCTCGACAGGTCATATTTTGAAACGTCCTCCTGCACGAGGAAACGATAAATCGTCGGTGGCGCGCAGAACGAGGTGATGCGGTATTTCTGCATGATCTCAAGCAGGTCAGACGGCGCAAACCGATCGTAGTCATATACCATGACCGCCGCCCCGGCGAGCCACTGACCATACAGCTTGCCCCAGACCGCCTTGCCCCATCCGGTGTCAGACACGGTGAGATGCAGACCGTTTTCCTTCACACAATGCCAGAACGCGCCGGTCAGGATATGCGACAACGCGTAAAGGTGGTTGTGCTCCACAAGCTTGGGCATGCCGGTCGTGCCGGAGGTGAAATAGGCGAGCATCACGTCTTCCTTGTGCGGCGCGGCATCCCCGGTCGGGCGGACAAACGGCGCTGCGTTCTTGATCCCGTCGTCAAGGCTCTCCCATCCATCGCGGCGTTCGCGCCCGGCAAGCACGCAGTGCTCAAGCGTTTTGCACTCCGGCAGGGCGGATTCCACATGCGCGATGATCTGCTCATCCGGCGCGCAGACGATCATTTTCACGTCTGCCATGTTGCAGCGATACACAATGTCTTTTTTCATCAGCTGATTGGTCGCCGGGATCGCGATCGCGCCAAGCTTATGCAGCGCAACGATTGCAAACCAGAACTCATAATAGCGCCGCAGGATCAGCATCACATTGTCGCCGCGCCCGATCCCGAGCGACTGGAAAAAGCTTGCGGTTTTATCTGAATATTCCTTCATTTCGCGGAAGGTGAATACGCGCTCATCGCCCGCCGGATTGCACCACACCATTGCGCGCTTTTCCGGCTCGGTGCGGGCATATTCGTCTACCACATCATAGCCGAAGTTGAATTCCTCCGGGATGTTCAGCTTGCAATTTTTCATAAAGTCCTCGTAAGAGCTGAACTTGCCGGGGACGTATTTTGTATATAATGCCACAGTGACACAACTCCTTATCCCAAGTTTATTCCGTTACCACCGCGAGAAATTTGGCGGGCTTGCCGTCAAGCGCATACATCGCGTGCGGCAGACCGGAATTATAAAACAGGCTGTCGCCGGTTTCCAAAACCAGATCCTGCCCATCCAGCACAATGCGCAGCCGCCCGGAAACGACATAGTCAAACTCCTGTCCGGCATGGCAGTTCGTCGCCTTTACGGCGCCCTCCGGGTCTGCCTCCAGCGTGACCATAAACGGCTCGATCTTCTTGTTTTGAAATTTCATTGCAAGATGCTTATAATCATAGCTGTTGTTGCGGTGGATACTGTGCCCGCCGCCCGCGCGGGTCAGCACATAGCGTGAAAGCTTTGCGCTCTCGCCGGTAATCAGGTCTGTGACGTCGATGCCAAGCACCTTGGCGATATTGTGCAGTGCGGAAAAAGAAAAGTCGACCTCCGCCCGCTCATATCGGCGGTACTCTTCAACCGTCATGTCCGCGCGAGACGCGACCTCTTCCTCACTCAGTTCCAGAACGTCACGCGCGCTGCGAATTCGCTCAGCGATCATACGAAGCTGCTCTGTCATGGTCAAGCGACCTCCTTTAAAAATTTTAATAAAAATGCAAAAACTCCCCGTCTCAAGATTGAGACGGGGAGAATACTCCTCGCGGTACCACTCAAATTGGCGCTGCGCGCCCACTTAAAGCTCGGTTGAAAAACGAAGCCCTGTGTCGTTAACGGAACAACCCGGAAACGCTTAATAATACTACCGTATGTTCAGCTATCAGCTCTGGAGTGATGTAGCGCTGCGCATTGCCGCCGACTTGCACCAACTGCCGGCTCTCTGGGGACAAATTCGATCGCAGCCCCGGTCTCCATCATCGCATTTTTATTATTTGCATCATAATATCACAGCTTATTCTGATTGTCAACACCTTTTTTGAAAAAAATTTTTGCCCCGCGCCGCGCCGAAAAAATTGACTGAAAAGAGGGCGCGCCGATGCGAGAATGCGCGGAATATGCCATTCTTGCGCGCCGGATGCTTCGCAAGGCATTCACGCATTTCGCAAAACGGGAGAGAAATATGCGGCGGCACTTGTAATTTTCGCGGAAAATTGGTATACTAATCATGTATATGAAAATCGGAGGAGAACACTTTGGTCATTATTCAAAAAATTGCTCAGCTGCTGACTGGGATGAACTGGCTGATTATTCCGGCCGCGCTGTTTACGATCGTGCTGCATGAGATATCGCACGGTTATGTGGCGTTTCTTTTGGGTGACCGCACGGCGAAGGACGCGGGGCGGCTGACGCTCAACCCGATCCGTCATATGGACGTGATCGGTCTTTTGTGCATGGTGATTTTCGGCTTTGGCTGGGCGAAGCCCGTTCCGGTCAATCCCTATTACTTTAAAAATCGAAAGGGCGGCATGGCGCTCGTTGCGCTTGCGGGTCCGGCTTCAAACCTGATTTTGGCGGTTTTTGGGCTGCTTTTGTATCGCCTTGTGATTTTGATCGCCGGGCTGTCTGGCGTTGCGGCGCTCGTTGCAAGCTCTGATGTGGTGTATTATCTCATCCTTGGCTTTGCGCGCTTTTTCTCGATTTTCGCGATGCTTAATGTGGGTCTTGCGATTTTCAACCTGATTCCGATCCCGCCGCTTGACGGCTCAAAAATCGTGAATGCCATTCTGCCGGACCGGATTTATTATCAGGTGATGAAATATGAACAGTTTGGCTTTTTGATTTTGCTTGTGATCTTAAACATTCCGCTGCTCGAGGGCTGGATCACCGCGGCGCAGAGCTGGGTGTTTGGGGCGCTTTGCACACTGGTGGGGATATAAATGCAAACGACGGAAATTCAATATCACCTCTCTGCGTTTGACGGGCCGCTCGATCTGCTGCTGCATCTGATCGCAAAAAACAAGGTGAGTATTTATGACATCCCGATCGCAGAGATTTTAGAGCAATATAACGCGGCGCTCGCGCGGATGGAAATCTATGATCTGGAGCTGGAGAGCGAGTTTGTCGCGATGAGCGCGCAGCTGCTTTATATTAAATCGAAGATGCTGCTGCCGCGCCACGAAGAGGAAGAAGAGAGCGAGGATCCGCGCGCCACGCTGGTGCAGATGCTGCTGGAATATCAGAAATTCAAAGAGGTCAGCGGGCTGCTTTCTCATCGGTTTGAGTTGGGGCGCGATTTGTTCGTCAAAGAGCCGGAAAATCTTGAGCCGGATCGGACGTATCGCTATTCGCACGATAAAAATGACCTGCGCGCCGCGATTTTGCGCATGCTCGACCGTGCGGAGCGCGCGCTTCCGCCGCCGGTCAGCGAATTTTCAGGCATTGTGGGGCGCGAGGTGTTTTCGGTCGGCACAAAGGTCGCTTTTATTCTAAAACGCCTGCTGCATTCCGGAAAAACGACGTTTCACGCGCTGTTTTCCAAAGTTCAGACGCGTTCTGAGGTGGTGGCGACATTTCTTGCGGTGCTGGAGCTTTGCAAATCCAACAAGATCCGGCTGGGTGATGGAAACGATCCGCAGCTTAGCCTTGCAGATGAGGAGTAGCTATGGAAATTAAGGAGATAGAACACGCGATTGAAGCGATCCTGTTCGCCGCGGGCGACCCGGTCGCGATCGACCGCATTGCCGCTGCGCTGGATGTTGAGTCGGAAACGATCGCGCGCATCGCGCAGAATCTTGCGGATTCTTACAGCTTTGAGCAGCGCGGCATTCGTATTGTCCGGCTGGAAAACACGCTGCAAATGTGCTCCAGCCCGGTATGGGCGGAAAAAATCCGCACTGTTTTGGAAACGCGCCGCGCCGCGCGGCTTTCGCCCGCGCTGCTTGAGGTGCTTTCCATCATCGCGTATCGCCAGCCGGTCACGCGCGCGTATATCGAGCAGGTGCGCGGCGTAGACAGCTCCTATTCCGTTTCCGCGCTGATTGAAAAGGGTCTGATCGAAGAGGCCGGGCGGCTGGATGTGCCGGGGCGGCCGATGCTGTTTCGGACAACGCCGGATTTCCTGCGCGTATTTGGGCTTACGAATACCGATGATCTGCCCCCGCTGCCCGAGTTTGAGGAGAATGGGGCAGAGCAGTTGACGTTTTTACAAACCGGGGAGGCGCAGACATGAACGCTCTGTGGATCGTTCTGGCTGGCCTGGCGGCGCTTCTTCTTGTGTTGGCGCTGATTCGCATCCGCGTATGCGTGTCGTATTCGGAGGCGGGGTTTTCCGCCGTGCTGCGTATCTGGTTTTACCGGATGAAGCTTCCGCCCGAAAAAAAGCCTGCGCGCAAGCCCAAAAAGGGAAAGAAGCAGCCGGAGGATGAGCAGAAAAAGCCCGCGCGCGGCGGCTCGCTTTCTGATTTTAATGCGATGCTTCGGGTGGCGCTCAGCATGCTTGGGCGCGCGCTGCGCAGCATTCGGATCGATCGGCTGGACGCGGAGGTGCATATCGCGGGGGGCGACCCGTTTTCCACTGCGATGCTGTATGGCGGCGCGGCAGCGGGCTGCGGCATTGTGCTGCCGCTGCTTGAGCGGGCGTTCGTGATAAAAAGCAAAAATATCCGCGTGTTTGCGGATTTTGACGCGCGGGAGATCACGCTGCGGCTGGAGGCGCGCGCCTCGGTCGCCGTTTGGCAGCTCGTTCGGCTCGGCGCGATATTTTTATGGAAAATGGTGAAACAAAAACAGCAGAAAGGAATGAAAAACCATGGCGGATCATGCACTGAATGATGTGATGGCAACGACAATGGAGAAAATCAAGAGCATGCTCGACGTGAATACGATCGTCGGAACGCCGATCCAAACGCCGGAGGGGATCACGCTGATCCCAATCTCCAAGGTGTCGTTTGGGTTCGCATCCGGCGGCTCGGATTTCGGCGCAAAGGCGGGCAGCCAGGACGTTCTGTTTGGGGGCGGAACGGGCGCGGGGGCGAATATTTCCCCGGTTGCGTTTCTGGTCGTTAAGGGCGACAGTGTGCGCCTGCTTCCGGTCGCGCCGGCGCCGGGCAGCACGGCGGACCGCATCGTGGAAATGGTGCCCGAGGTGATCGATAAAGTGGGCGGCTATTTCAAAAAGGACAAGAGCGAGGACGAAAAGCAATAAAAAACGGCAGCGCTGCCCACATGACCGGGCGGCGCTGCTTTTGCGTGATTTTAAAAATTCGGTTCTGCGTGTAGCGGGGGCGGCATAAGCTTTTTTAGATCACTGAGGGAGGGAAAGCCTGTGCGAGCCATACCCCGCATGGTAACGGCATTTTTATTGCTTTTTATGACCGCTGTCGCCGCGCATGCCATCGATGTTTCGGCGGCGTCTGCGGTGCTGTATGAGGCGGAGACCGGGCGCATTTTATTCAGCAAAAATGCGGAGCAGCAGCGCCCGATCGCCTCGACCACGAAAATCATGACCGCGCTGCTCGTGGTGGAGCATGGCGGGCTGGATGAAACGGTTACGATCCGGAAGGAATGCACCGGAAAAGAGGGAACATCGCTGTATTTAAAGCCGGGCGAACAGCTTACCGTGCGCACGCTACTGTATGGGCTGATGCTGCAATCGGGAAACGACGCGGCGGAGGTGCTTGCCTGCCATGTTGCGGGCGATATTCCAAGCTTTGTTGCGCAAATGAACGCCCGAGCCCAGGAGCTTGGGATGACGCACACGCGCTTTCTCAATCCGCATGGGCTGCCTGCGGAGGGGCATGGCGCAAGCGCGCTGGATATGGCGCGGCTGACCGCGGCGGCCATGCAAAACGAGGACTTTCGCGCCGTGGTCTCGGCGAAGAGCTACAGCGCGGAGGGGCATACGTTTACCAATCATAACCGGCTGCTGCGCATGCGTGAGGAGATCGACGGCGTGAAAACCGGGTTCACCCGCGCGGCGGGGCGATGCCTGGTGTCGAGCTGCGTGCGCGAGAAGATGCGTCTGATTGCGGTTACGCTGGCAGACCCGGATGATTGGGACGATCACCTGGCGCTGTATGACTATGGCTATGGCGCGTTCGCGCGGCGCAGCTTTGCGCAAAAAGACGCGCAGATCTGCGCGATCCCGGTCGTGGGGAGCGGGAAGGCGATCCCCGCGCGCGCGGCGGATACGCTGCTGTGCGTGGAGGAGAAGGAGACGCTTTCCAACACGCGATATGAAATTTACGCGCCGCGTTTTTGCTATGCGCCGGTCAAGACGGGCGACGTGGTGGGCGAGCTGCGGCTCGTTCGCGATGGGAGCGTTGTGGCGAGCTGCGACCTGCTGGCGGGCGAGGATGCTGCGCTGCCGGAGGAGCCGGGGCTGCTTTCGCGTTTGTTTTCCTTGCTGAAATAAAAAGCGCTGCGAGCCGAGCGGCTCGCAGCGCTTTTGCTGTCATTCTTTAGTCAACGATATAATCTTTGATCGCCGCGCGGAAAGATTTTGCTTCTTCTTCCGTGCCGTGCACCTCAACCTTGATCGGTTTCGCAAGATCTATGCTGAAAATACCCATGATTGATTTTGCATCGATGATATAACGACCGGAAATCAGGTCAATTTCGCACATCTGAGAGCATGCGGCGTTGACAAAATTCTTCACATCATTGATCGACGTTAAAGAAACATGGAATGTGTTCATAATTTCTGCCTCCTTTTTGGAAATTCTATTGCTAAATTTGCTCGCTATCCATTATAATACCAGTAGGCACAATTTTGCAACTGTTATTTTGAAATTTTTACAAATAATTCAGGAGAATTTTACTTATGAAAATCGCGTTTGCCACACTGGGATGTAAGGTCAATCAATTTGAAACACAGGCGCTCACGCTTTGCGCAAAAGAGCGCGGGCACATCGTCTGCGATTTTTCCGAGCCGGCGGAGGCTTATGTGATCAACACATGCAGCGTCACCGCGGTGAGCGACAAAAAGTCGCGCCAGCTGATCCGCAAAACCGCGCGCGCGCATCCGCAGGCGCTGATCGCGGTGTGCGGCTGCTTTGCGCAGACACATCCCGAGGCGGCGGTTGCGATCGAAGGGGTAGACGTGGTGTCCGGAACGGGGGATAAGCATGGCTTTTTAGACCTGATCGAGCGTGCCGCGCGCGAGAAGACCGCGCTTTGCAGCGTGGATGCGGCGCTGCGGCGGCGCGAATTTGAGGTGCTGCCCGCAGGCGGGCTGCCGGGGCACACGCGCGCCATGCTGAAGGTGCAGGACGGTTGCGTGAATTTTTGCAGCTACTGCATCATTCCGTACGCGCGCGGGCCGGTGCGCTCCATGCCGTTTGACGCGGCGCTGCATGAGGTGGAAAGGCTTCAGGCGGCGGGCTATCGCGAGATCGTGATCACCGGGATCGAGATCTCGTCCTACGGCGTGGATCTTGCGCCCGCGCGGAGTTTGGTCGATTTGGTCGCGGCAATTTGCGAGGCGGCGCAGGATGTGCGTATTCGGCTCGGCTCGCTTGAGCCGCGCACGGTCGATGCGGAATTTTGCGCGCGGCTTTCCGGATATTCCAATCTATGCCCGCAATTTCATTTATCGCTGCAAAGCGGCTGCGACGCAACGCTTGCGCGGATGCGCAGAAAATATGATAGCGCGCGGTATTTCGAGTCGGTCACGCTGCTGCGCGCGGCGTTTCCAAACTGCGCGATCACAACGGATCTGATCGTCGGCTTTCCCGGCGAAACGGAGGAGGAATTTTCCCAAACACTAGCGTTTATCCGGCGGTGCGAGTTTGCGATGATGCATATTTTTCCGTATTCGCGGCGCGAGGGCACGCCTGCGGCAACGATGCCGGGGCAGCTTACAAAGGGCGAGAAGGAGCGCCGCGCGGCGCAGGCGGCGGAGCTTGCGAAGGCAATGCGCGCGGAATATTTGCAAAAGCAGGTGGGGCGCTCGCTGCGCGTGCTGTTTGAGGAATGCGAGGACGGCGCGTGGCAGGGGCACGCGGAAAATTATGCGCTGGTGCGCGTGCGCTCGAAAGAGGAACTGAAAAACCGCGTGCTTCCGGTGCGGATTGGCGGCGCGGCGGCGGAATACCTGACCGGCACGATCGGGGACTTCTAATTTATTGCGGAATATGATATAATAATTTATAACTGAGCCGTGCGGCAAAGCGTCTTGCCCTCCGCGGCGCGCCGGGAGAGCGGGCGTGGCTTTGGGCGGCAGGATTTTCAGCGCGAGCGAATTTATAACGAAATGGTGAGTGAGCGATGAATCGGGCATTAAAAGAACTTTGCAAAATTTTAGGGGGGCATCCGGATATCGTGCTGACGCCGGAAGAGCCGATGTCGAAGCACACGACGTTTCGGATCGGCGGCCCGGCCGAGCTGTTTTGCGAATTGAAAACGCCGCAGGTCGTGGTGCATGCGATGCGCGCGGCGGCGCGGCTTGAAATTCGCCCGTTTATTTTGGGAAACGGCAGCAATTTGCTGGTTTCTGACGAGGGTGTTCCCGGCGCGGTGTTTAAAATCACGGGCGGCGAATGCCACCGCAGCGGGATCTTTGTTTCGATGGACGCGGGGGTATCGCTCACAGCGGCGGCACGGTTTGCGCTGCGGCAGGGGCTTTCCGGCTTTGAATTTGCCTATGGGATCCCGGGCACGGTGGGCGGCGCGGTCGTGATGAATGCGGGCGCATACGGCTTTGAAATGCAGGATTTTATTATAGAGACCAGCTATTTAACGCCGACCGGCGAGGTGACGCGCGCGGGGCGGCGCGAGCTGGAGTTTGGCTATCGAACGAGCTTTTTTAAAAAGCGTCCCGGCTGCGTAATGCTGACCGCGAAGATCGGTCTGCGCGAGGGCGATCCGGAAAAAATCAAGCAAAAAATGGAGGAAACAATGGCGGCGCGGCGTGAGAAACAGCCGCTGGAGCTGCCGTCGGCGGGCAGTATATTCAAGCGCCCTGCCGGGCATTATGCGGGCGCGCTGATCGAGCAGTGCGGTCTGAAGGGCTATCGCATCGGCGGCGCGGAGGTTTCGCCGAAGCATGCGGGATTTATCGTCAATGTGGGCGGCGCGACATGCGCGGATGTGCTGTATTTGATCGAGCATATCCGAAACACCGTGCTGAAGGAATGTGGCGTTACGCTGGAATGTGAAGTGCTTTGCGCGCCGCGGCGCGTATAAGCGGGCAGGGGGAAAGCATGGAATTTGTTATCATATCAGGAATGTCGGGCGCGGGGAAAAGCCGCGCGGCGGCAATTTTAGAGGATATCGGTTATTATTGCGTGGACAATATGCCGGCGGAGCTGATCCCGAAATTTGCGGAGATGTGCATCGCGACCAAGGGGCGCTATGAGCATGTCGTTCTGGTCACAGATGTGCGCGGCGGCGCGGATTTTCACGCGCTGTTTGATGCGCTCGATTGTCTGAAAAGTCTGGATTGCCAATACCGCATTCTTTATTTCGAGGCGTCGACCGAGACGCTGATCCGCCGCTATAAGGAAACGCGGCGGCGTCACCCGCTCGCGGTGGACGGGATCTCCACGCGTGAGGTCATCGAGCGCGAGCATAACATGCTTGAGGCGATCCGTGCGCGCGCGGATTATATTATCGATACGACGAATCTTTCCACCGCAAAGCTGCGCGAGCGCATGCTTGCGCTGTGTTCAGACAGTTCAGATCCGGACAAGTCGATCAATATTACGGTGATGTCGTTTGGGTTTAAATACGGCATCCCGGCGGAGTCTGACCTGGTGTTTGACGTGCGTTTTCTGCCAAATCCCTATTATTTGACCGAGCTGCGCAGCATGACCGGGTGCGACGCGCCGGTGCGCGATTATGTGCTGTCGTGGCCGCAGACGCATGAATTTTTGCGGCATTTATTCGGACTTTGCGATTTCCTGATCCCGCAGTATGTGGAGGAGGGAAAAACCTCGCTTGTGATCGCGATCGGCTGCACCGGCGGGAAGCATCGCTCCGTGGCGCTGACCGAGGTGCTGTCTGAGCATATCGGGGCGGACGGATACCGGGTTTGCGCGGTGCATCGCGATGCCGGGCGGGAATAAGGAGGCGCGGCATGAGCAAAAACGGCGAAATTGTTGTGATCGGCGGCGGCACGGGGCTTTCTACCATGCTGCGCGGTCTGAAACGATATACAGAGCATGTAACGGCGATCGTCGCCGTGTCAGACGATGGCGGCGGAAGCGGCGTGCTTCGCAATGATCTGGGCATGCTGCCGCCCGGCGATATTCGAAACTGCATTGTGGCGCTCTCAAACGCAGAACCGCTGATGCAGCGGCTTTTTAATTACCGGTTTTCAGACGGAAGCCTTGCGGGGCAAAGCTTTGGGAACTTATTTCTCGCGGCGCTCAATGGCGTGACCGGGTCGTTTTATGAGGCGGTCAGCAAGATGTCAGACGTTTTGGCGATCTCCGGGCGCGTTCTGCCGGTCACGGTGGAGGACGTGCATCTTGAGGCGGAGTTTGAAAATGGCGCGGTTGTGCGCGGCGAATCGAAAATATTTGCAGCAAAAAAGGCGGAGAACTCGCGCATTGCCTGCGTGCGCCTGCTGCCGGAGCATCCGCGCGCCCTGCCGGATGCGCTTGAGGCGATTCACAAGGCAAAGCTCTTAGTCTTCGGCCCGGGCAGTTTGTATACCAGCATTATTCCGAACCTTTTGGTCGATGGCGTGGTCGATGCGATCCGCGCGAGCCGCGCGCGCAAGGTATATGTGTGCAACGTGATGACGCAGGACGGCGAGACCGAGGGATACACCGCGCTTGATCATGTGCGCGCTTTGTTCGACCATTCCTGCGAGGGGCTGTTTGATACCTGTATCGTGAATGAAACGCCAATTCCGGACGCGCTGAGCGCGCGCTACGCCGAGGAGGGCGCAGCGTGCATCACAGCAGACCATGCGCTGTTTCGCGAGGCGGGGATCCGGTTGATCACCGCACCGCTGCTTAATACGGGCGGCGATCTTGCGCGGCATGATCCGGAGGCGCTGGCGCGGGCGTTGATGGGGGTATTGGAGGAGTAAGTATGACGTTTTCGGCAGGGGTGAAAGCAGAGCTGTGCCGCGCGCCGATCGATCGGGAACGAGCTGCGGTGGCTGAGGTATGCGGCATGCTGCTGTTTGCCAATCAGTTTTCCAACCGCGGGCTGCGGGTCACAACGGAAAATGCGGATTTTGCGCGTCGCGCGTCGCGGCTTTTAAAGTCGCTTTTCGGGTTTGATTTTGACCGGAAGATCATTCCGGGCGGCGCGGTGCGCAAGTATAGCTTAAGCATCGAAAACCGCGAAAAGCTCGCGGCGATTTTTGACGCGTTTGGCTTTGAGCTTGCCAGCACGCATACGATTCATTTAAACAGCGCGCTTGTTGAGGACGATGCGACGCGCGCGGCGTTTCTGCGCGGCGCGTTTTTATCCGGCGGCTCGGCGATCGATCCGGAGCGCGAATATCATCTGGAGCTTGTTACCTCGCATTATTATTTGGCGCGTGAGGTGCTCGCGCTGCTTTATGAGCTTGAGATCACCGCGCGCTTGACGCAGCGTAAGGGGAATCACATCGTATATTTTAAAGAAAGCGGCGGGATCGAGGAGCTTTTAACCCGCATCGGCGCGCCGCTTGCGGCGATGCGCGTGATGGAAACCAAGATGTATAAAGAGCTGCGCAATTCGATCAACCGCAAGGTCAACTGCGAGACCGCGAATTTAACCAAAACGGTCGACGCGGCGGCGGCGCAGCTGCGCGCGATCGAGCGGATCGAGCAGACGACCGGGCTGGATTCTTTGAGCGAGCCGCTGCGTGCGGCGGCGCTTGCGCGGCGCACATATCCTGAGGCGACGCTCTCTGAGCTTTGCGAGGCGTTGGGCGGGACGGTCACGAAATCCGGCTTGAACCACCGGCTGCGCAAGCTGCTGGCACTGGGCGGAGAATAAAGAAAGAGAGGATGCGGCAATGAGTGGGTTTGCGCACTTACATGTACATACGGAATATAGCCTGTTAGACGGCGCGTGCCGCATTGGGAAGCTGGCACAGCGCGTGCGCGAGCTGGGGATGGATTCTGTTGCGATCACGGATCACGGCGTGATGTATGGCGTGATCGATTTTTATCGCGCGTGCCGCGCGGAGGGTGTGCATCCCGTGATCGGCTGCGAGGTGTATGTTGCGCCGCGCCGGATGACCGATAAGGTGCACGGGCTGGATTCTGAGCCGTATCATCTGGTGCTGCTTTGCGAAAATATGACCGGGTATCGCAATCTTTGCTACTTGGTCAGCCGCGCGTTTATCGATGGGTTTTATAACAAGCCGCGCGTGGATATTGAGCTGCTTTCCGAGCATGCGGAGGGTTTGATCGCGCTGTCCGCCTGCCTTGCGGGCGCGATTCCGCGGCGGCTTTTGCGCGGCGAGTATGACGAGGCGCGCGACTATGCGTGTCGTCTGCGCGAGATTTTTGGCGAAGAGAATTTTTATCTTGAAATTCAGGACCATGGAATCGAAGAACAGCACGCGGTCAACCGCGGGATCTTCCGCCTGTCTGAGGAGCTTGATATTCCCCTTGTTGCGACAAACGACGCGCACTATTTAACGCGTGAGGACGCGTATATGCAGGATGTGCTGATGTGCATCCAGATGAACAAAACGGTGGACGACCCGGACCGCATGAAGTTTGCAACCAATGAGTTTTATATCAAAAGCGAGCAGGAGATGGCGGAGCTGTTTCCCAATTACCCGGAGGCGATCGAAAACACGGGGAAAATTGCCGCGCGCTGCCAGGTGGAGTTTGATTTCGGCACGCACCACCTGCCGCAATTTGACCTGCCGAAGGATTATCCGGGCGATGCGCGCGATTATTTGCGCAAGCTGACGCATGACGGGCTGATTCGCCGCTACCCCAACGCGCCGGAAGAGTATAAAAAGCGGCTGGATTATGAGCTTTCTGTGATTGAGCAGATGGGCTATGTGGATTATTTCCTGATCGTTTGGGATTTTATCGCGTATGCAAAGCGAAACGGCATCCCGGTCGGCCCGGGGCGCGGCAGTGCGGCGGGCAGCATCGTGTCGTATTGCCTGAACATTACGGATATCGATCCGATGAAATATGACCTGTATTTCGAGCGGTTTTTAAATCCTGAGCGCGTGAGCATGCCGGATATCGATATCGATTTCTGCGTCGTGCGGCGACAGGAGGTCATTGATTACGTTGTGGAGAAATACGGCGCGGACCGTGTGGCGCAGATCGTTACGTTTGGAACAATGGCGGCGCGCGCGGCGGTGCGTGATGTGGGGCGCGCGCTGAACATGTCATACGGCGATGTGGACGTGGTGGCAAAGCAGATCCCGATGGAGCTGCACATGACGCTCGCGCGGGCGCTCGATGTGTCAAAACCGCTGCGCGAGATGTATGAGCAGGACGCGGCGGTGAAGAAGCTGATCGACACGGCGCAGGCGCTGGAGGGCATGCCGCGCCATGCATCCACGCATGCGGCGGGCGTGGTCATCACAAGAAAGCCGGTTTATGAATATGTTCCGCTTGCGCGCAACGATGAGTCGATCGTCACGCAGTTTACCATGGTCACGCTGGAGGAGCTTGGGCTTTTAAAGATGGATTTCCTCGGGCTGCGCAACCTGACCGTGCTGCACGACGCGGCGCGCATGGTGGGCGGCGGTTTCTCGCTGCATGATATCCCGGATTATGACAAGCTGACGTTTGACATGCTCTCGCAGGGGAAAACCTCGGGCGTGTTCCAGCTGGAAAGCGGCGGTATGACCTCAGTCGTGGTCGGGATGAAGCCGCAGTCGATCGAGGAGATCACGGCGATCGTTGCGCTGTTCCGCCCCGGTCCGATGGATTCGATCCCGCATTATATCGATTGCAAGTATCATCCGGAGAAAATTCAGTATAAACACCCGATTTTAAAAGAAATTTTAGAGGTCACGTATGGCTGCATCGTGTATCAGGAGCAGGTCATGCGTATTTTCCAGTCGGTCGCGGGGTTTTCGCTCGGGCGTGCGGATATGGTGCGCCGCGCGATCTCAAAGAAGAAGGAAAAAGAGCTCCTGCGCGAGCGCGAGAATTTTATCCACGGAAACGCCGAGGAGGGGATCCCCGGCGCGGTCGGCAACGGCATTTCCGAACAGGTGGCAAACGAGATTTTCGACGAGATCGTTGCCTTTGCAAACTATGCGTTTAACAAGGCGCACGCCGCGGCGTATGCGGTTGTTTCTTATCAAACCGCGTATATGAAGTTCCATTATCCCAAGGAATATATGGCGGCGCTTTTGACCTCTGTTCTTGACAACAGCGGCAAGATCGCCGAATATATGGAGCTGTGCCGCGATATGAACATTTCCGTTCTCCCGCCGGACATCAACGAATCGCGCGATACGTTTACTGTGAGCGGGGAGCATATCCGTTTCGGTCTGGTCGCGGTGAAAAACATTGGTCGCGGGCTGATCCGCGCAGTTGTGGAGGAGCGCGAGCAGAGCGGAGCCTTCACGTCTTTGCAGGATTTTTGCGAGCGCATGTTTGAGCGCGAGCTAAACCGCCGCGCGATTGAAAATTTAATCAAATGCGGCGCGTTTGACGCGTTTGGAAACCGGCGCGCGCATATGCAGGTGTTTGACCGGATCATGGATTCGATCGCCTATAACCGCAGCAAAAATGTTGCGGGGCAGATCGATCTGTTCGGCATGACCGGCGAGGAGGAATTTAACCGGATCGCCCTGCCGGACGTGCCGGAGTTTTCTAAGCGCGAGCTGCTTACGATGGAGCGCGAGACGGCGGGGATGTATCTGTCGGGTCATCCGCTGGACGATTATGCCGCGCTGCTCAAATCGCTGCGGGTCGTGCGCATTGCGGAGCTTTCGGGCGAGGAGCGGCGTGTTCATGACGGAGATACCGTGCTCATTGCGGGGACGATCACATCGCTGCGCACGAAGATGACGCGCTCGAATGCGCTGATGGCATATGCGGTTTTGGAGGATGTTTCCGGCTCGCTTGAGGTGATCGTGTTCCCCAAAACGCTGGAGCGGCATGCTTCAACATTGCGTGAGGACGCGCTCGTTACGGTGCGCGGGCGCGTGAGCGAGCGGGACGGTGCAGTGCAGGTGCTGTGCGACGAGGTGCGCTCGCTTGAAAATTACGGCGACCGGATCGAAGAATTGCCCAACACGCCGCGCCCGGATAAGCTGCGCGTATATTTGCGTATCCCGTCGCAAAGCAGCCCGATTTTTGCATCGCTCAGCGCGCTGCTCAAGGCATTCCCCGGCAATCGCGACGCGATCGTTTATCTGGAAGATACGAAAAAGCGCATGAAGATCGGCATTGCGAGCGATGCGCGCCTGGTCGTCCGCCTGGAGGAGCTGCTCGGGCGCGATAATGTGGTCGTCAAGTGAGCGGGCGTGGTTTGCTAAATGCCTAAAAAAATTTGAAAATATTTTGAAAAAAAGGGCATGTTTGCACTAGTCAAATCGGCGTACAGCGGATATAATGTATTATAGGGTAAATTTGATTTTTCTATTTTATGAGGTGAATCCGATGTCCAATATTAAGCGAATTGGCGTGTTAACCAGCGGAGGAGACGCACCGGGCATGAATGCTGCTATTCGTGCCGTGGCGCGCAGTGCCGCGTATTACAATATATCCTGCCTTGGCATTCGCCGCGGCTATAACGGCCTGATCAACGGCGATATCGTCGATCTGGACGCGCGCAGCGTAAACGGCATTATTTCCCGCGGGGGGACGATGCTGTATACCGCGCGCTGCCCGGAATTTATGACGGATGAAGGCATCAACAAGGCGGTCAGCACCTGCAAATATCTGGGCATTGATGGCATTGTCTGCATCGGCGGCGATGGCACGTTCCGCGGCGCGCGCGACCTTGCGGCGCACGGGATCTCAACGATCGGCGTTCCGGCGACGATCGATAACGACATTGCGTCTACGCATTACAGCATCGGCTTTGATACCGCGTGCAACACCGCGCTCGATGCGGTGGACAAGCTGCGCGATACGATGCAGTCGCACGAGCGCTGTTCGGTTGTTGAGGTCATGGGGCGGCACGCAGGGCATCTGGCGCTGTATGTCGGGCTTGCCTGCGGCGCAACCGCGGTCCTTGTTCCGGAAAAAGAGCTGAATTTTGAGGAAGACGTTATAGAAAAGATCCGCATGGGGCGCATCAATAAGCGCTCGCACTTTATCATTATCGTTGCGGAAGGCGTTGGCAATGCGATCGAGGTCAGCCGGAAGATCCAGGAGGAGACCGGGATTGATTCGCGCGTGACGATTCTCGGTCATATTCAGCGCGGCGGCAGCCCGACCGCGCGTGACCGTGTGATGGCAAGCCGCATGGGCGAATATGCGGTTGAGACGATTCTGGAAGGAAAGTCGAATCGCGTCGTCTGCACGGTCAATAGTGAAATTACGGATTTTGATATCACTGAGGCGCTTGAAATGCATAAGGATATCAATAGCCAGATGTACAATATCTCTAAAATCATGGCGGTTTAACGCGAAATAAACCGATGCGCGTGTGGGCGCGCAGCGGCGACAGTTTAAGAGTATATGCTCCCCGCTGAGGCGAGTCTTGGCGGGGAGAAAAACTTTTTTGAAATTCTTAAAAAAGCGTTGACAAGCGGCATATTATATCATATAATAATTGAGCGCGCTGTTATAGCTCAGGAGGTAGAGCACTTCCTTGGTAAGGAAGAGGTCACCAGTTCGAGTCTGGTTAACAGCTCCAAAAATAAAAGCACCGCTTTGCGGTGCTTTTATTTTTGGATTTTGCGTGCCCTCCAAAAAAAAGATTTGCTCGGGCGAAAAAATACCCTGGCATCATAGCTTTACGGCACAATCGTTTGTAACGAGGTTTGAAACGCTCCACCCCATGAAATTGGTCTCGATAACGTACAACCGAATATGGCTCAAAAAGACACACTCTTGTGTGTCTTTTTTTGTATGCGGCGCGCCGTCAGGCATGTTTGCCGCAATGCGGAGTGAATTTTGCTGCGCAATGGAAGCGCTTGCCGCGCGAGCTGTAAACCGCGCATTTTCCGGCGGCGAAATAACCAAAATGCAGCTCGAAAGTTTGTTAGATATCAACGAAAACAATAAAAACAAGTAAAAATAATTGTAAAAAATAGATATTTATGGTACTGTTAAGAAAACGATTGACCACATGCAATGCTTTTGGAGGTGGTTTCAACACGCTGCCCGCGCCCTTGTGCTTGAATGATTTTATTCAAACCAAGGGCGTTTTTTGCAAGTAGGCAAAGAAACGCGAAAACCGAGGGGAAATCTGCTGTAAACAGCAGGAACAAATATGTAGAAAAGGCGGGGGTAATATGCAAATGGGAAAAAGACGCGCAATGAGTGCACTTCTTGCGGTGAGCTTGCTGGTAGGCGGATTTGGATATGCGTTTGCGAAGGACAGTACGCGCAGCAGCGCCGCCGATCCGTATCGCAGTATGACCGAGGTGGCGGATCGGCGAATTGATGAGAGCCTTTCCGAAACAGTGAAAAAGACCGACCGATATCTGGTGAAATACAAAAGCGGCGCTGCGGCGCGTACGGTGCGGCAGAAGTTGGAAGGGCGCATTCAGCAGGAGGAACAGCAGCAGGTATCGCAAATGCAGTCGACGCAGGCGGAGCTTGAGCTTATTATTTTAAATGACCCGATTGCGCCCAAAGCCCTGACTGAGGAGCTGAAGGAATTGCATATTGAGGATTCTATTGAATATATTCAACCGGATTTTATTTTGACTTCCTCTGAGATCCGCATGGAGGTGCAGGAAGACACAGAGCAGGAATATCCGGCGGCGGAGGAGAAAGAGAACGCCGAAGCGCCGCCTGAGAATGACGCGGCAGAAGCAGAAGAAAATGACAGGTCAGAAGCAGATAAAAATAACATGTCAGAAGGGAAGGAGGATGCGCCGCAGACACAGGAAAACGCGGCGGCAGATCCGGTTTTGGTGGCGCTTATCGACAGCGGCGTGGATCTGTCACACGAATGGATCTCAGACTTCACGTGGACAAGCGCGCAAGGTACACACGGATGGAACTTCGTTCAAAACAGCAGCGAGCTGTTTCAAACGGCGCAGCCGTGGCGTGACGCGCACGGAACGCGAGTGACCGGTATTATCGCGCAGCTCGCGCGCGAGCATGACGTTCCGCTTGAATTCATGGTTTGCAAGACATTTGAGGGCGGCAGGGCATACACAAGCGATGTGATCGCCGCGATCACGTTTGTACGCGAAAATGGCGCGCGGCTGATCAATATGAGCTTCGGCGGAGGCAGCTATAATCCGGCGCTGTATGAAACGATGCGCGATACGGATGCACTTTTTATCACGGCGGCTGGCAACCAGCGGGCAAACTTAGATGTGCTTCCGGTTTATCCGGCATGCTTTGATTTGCCGAATATCATTCGTGTTGCCTCGGTCAATGCCGACAGCGGGTTTTCTTTCTTTTCTAATTACAGCGCAGAGCGCGTGGATATTGCGGCGCGTGGGCGCGATGTGATAAGCGCTGCACCGGGCAATCAGAGCGGCGCGTGCACAGGTACGTCGATGGCGGCGGCTTATGTATCCGGTGTATGCGCGGCGGTTTGGGCGCAGAATGCGGAAATGACTGCGGCGCAGGTGAAAAATCGGGTCTTAACCAGTGCTGACCGATTTGCGCATCTTCAGGACAAGGTGTGCGGGGGACGGCACGTGAACTTGCAGCATGCGCTGCAAGGCACGGTGGTGCAGGATATCACACAAGTTACCCCGGCAGAGGACTTTGACCCCACGGGCTACCATCCGACGGACGGCCAGCAGCTGGAACTGTTTGGGTCAAAACAGGCGGTGGCAGGCGCGGTAGGCGGGTCGCACTATTTGATATTGATGGAGGACGGAACTGTTTGGTCCTTTGGGCGGAACATGTTTGGTCAGCTGGGTACGGGCGAGGGTGTGAATGCATATCATGATGCGAACCATCCGGTGCAGGTGCTCGGCTTGAGCAACATCATTCAAATTGCGGCGGGGGCAACATACAGTCTGGCGCTTGCCGCAGATGGGACGCTTTGGGAATGGGGTCAGCTCATGACGAGCAGCGGAATCGGCGAATGGGAGTTTTCTTCCGTTCCGGTCACGGTCCAGAGCATTGCGAATGTAACAAAAATTGCGGTTGGCGATGATTCCGCTATGGCGATCGCGAATGGGCGGCAGCTTTACGCATGGGGTTCAGATGCCTCTGGAAAAATTTCAGGCTGTTATGGAGCACAACCGCAGGTGATGAATGCCGACTTTGAACGGGCGGATCAAATTGCCGTGGGGCATACCATGTCCGGCGTGCGCGATTATTACCGCTTATACGCCATGGGTAGCAATAGCGCCGGACAGTTGTGCAAGGGAAACACCACGAGCTATAGCGGATACCAGCAGATCCCGATCGACTCGCTCGGAGATTTTGCAATGGGCGGCGCACATACGATCGCGCGCGGCGGAAGCACGCTTTATGCGTGGGGGAAAAACACAAACGGTCAGCTTGGCGTTTCCAATAATTATACCAATGCAACCACAGCGCAAACCCTGACCGGTCTGGGAGTTACACAAATGGCGCTGGGCGCAGAGCATTCGTTGTTTATTCGAAATATAAACGGAACGCCAACGCTTTATGGCTGCGGAGACAACAGCGAGAAGCAGTTGGCGGGCCTTTCGGACGAAAAGACGGATGCTATCACGCAGATCTCGCTGCCTGTGGCGGGAACGCTGCAGGCGATCGCCGCGGGTTTCAAAAACAGCCTTGCCATTTATGACGGACAAGTTTGGGTTTGGGGCAGCAATGTGCCAAAACACATCGACTCAAGCACGAGCGATCCTGTTTGCGTGCCGGTTTGCGTGGGCAATGTGAATGAGATGGAAGATGAGGACAGCGCGTTTGACCTGGCGTGGCCCTGGTATTATCAGGGCGAATTGCAGGAAGGGACAAGCCATGATCAGCTGAAGATTTCGCTTACAGAGGCTGGAATTTATCGCATCACCTGCACTCCGTGGAGCGGGAGGGTGACCGCGTCTATTACTGCTTCAACGGGCGGTGAGGTGCAGAGCGTGCAGGTCTCCGGCGGAACGATCATTGCGCAGCTCACGTCGGGCGTATATCAGATTCAGCTTGAAGGCATGACGAGCTGTCAATACGAGCTGCGAATGGAAAAGGATGAATATTTTGACGGAGTGCAGCAGATCGCGCAGAGCGAAAATGGAGCGCTTGCGCTTGACGCGGAGGGCCACGTATGGGCATGGGGCGCGCTGTATACGAGCTTGCAGGGCGCGACGCATGAGTTTGCAAGTCCGGTTTATGTGCCCGGACTGAGCAATGTGATCCAGATCGTCCGTGCGGGGCAGACCAATTATGCTCTGCGCGCAGGTGGAGATATTTATATTTGGGGCGAGGTAACGCAATTTCAGGAAAATACGCAGCAGCAGGTGTTTTATCCCCGCCCGGTCAGGATGATGCAGGCGCCGGGCGCAAAGTATATTGCAGCGTGCGAAGGGGCGCTGCTTGCCGTGAAGATGGACGGTACAGTTTGGGGATTGGGAAACAACGCAAACCAGCGCATCTGCGCAGATTCCGAACGAAGATATGTGAACGCGTGGACGCAGGTAGCTGGGATCTCCGACGTAGAACAAGTTGCGCTGGGTTACGATGCGTGCGCGGCGCTGAAAACGGATGGAACGGTTTGGAGCTGGGGTGCCGATCATGTGGCGCTGGGGCGTAGCGCAGGTAGCGGAGCAGCCATTCCGGCGCAGGTCTCGCCTCTTTCTGATATCGTGCAAATTCGCGCGGGGATACATCACATGCTTGCGCTTAGAGAGAATGGCACGGTGAGTGCATGGGGATCGGGTGCATACGGTCAGTTCGGCGATGGGACAAGCGGCATGGAGAGTTGGTTGCCTATACAAGCGATGATAGTATCCAATGTGACGGATATTGACGCGGGAAAATATCATAGCGTGGCGCGGCAGAGCGACGGCAAGTTGTTTGCGTGGGGGCGCAGCAATCTGGGCCAATGCGAAACGGAGGAAGAGAGCGTGCCGATCCCGCGGCGCATTATCTCGTGGCAGACAGGAGAACGCATCTTTGCCGGAGCGGAAACGACCTTTGCGCTCTGCGGCGAAGTTTACGGAATGGGAAGTAATGGAGGCAGCGTGCTTGGAACATGGGGTGAGAGCAGCGCGCAGGCTACACTGCTGCCCGCTGCCTATAAAAACGATACGTCAGCACGTGCAAGAACGCTGAGCCTGCGCGGAGGCAGCAACTTTGCGGTTGGCGCGACATTGCCGGAGGGCGCAGCGTCGTATTACACTCTGAGTACCGGCACGAGCGCCCGCATCATGCTGCGCGGCCAGGGCATGACCTATAAAATTTACGATGTTGCAGGTGTGCTTTTGCAAAGCGGCAGCTGCAGCGGTGCGCAGCCGATCACGCTTGAGAGCAATTCAGATTATACGCTGGAATTGACAACGGCACAGCGCGCGATTTTCGGCATCGCGCCGCTGCAAAATGCAGAGGAAAGTAGCGTTTCGCTCAGCCCTTCGGCCAACGGAGCAACCTATCGGATCATCGTGGAAGGAGAAAACCTGTCTGGTTTTGGCACCTACAGCGTGATATACGACGCAGACGCGCTTGAACTGATTTCCGCCTGTGCAATCGGCGACGGCTCGGCAAGCACCGAAAACTTGGCGGCGCTTGGAATTCAAATTTTAGAGCAGACGCCGGGTGTGCTGCGATTCAAACGAACACGTGAGATTCCCGAGGGCGCGCGTTGGTCGGGAGCGATCAACATGATTTGCGTGCGCGCAAAAAAGGCGGGAGATACGACGCTGTATTTGTTGACCGGGGCGCAGTCATAGCGCATTGTGGAATATAGGGGGGATTTTATGAAAAAGCTGATTGCTATTTGCTGCATTTTTTGCCTGCTGCTTCAAACTCCGGGCATGACGGAGCTGGCATATGCAATAGAAAATGAAGAGAATTCCGCACCGCAGGTCGATACGACCACGGCAGACTATCCGCTACTTGGAAAGCACGGGATTAATACGGCACGCTTGGAAAAAGCAGAAAAGTATTCCAGGCTTTCTGAGCAGGAGAAGCTGACGGTCAGCGCGTATTATGGGATTTCTGCCGCGCTGTTCTCTGCGTGTGAGGCGCAGGGCTGCTCTTTGCTGGAGAGTGTGCAGATCGCGAAAAAGTGCATGATGTTTTCGATGCCTCCGGCGGAGTATCTGGAGTTTGCTGCGGCATATCAGGATGCGCAGATTGCGGACGAGCAGCTTACGCAGTATATGGAAAGCAAAGAAAAGCTTTCGCAGCAGGCGCAGGGCGAAGTGCTTGCGTTGATGCGGAAGGGGTATCGGTTTGATAATCTGATCTGGGCGCTTGCTGTTGCGCAAAAGGTTCCCTGTGCATTGGCTGATATTATCCAGGAGGAGAGCGCCGTTTCGACAGATCATGAATTTGCGCAGTTTTGCGACAGCTATTGCGTAGATGCGCAGGCGCTGGATGACACCCTGCGGGATGCGGGAAAAAGCAGAAGCGCACTGATGGATGAGGTGCATTCGCCCGATCGGGTGCCGCCGGCGCAAAATGAAGTGCAGAGCAATCAGACGGTTGGGATCGATGCGCCGCGTATTCCGAATCAGCACGAGTTTATCAGCGCGCCCGCGCTTTATTTTGCAGACCAGAATGAAATGGTTTCTGCGACGAGCGGAACATTTTCATATCGCAAAAACATTGTGGATTGGAAAGGGAAAAACGGCCTGGATCTAACGCTGGATCTGGTATTTCAGTCCGGAACAAATTTGTATCACGGGGTAAATCCGCTCAATTTGGAAGATGTTCGCGATTGGTATTCCAAAAACAGCGCGCTCGAGAGCGGGACAGTGTATCTCCCCAGTCAGATCACATCGACGTTTGGGGCGGGTTGGTCGCTCGATCTGCCGAGTGTTACGTCGGTGCTTGAGCTTGACAATCCGGACAACCCCAACGCGACTTCCAAGCATAGTGTGCAGTATTACAATATGCCAAACGGCGGGAAATATAAAATCCAAAACAACGCGCTGGTGGGCTATCCGAAAAACGATGTGACAGTGAATGCAAACCCCACCGAGGTGTTGGAGGACGGAACGGTCGTTGGCTATGTGTTTACTTATACGAGCGGCCGATATGAGAAATACGACCTGCGCGGGAATATCTGCGTGGTGGGCGATAAATATGGCAATGAAATTCGATACACTTACCATGATGAGGAGGGTGCCTATTATTACGGCGAGCTTGAGAGCGTGCGCGATTCGCTGGGCAGAGTGCTGACATTTTCGTACGGCACGGTTGCAAGCGGCGACCGCGGAGTCGCTGTGCGTTTCAACAGCGCAGAGCGAAGCGAAATTCTCATGACATTTTACTCCACGCCGAATACAAACGGGATCTACACCCTGAACATGCTCATGCCTGGCATCGAGGGGAAGGAATTCTCTTATGAAATCAAGGAAGTACAGTGCATTGACCGTCTGTATGAAGGCTCGCTGAGCGAGATCAATGGGGTCAACCAGGTCATCAACATGACCAAAATTACTTATATCACCGGTCTGCAAAGCCACTATCGCTATGAGCTTTGCGCTGCAAATAATGGGCAGCGCGGCGCGAAGCAGACCTATCGCGTGTGCGAGCGATATGAAACAGACCCCACAAAGCCGGATGAAAGCACGAATGGCGTGGACGGACTTGAAAAGTTAAAAACGCGCACTTTCTCCTATCAGGGCGATTATTCCGGGTATGGAACGCGAATCAGCGTGTCGGAGGATCAGAAAGCCCTGTATGCAGACCCAAACAATCTGCCTGAGAGCCATACCTATTCCGTGTGGCGGACGGAAAACGGCGTCCGCACCGAGACCATTTATAATCACAAACACATGCCAAAACAGATTAGAACGGTCAATATGTCGACCGGCGCGCTGCTTTCTGAGCAGCAGATCACATATGACAGCTATCTGCTGCCAGTTTCGCAAACAACAACGACCGGGCAGGTCACGTCGACCGAAACGATGCAAAATGATGCATACGGCAACGTGGTCAAGCAATGGAGCACGCGCGCGGGCGGCGCGCAAAACGCAGAGTATCTCACGCAATCTACATATGATGCACGCTTTAATCAGCTGACGGCGCGCACCTGGAAAAAGGATGAAAACACGACTGTGCAGGAGGTGTACACCCTTTCGGAGGATGGGAAGCATCCGGTGCAGAAGGAAGTAAAGGTGAACGGCGCAACCGCCGAAAAAACGGGCTATCTCTATGATACTTATGGCAATGTCACGGAAGAGCGGCGCTACACATCAGAAACGCAATTCCTCGCCACGCACTATAGCTATACCGACACGGCGGGGATCGCGCGCCCGGAATGGATGAACTTTAACGGTGCGCATCTGACCGGCGTATGGCAGGATGGCGGAACGGATATCGATGGCGGCGCGATCGGCACAATCGCAGAGTATTATGAGTATGACCTGTATGGAAACCGCGTGAAGGCAACGGATGCGCGAAACCATACCACGCAGTATGAATATGACGCGCACCGCCGCGTAACAAAAATTACGGACGCGCAAAATAAAACAGAACAGTTTGTGCATACCAATCAATGGATCAAATCGCCCCTTGGCGAGCTTACAGGGACGGATCATACGCTGACATATACGGATAAAAAGGGAACAGTGACCCGGTATGTCTATGACGCGGCGGCGAATTTGCGCCAGGTGGTCGACGTATCATCCGGCGAGGTGCTGCAGGGCTATGACTATGATAAAAAATACCGGATCATAAAAGAGCGCAATGTGCAGCTTGCCACCTCCGGTTATGAGACCAGCTATACCTATGACTGCTTAAACCGTGTGACGCAGAAGGAGACCAAAAATCAGGCGAACGAAACGATCGCAAAGGAAACCGCGGCGTATGACGACGGCACGACCGGGGCATATCTCAAAACCACGCATACGATCGTTGGCGATGCTGCTGCGCCGAGCGTCGTGTCCACGCAGTATGTCAATGCATATGGCGATGTGGAGAAAATCGGTCATATCACAGGCGGGGAGGAATATTTTGATACCTACACCTATAATTATGTGGGCGAGAAGGTGCAGGAAAAATCCGCCCGCGCGCAGCAAAAAAACTGGACGGAGGCATACACGAAAAAGTGGGAATATGACTATGCAGGGCGCGTGCTGAAAGAGTATAATGTGGATGGCGATTATATTTCCTATCAGTATAATATGCTGGGTCAGAAGGTCAAATTTGGCGATTACCGCGCCAATGCGTCCAGTGCGCCGTATTACACCACCTATCAGTATGACGCGGCGGGAAACCTGATTTGCGAAACAACCCCGCAAACCGCATCGCAGAACCGCGTGAGCCAGTATAAATATGACAAAACGGGCAACCGCACGTTAGAGCGCATTCTGCGCGATGTGGGAAGCCAAAATCAGCCGATCTATGATGAAACCGCGTATGAGTATGACTTCGCGGGCCATGTCACGCGCGCGGCATGCGGCACAAGCGAAACGCTGTATACCTATGACGCGCTGGGGCAGTGCCTGACGATGAGCACCGGGTCGACCTCCGAAAAGCATGTAACCAGCTATACCTATGACCGGTTCGGCAACAACATCACGGTGACGAGCGCGGGAAAGACCGACCGATATGAATATGACGCAAACGGCCTGCGCACAAAGCATATCGATAAAGCAGACGTGACGCACAGCTATACGCCCAATGCGCTGGGGCAAATCCGCAGCATCTGGACGCCGAAGAGCGGCACGCGCAGCTTCACCTATACGCTGACCGGGCAGATTTGGGAGCAGAGCTCCGGCGGTTATTTCATGACGAACACCTATGACGACATGGGGCGGATCAAGCGCGTGACCGAGCCGGGGCTTGAAAAGAATT
>CAKUEM010000008.1 GCA_934646115.1 uncultured Oscillospiraceae bacterium
AACACGGAAGTTAAGCTCACTCGTGCCGAAAATACTTGGCTGGAGACGGCCCGGGAAAATAGGTATTTGCCAACACATATATTCCTCCTTAGCTCAGTCGGTAGAGCATGCGGCTGTTAACCGCAGGGTCGTTGGTTCAAGTCCAACAGGGGGAGCCAGGAATATATTGCCGCTGCGTATCTTTCGCGGCGGCAATATTTTTTTCTTCCCATGCGGATTTTCTTTCACTGTCTGTTTTTTGCGTGTAACGCCCGAATGCTGCGAAAGCATTTTCGGGGCGGCATGCGCATTGCGGAAAATCGCGCTTATTAGACGTTTGTTTTATCTTTTCGTTTTTATGACTGCCCTGCGGATCAGACAGCGCGGGCAGAGCAAGCTTTGCGTTTTTTTGATAAGATTTTATACCGCGGCGCCGTTAGCAGATGCCGCAATTTCGTTCTGCAAAGGCTATGATGCGCCGAGCAGGACATGATGACTTTTTGTTTTTATTTGGGCCTTTAGCTCAGTTGGTTAGAGCATCCGGCTCATAACCGGACGGTCCCGGGTTCGAATCCCTGAAGGCCCACCACCGAAAAAAGCCAGACGAATCGCATGGTTCGTCTGGCTTTTTCGGTTTTTAATCTACTGTAACATGATTTGAAAAGCTTGAGTTTCATCGCCGCCACTTGTGACTTTCGTTATATGCTGCGCGTTTGGCGCGGGGTGCAATAAGACTGGGCGCAGGGTTTGCCTTCGGCATTTAGTTATATGTCGCGCGTTTGGCGCTGGGTGCAATGGCTGTACATTACTGCGCGCTGCTAACTATTGCGTTATATGCCGCGCGTTTGGCGCTGGGTGCAATGCCCGCCTGTTCCGTGATTCGCTCCATCAAGACGGCAGAGAAGCTCAGGATTACGACTCTCCCGGTATATCACGGATATTTTTGCGATTTTCCCGCGGTGCAGCGAGGGCTGATCTAACGGGGGACCCAAAGCAGTTAAAATATCGAATAAAAATTTTTCACACAACCCAAAAGGTTAAATCGAAACGCCGGAAAACTGAAACAACCGATTTATCATACTTGCAAGATAAAAGTAATTTTCATGAAAGGGTGGTGAAAACTTGAACGAGATGACAACCGCCGAGCGTAATCAGCTTTAGAGTACATCGCAAAGCTGATTGAAATCACCGCCGATAACACGGATGCTGCCGCAAAAATCATACGAGACAGCATAAAGCGGCGCACCTACCACAGCGGCCGCTATTTCCGCCCGAAAGGCGAGCTGGGAGCATGCCATTCGCTGCCTTGATGATAACAGGGCAAGGCAAAAATCAAATGCAAAATTTTATTGCTTCCCAGATCATGACAGATCGGGCGCGGCGTGACCGATTTGCTGTTTTATATAGCAACAAATCACAGCCGCGCGGCTTAAAAACTTATCGCATCGCCGATGAACGCAGCGAGAAATCGTCTCCCCGATACCGCGGGAAGGGAACTTTTAGCGTATCGAATCGTCTATAAGAATATAAGAAAACTTGATGCTTGCGGAGGAGTACGTTATGAAAAAAGCAATTTGCCTGCTTGCGCTGTGCATGGTGCTGGGATTTACCGGATGCGGGGAAGCTTTGAACAGTAAAAATACGATGAGGAAAGCAGATTTCGCACAAACAGAAAATAACGAGAATCGTGATGCGGCGCGGCACGAGCAGACAGCGGATCATGGAGCATATCCGCCGTGTGTTATGGTGGATGGCGTTGTATACAAAGACACGGGATATATCGATTCCATGCCCGGGTGCGGAATGATGGACGGCGAAATTGTGTCGACAGTGGAGGGAACGGAGCTGCCATCCCAAAATAATCAGTCAAATTTCGGAAGCGGATATCAGTATCAAATCAGTTCTGAGGATCAGCTCATGGTAGTGGTTGATGGCGAACGAAGGATATTTCGGGATATTGAGAAAGAAGAAACCTCGATTCCGATGCAGGTGATCCATTTTAACGCGGCGGTAAAAGAAATCACAGAGGACGGAAGGCTTCTTGTTACGCATATCAGTACGGCAGAAGGCTTTCGGATGAACGGCGGAGACTATTTTGTATCGGCAGAAAATTTAGTAGAAAAGGTTCAGGTGGGAGATGTCGTTACCATATGGTTTAGCGGGATGATCAAAGAAACATCTCCTGCACAAATAGGCGTGGTTTATAGGATCGTAAAACGCTGACAGCATCAAAGTGTCTGCGGGGAGCAAGGGGCACAACGTCTTGCTCCTTTTTTGCTGCGTTTGCGCTTGAAGTTGCGACCGATGTGCATTGATTTTGCGCGAAATATCAGGTAAAATAGAAAAAGATCAGTGCGAAAGCGGGGAGAACGATGGAACAGGCGCAGACGCTCCTGCGCGAGGTGGGCACGGAGCATGGCTGCATTTCATACCAGCTGATAAGGCGGAATGTCAAGCGAATCAATCTACATGTTCGCGCGGACGGAACGGTTTATGTGTCCGCGTCGCCGCGTACACGCGCGGAAACGGTGGATGCATTGATTCGGCGAAAAAGCGGCTGGATCCGCCGCGCGCAAGAAAAGCTTGCCGCGCGGGCGCGGCAGAAGGGCGCGCCGCATCAATATGAGAGCGGCGAGGAATTTTTTTATCTGGGTCGATCGCTGCGGCTTGTGTTCGAGCCGGGCATGAGCGCGGAGGCGGAGGTCGCGGGCGATCTGCTGCGTTTGCGCGGGGCAACGCCGGCGCAGCGTAAGCGCCAATTTTTAAAATTTTGGGCGGCGGAATGCAGGCGCGAATTCGGCGCGATACTGGCGCAGCTTGCGCCGCGTCTGCATGGTATTCCAACCCCCGCGCTGCGGCTGCGCAATATGAAGCGCAGATGGGGCTCATGCCTTGCTGCGCGCGCGGAGATCACGCTCAATCAGCGCCTGTTGCAAGCGCCGCGCTCATGCATTGAATATGTCGTGATGCATGAGCTGTGCCATCTGGTGCAGCCGAATCACTCAAAGCAGTTTTACGCGCTGCTCGACGCCTGTATGCCGGATTGGCGCGCGCGCCGCGCCTTGCTGGAGGAAAACGCGCTGCGATGGTGCGAAGAATAAAAATTGACATTTTTTTAAAATGATGTATAATAAAGTGTCTGGCTTTTTGCCATGCTTTGCGCAATGATAACAAGGTAAGGATGATTGTGATGCAGAAGTATTATGAAATGAAAATTGCAGGGCTACCGCGTCAGTTGCCGCTTTGCCGCGTGAATGATACGCTGATGATCGCAGCGTTTGTGATTTTCGGTGATGCGCCGTTGACCGTCGCCTGCGCGCAGGAGCTGCTGCGCCGTGCGCCGGAATATGATTATCTGATCACGGCGGAGGCGAAGGGGATCCCGCTTGCGCATGAGATGGCGCGCCAGCGCGGCGATGCGCATTATTTCATCGCGCGCAAGCATCCGAAGCTGTATATGACCGGCGTATTTGAGGTAGACGTGCGCAGCATCACGACCGCGGATGAGCAGAAGCTGTATCTGGACACGGCGGATGCCGAATTGATGCGCGGCAAGCGTATCCTGATCGTTGACGATGTGATCTCCACGGGCGAGTCGCTCGCTGCGGTGGAAAAGCTGGTGCAGGAGGCAGGCGGCATTGTCGCCGGGAAAATGGCGATCCTTGCCGAGGGCGATGCGCAGTCGCGCGGCGATATCACGTATTTAGAGCCGCTTCCGCTCTTCGATGGCAGCGGTAATGTGATCGAGTAATCAGAAACAGAACGCGCCCTGTCGGTCAGCTAAGACCGGCAGGGCGCGTTTTCTGTTTTTAAATGGTTATTCCGCCGGCTCCACGTTCGGCAGCCCGGCAAAGCCCGCGGCAAGCTCTGCATCGGTCGGAAGATAGTCTTCAATTTCGCCCGCGTTGAACTTCATATACGCCGACATGTCAAAGAAGCCTGTGCCGGTCAGGTTAAAGAGGATCGTTTTTTCCTCGCCGGTCTCGCGGCATTTCAGCGCTTCGTCGATCGCAACGCGGATCGCGTGCGCGCTCTCCGGCGCGGGCAGGATCGTCTCTGCCTGCGAGAAGATCTTCGCCGCTTCAAAGACGGCGCTCTGCGTTACGGCGCGCGCCTCGTCGATAAATCCGTCGTGATACAGCTTGCTGACGATCGGCGACATGCCGTGATAGCGCAGCCCGCCGGCGTGGATCGGCGACGGCATGAAGTTTGAGCCGAGCGTATACATCTTGGCAAGCGGCGTGATATGGCCGCAGTCGCAGAAGTCATACGCATATTTTCCCCGCGTCATGGACGGGCAGGACGCAGGCTCAACCGCGATGAAATATGGATTGCCGCGCCCGCGCAGCCGGTCGCCCATATATTCGCTGATGATTCCGCCCAAATTTGAGCCGCCGCCCGCGCAGCCGATCACGATATCCGGGTATTCGCCGAGCAGATCCATCGCGGTTTTCGCCTCGCAGCCGATCACCGATTGATGCAGCAGCACCTGATCCAGCACAGAGCCGAGCACATAACGGCAGCCCGGCGTTTTTACCGCCTGCTCGATCGCCTCTGAAATCGCGCAGCCGAGACTTCCGGTCGCGTTCGGATCCTCAGCCAGAATGGCGCGGCCCGCATCGGTTGTGTTAGACGGGCTGGGAACAACCGAACCGCCGAAGGTTTCGATGATCGCCTTGCGATACGGCTTTTGCTGCGCGCTGATTTTTACCATGAACACCGTGAGCGGTATGTTATAATACGCGCACGCCATGGAAAGCGCCGTGCCCCACTGGCCCGCGCCCGTTTCGGTCGTCAGGCTGGTAATGCCCTGCTGCTTTGCATAATAAACCTGCGCAATGGCGGAGTTGAGCTTATGGCTGCCCGAGGTATTGTTGCCCTCAAATTTATAATAAATTTTTGCCGGCGTGCCGAGCTTGCGCTCTAAATGATAGGCGCGGCACAGCGGGGAGGGGCGGTATGTCTTATAAAATTCGCGGATCTCCTCCGGAATTTCGATATAACGATCAGTGCAGTTGAGCTCCTGCGCGGCAAGCGCATCGCAAAAGACCGGGCGCATATCCTCTTCGGTCACGGGGCGCAGCGTGGCGGGGTTCAGGTGCGGCGCATGCTGCTCTGGCATATCCGCCTTGACGTTATACCATGCCTTCGGAAGCTGGTCTTCGGTTAAATACAAACGATGGGGGATCTTCATGGTTCTCGCTCCTTCAAAAAAATATTTGATGGTTAGGGAATGCAGAAATAAAAAAACGCCCTCGTCCCAAACACTTCGGGACAAGAGCAAAACTCCTGCGGTGCCACCCAAATTGACCGATCAGATCGATCCGCTTTTTCGCATACCATCATATGCGCCCGCCTGATAACGGCGCGGGTTACCCGTTCGCCCATACTCGGAAAAACCTTTGGGGCGACCCTCATAAGATCATTCACCGCGCGCCGCAGCACCGTCTTCCACCAAAACGACGGCTCTCTGCGCCTGCAAGCGATCGCAGCTACTTACTCTTACTCAACGGTTTGATTGCATATAGTATAAAGGAAGCGCCGCGCCATGTCAAGCATTTTTTGAAAAAAAGAATGACAAATAAATATTTTTTGTGTATAATATCTGCAAGCGAGTGGATAATGCGACAGGAAAAGGGTGGGGAGCACATGCAAAAAAACATATTCGACCCCAAAACGGCGGACGGGCGGCTTGTTTATTTGATCAAGGCGCTGATCCGGCGTTTTTCCGATCATAAGGTCTCTCGCATGGGCGGGCAGCTTGCATACTTCTTTTTGCTGTCGCTGTTTCCGTTTTTGATTTTCTTTAACGCGCTCATTGCCTCGTTTGATATCTCGTCCGAGCGTGTGATGAGCTTTTTGCAGCCGTTTTTTCCGGAGCAGATCGTGCGGCTGATCAGCAGCTATATCGAAACGATCACAACGAACCAAAGCGTGAGCCTGCTTTCCATCGGTATTATTATTGTGATCTTTTCTGCTTCAAAATCCGTTCGTTCGCTGCGCTATGCGTTTAATACCGCATACGATGTGCAGGAGAAGGAGCGCATGTTCGTGAATATCCTGCTGTCGATGGCGTTTGTGATCGGCGCGGGCGTTGTTCTGCTGCTTGTGGTGCTGTTCGTTACGCTCAGCCGCGATTTTTTAACCGAGATCGTGCAGGTGAGCAATTTGTCGAAATGGATGGTCAATATGCTCAGCACCTGGCGCTGGGTCACGCTGTGCGTGATTTTGTTTTTGATCCTTGCGCTGATGTATAAAACCGTGCCGCATAAAAAAGTACGCTTTCTGGCGATCATTCCGGGCACGCTGTTTGCGCTTGCGGGATTTCTTGCGCTTACGGTTGGCTTTTCGCTATATGTCAACTATTTTCTGCGCAGCTCGGCATTTTACGGCGGAACGATCGGCGCCATGCTGCTGCTGATGCTGTGGATCTATTTTGCAAGCGTTATTTTGGTGATGGGCGCGGAGCTCAACAGCGCGCTGGAAAGCATGCCGCGGCGCGCTAAAGCAGGGAAAGCAGTGCGTCCGGACGCGCGATCAGATACGTAGCGCCGTTTTCGCGCAGCTCCGCCTCTGAACGGAAGCCCCAAAGCACGCCCGCGGTCTGCATGCCGGCATTTGCGCCGGTTTGCATATCTACGCCGGAATCGCCGATAAACAGAACCTCAGCCGGGGAAAGCCCCAAGATGTCTGCGATCTCAAGCGCCGCGTCCGGCGCGGGCTTTTTAGCGATTTGCGGGCGCTGCCCAAAGCAGACGTCGAAGGCATGCTCGGGGAACAGCCCCTCGATCACGCGACAGGTCATATCGTGCGGTTTGTTGGATAGCACGGCGGTTTTGATCCCGCGCGCCGTAAGCGCCGAGAGCGTTGCGGGAATGCCGTCGTACTGCTCGGTTAAATATAACGGATCGGCGGCGTAAAGCTTGTCGTATTCCTTGCGAACGCGCGCAAGCTCGCCCGGCCAGGGCGGGACCATGGTCGCGATGTAGATCAGCCCGGTGATCAGCTGATCTGCGCCCTTGCCGATCAGAGCGGGATAGCGGTCCGCATTGACCGTGCGATAGCCGCACGCCGCAAGCGCGCGGTTGCCCACGGAAACCAGCGTGGGCAGCGTGTTTGCCAATGTGCCGTCTAAATCAAAAATACAGGCCTTTATCATACTATGAGATCCTTTCTTTTTCAGCCGGGCGGAACGCCGCCGGGCATTTGCTTTTTAAAACACATGAAATATCATGCAGAATGTTAGAATACATAACTCAGCTGCAAAAAACGAGGGAAAATACTGGCGTTTTCAGGGAGGATTTGCTATAATAAAGGGACAAACGCACAGGCGTTGAGTTTATCGATCGAGGTGCTTGTATGAAGGTTCTTGTTACTGGCGGCGCGGGCTATATCGGAAGTCACACCTGCGTGGAGCTGTTGGAGGCCGGGCATGAAGTGGTCGTGCTGGATAATTTATCAAACAGCTGCGAGACCGCGGTGCAGCGCGTGGAGCAGATCACGGGAAAGTCGCTTCCGTTTTATCAGACGGATCTTTTAGATTATGCCGCGAGCGAGAAGGTATTTCAGGCGCATGCGTTTGACGCGGTCATCCATTTCGCGGGGCTAAAGGCGGTTGGCGAAAGCGTGGCGCGCCCGCTTGCGTATTATCATAATAATATCACAGGAACGCTGCATTTGCTAGACCTAATGCAAAAATACCGGGTGAAAAATCTGGTGTTCAGCTCGTCGGCGACCGTGTACGGAAACCCGCATACCGTGCCGATTCGTGAGGATTTTCCGCTTTCGGCAACAAATCCGTATGGGCGGACCAAGCTGATGCTTGAGCAGATCCTGCGCGATGTCGCTGCGGCGGACGACGGGCTGCGCGTGTCGCTGCTGCGCTATTTTAATCCGGTCGGCGCGCATAAAAGCGGCATGATCGGCGAAGACCCGAATGATATTCCCAATAATTTAATGCCGTATATCGCGCAGGTCGCGATCGGCAAGCTGCCCTGCCTTTCCGTGTTCGGCAACGATTATGATACGCCGGACGGGACGGGCGTGCGCGATTATATCCACGTGGTCGATCTTGCGCGCGGGCATTTAAAGGCGCTGGATCATTTAGAGGCGCAGAAGGAGCGCGTTGATGTGTTCAATCTGGGCACCGGGCATGGCTATAGCGTGCTTGAGATGGTGGCGGCGTTTGAAAAAGCCTCGGGCAAGCATGTGCCGTATCGCATCGCGCCGCGGCGCCCGGGCGATATCGCCGCGTGCTATGCCGACCCGTCTAAGGCGGCGCGTGAGCTCGGGTTTCGCGCGGAGTATTCGCTTGCGGATATGTGCGCGGACAGCTGGAACTGGCAAAGCAAAAATCCGAACGGATACCATGGATAAAGGAGAAAAGAGAAGATGAGCGAACCGATTTTGGCAATTCTGGCGGCGGGAATGGGCAGCCGCTACGGGGGACTGAAGCAGATCGATGCGATGGATGAGCAGGGCCATATTATTATGGATTTTTCCCTGTTTGACGCGTATCGCGCAGGGTTTCGCCGCGTGGTGTTTATCATCAAGCCCGAGCTGCACGACACGTTTCGCGAGGTGATCGGCGACCGGGTGGCGAAATATATGCAGGTTGAGTATGCATTTCAGAAACTAGACGAGCTGCCGGAGGGTTTTTCCGCTCCGGAAGGGCGCACAAAGCCCTGGGGCACCACGCAGGCGGTGCTTGCCGCCGCGCCGTATCTTGATGCGCCGTTTGCGGTGATCAATGCGGACGATTATTACGGCAAAGAGGCGTTTGCGCTGCTGTATCAGTTCTTAAAAACCGCGCAGGACGACACGCGCTATCATTATGCGATGGTGGGCTATCATATTGAAAATACGCTGACGGAGAACGGCTCTGTTGCGCGCGGCGTGTGCGAAACGGAGGGCGGCATGCTCACCGGCATTCGCGAGCGCACGCGGATCGAAAAGCGCGCAGACGGCGCGGCATATACCGAGGATGATGGGAAGACCTGGGTCGCCATTCCGGCGGGGAACACGGTCTCGATGAATATGTGGGGCTTTGGCGTGAGCATCCTGCCGGAGCTTGCGCGCCAGTTCCGCGTATTTCTTGAGCAGGAGGCGCCGCAGAACCCGCTGAAGAGCGAGTGCTACCTGCCGAATGTGGTGGGCGAGATGCTTGCGGAAGGGTTGTGCGATGTGCGCGTGCTGAAAACGCCGGATAAGTGGTACGGCGTGACCTATCAGGAGGATCGCCCGAGCGTGGTGCAGGCGATTCGCGATTTAAAGGCTGCGGGCGTGTATCCTGAGCGGCTGTGGGAGGATTTGAAATGACGCGCGAAATGCTTTGTAAGCAGGTTGACACGGTGATGCGCGCGTTTGCCTTTGAGGGCGAGATCCGCGAATATCGGCCGTTTGGAAACGGGCATATCAACGATACCTATGTGGTGATCATGCAGTCCGGGCGGCGCTATATCGTCCAGCGCATCAACCATGAGGTATTTAAAAAGCCGTGGGAGTTGATGGAAAACGTTGCGGGCGTGACCGCGTTTTTGCGCAAAAAAATTATTGCGCGCGGCGGCGATCCCGAGCGCGAGACGATGAATATCGTGAAAACGCACGACGGGGGCAATTATTTTAAAGACGCGATCGGCTGCTATTGGTGCGCGTATTTGTTTATCGAGGGCGCAGAGACGTTTGAGCTGGTGCGCGATCCGGAGGATTTTTATCAGAGCGGGCTGGGCTTCGGGCGGTTTTCCGGCATGCTTGCGGATTATCCGGTCGAAACGCTGCACGATGTGATCCCGAATTTTCATAACACGCCGGTCCGGTTTCAGAATTTTAAAGACGCGGTCGCCCGCGATCCGCTGGGCCGCGCGCAGCATGTGCGCGAGGAGATCGCGTTTGTGCTCGCGCATGAGAGCGATTGCTACGTGCTGGACGATTTGAAGCGCAGCGGGAAGCTGCCGCTCCGCGTGACGCATAATGACACGAAGCTGGATAATATTATGATCGATTCAAAAACGCATACCGCGCTTTGCGTGATCGATCTTGACACGGTGATGCCCGGGCTGCTCGTGCATGATTTTGGCGAGTCGATCCGCTTCGGCGCGGCGACCAGCGTGGAGGATGAGCCGGATCTTTCTAAAATGAATTTGGATCTTGGGCTGTATGAGGTGTTCACGCGCGGCTTTCTTGAGGGCTGCGCAGGCAGCCTGACCGAATGTGAGCTGGATATGCTCCCCATGGGCGCGAAAACGATGACGCTGGAAAACGGGATGCGCTTCCTCGCGGATTATATTGAAGGCGATATTTATTACCGCATCCATTATCCGGAGCAGAATTTAAACCGCGCCCGCGCGCAGTATAAGCTGATTCGCGATATGGAGCGCGATTGGAAGCAGATGCACGAGATCATCGAAAAATATCGCTGACGGGCGGTAAAACCGCGCGAAAAAGCGATCATAAAAAGAAAAGATCGAAAGCCGAGTGCATTGCACTCGGCTTTTTGCGATATAAGGATTGTGCGGTAAAGCCGCGTGCGGCGCGGAAATATAATCGAGCGGACGGGAAAGCGGGCGCGATGTATCGCGGACGATAAAAACCGCTCGTTTTGTTTGCATATGCGAAGCGGCATATGCGTGCGCCGAAGCCGGGGATAAGCGCGCGGAAGCTGCTGCGGCAGGCGCTTCTTGACCGTTGTGAAAATCGCGCACGGTCTGCGTAAAACCAGAGGAAATCGCGAGCCGGAGAGCGGAAAATGCGCAGTGCGGCACAGAAAATTTTGAAGAGAACACGGAAAATGTTAGAATACCACTTGAAACGTGTGAGAAAATAAGATATAATGTAAAAAACGAACAAAAAGGGGGCGCAAGCATGACGGAGCGGCGGCGAAAAATCAATGATTTCATTCAGGCGCGCAGCGAAGCGAGCCTGTCTGAACTGCGCGCTTTGGTGCCGGGCGTATCGGAAATGACGATCCGGCGCGACCTGGAGGCGCTGGAGCGCGAGGGGCGGATCGTGCGCGTGCATGGCGGCGCGCGGTCGATCAAATCGCTGGGGAATTTGGTGGAGGACGTGTTCTCCAAGCGCAGCACGATCAACATTGAACGCAAGCAGAAAATCGGCGAGAAGGCGGCGGCGCTGATCGAAGAGGGAAGCTCGATTTATTTGGATTCCGGCAGCACGCTGATGGAGGTCGCAAAGCGCATTCCCGATGTGCGCCTTTTGATCACCACAAACGGGCTAAACGTTGCGCTGGAGCTGCTTCACCTTGAGCATGCCACGGTGGATCTGCTGGGCGGCGAGGTCAGCCGCGGCAGCATTTCGCTGTTTGGTCCGCAGGCGCAGGAGGGCATTTTGCGCCTGAATATCGACGCGGCGTTCATCGCGGCGACCGCGTTTTCCGAGGAGGCTGGCTTTACCTGCGGCAGCGTGCATGACCGCGCGCTTAAAAATCAGGTGCTTGCCAAGGCGCGCCGGCGCATCATCCTGATGGACAGCACGAAAATCGGCAAGACCATGCCGCATACCTTTGCGCAATGCAGCGAGATCGACATGGTCATTTCTGACGGGGAGATGCCGGAAAGTGCGCTCGCTTATTTTGCGGCGCGAAATGTGCGCGTTTTATAGCGAAAAAAGCGGAAAAATCAGAACAAAAATGATTGACAAGCGCGGAATAAACGAGTACAATAAAAGCATATTGATAGAAACAAACATTTTTATGTTAGAAACCATCAAACAGAAAGGACAGGATATGATGAGTAAGATGACAAAAGCAGTGCGTTTATATGGAAAAAATGATCTGCGACTGGACGAGTTTGAGCTGCCGGAGATCGCGTCGGATGAGATCCGCGCAGAGATCGTGACGGACAGCATCTGCATGTCGAGCTACAAGGCGGCGGTGCAGGGCAATGAGCATAAGCGTGTTCCGGAGGACATTGCGGAGCATCCGATCATCATCGGGCATGAGTTTTGCGGCGTGATCCGCGAAGTGGGCGCAAAATGGAAGGATCAGTTCCGCGCGGGCGAGAAATTCTCGATCCAGCCGGCGCTGGGCGGTCTGGAAGCGCCGGGTTATTCGTTCCGCTATTGCGGCGGCGCGGCGACGATGGTCAATCTTCCGGCGGAGGTCATGGAGAACAACTGCCTTCTGGATTACGCGGGCGATGCGTTTTTCTATGGCTCGCTGGCTGAGCCGATGAGCTGCATTATCGGCGCGTATCACGCGTTTTATCACACGAAGCCCGGCTCGCCGGAGCATGTGATGGGTATCCGCGAGGGCGGGAACCTGATCCTGATGGCGGGCGCCGGTCCGATGGGGCTTGGCGCGGTGGATTATGCGGTGCATTGCGACCGCAAGCCGAAGCTGATGGTCGTTACGGATATCGACGATGCGCGTCTTGCCCGCGCGGCTGAGGTGCTCACGGTGGAGGAAGCGGCGAAAAACGGCGTTGCGCTGCATTATGTCAACACCGGGAAGCTCGAGGATGCGCGCGCGTATCTGATGGAGCTGACCGCGGGGCACGGCTATGACGACGCGTTTATCATGGCGCCGGTGAAGCCGGTGGTCGAGCTGGGCGATCAGGTGCTTGCGCAGGATGGCTGCATGAATTTCTTCGCCGGGCCGACCGACCATTCCTTCACGGCGGGCGTGAATTTCTATAACGTGCATTACAGCGGCACGCATATTATCGGAACGACCGGCGGCAGCACGGACGACATGCGCGAATCGCTTCAGATGATGGAGCAGGGGCGCTTGAATCCGGCTGTTATGATCACGCATGTCGGCGGGATCGACGCGGCGGCGGAATCTACATTAAATCTGCCGAACATCCGCGGCGGCAAGAAGCTGATTTATACGCATATTGATATGCCGCTCACCGCGATCGAGGATTTTGCGAAGCTGGGCGAGAAGGATCCGTTCTTTAAAACACTTGCAGAGATCGTTGCGAAAAACAATGGGCTCTGGTGCGCGGAGGCGGAGAAATTCTTGCTTGCCAATCGCTAAGCGGATAAGAAAATAAGGAGGAAAACACAATGGCAACACCGGTTATTATGCCGCGCCAAGGGCAATCTGTGGAAAGCTGTATTATTGCAGAGTGGAAGAAGAAAAAGGGCGATCCGGTCGAGATCGGCGACGTTCTGTTTTCGTATGAAACGGACAAGGCGAGCTTTGAGGAGACCGCGAAGGTCGGCGGCACGCTGCTTGACATATTTTTTGACGAGGGCGACGATGTGCCCTGCCTGCTCAATGTCTGCGTGATCGGAACGCCGGGCGAGGACTGCGCGCAGTTCCGTCCGGAGGGCGGCGAGGCTGCGGAGGAGAGCGCGGCGGCGCCCGCTGCGGTTGCGGAGGAGAAGCCGGCGGCTGCGGCAGTCGTGACCGCAAGCGAAAGCGCGCCGGGCGGCGAGATGAAAATTTCTCCGCGCGCAAAGCATCTGGCAGAGCGCGCATGCGCGGATCTTGCGCAGGCTGCGCCGACCGGACCGCATGGGCGCGTGATCGAGCGCGATGTAGAGCGCCTGATCCGGGAGGGCAAGACCACGACGTATGCGGCGGCAGGCGCGAGCGCGGCGACCGCGGGCAGCGGCATCGGCGGGCGCGTTTGCACGGCGGACTTAAATGCTCCGGCTGCTGCGGCGGCTGCCCCGGCGGCGGCAAGCGAGGTTGAGGAAGTGAAGCTTTCGAATATTCGCAAGGTGATCGCGAAATCGATGCACGCTTCACTGTCTAACATGGCGCAGCTGACGCTCAATACCACGTTTGATGCGACCGCGATCATGAACTATCGCAAGCTGTTAAAGGCGCAGGGCGAGGCGCTCGGCATGGAGAAGGTCACGCTGAACGACATGATTTTGTTTGCGGTTTCGCGCGTGATTTTAAACCATCCGGACCTCAATGCGCATTTCTTAGACGATAAAATGCTTCGCTTCCGCCATGTCAATCTCGGCGTGGCGACGGATACCGAGCGCGGCTTAATGGTGCCGACCGTGTTCCGCGCGGATGAGCTGAGCCTGAAGGAAATTTCGGCGCAGACGAAGAATGTGTGCGGTATGTGCCGCACCGGTGCGTGCAGCCCGGATCTGTTAAAGGACGGCACGTTCACCGTGACGAATCTCGGAAGCCTTGGGATCGAGTCGTTTACGCCGGTCATCAACCCGCCGCAGACCGCGATCCTCGGCGTGGACACCGTGATGACGCGTGTGCGCGAGAAAAACGGAGAGATCACAACGTATCCGGCGATGGGGCTTTCGCTCACGTTCGACCATCGCGCGGTGGACGGCGCTCCTGCGGCGCGCTTCTTAAAGGAGCTGTGCGGTGCGCTTGAGAATTTTACGATGCTGCTTGGCATGTAAATAACATGCGGCAATATGAGAGGAGTTGCAATCATGTTTGATCTGATCGTGATCGGCGGCGGTCCGGGCGGATATCTCGCGGCGGAACGCGCTGCGGCGGAATGGCTTTCTGTTGCGCTGATCGAAAAACGCTTTCTTGGCGGTGTGTGCTTAAACGAGGGCTGCATCCCAACAAAAACCCTGTTGAACTCGGCAAAAATTTATGATTATACAAAGCATGGCGATGCATACGGCGTGACCGTTTCGTCGTCTGCGCTGGATCATGCGGCGGTCATCGCGCGCAAAAATCAGGTGCGTGACAAGCTGGTCGCGGGCATCCGCGGCGCGCTGCGCGCCGGAAAAGTGAAAATTTATGAGTGCGAGGGCGAGATCCTCGGCAAGAAGGACGGCTTTGTGGTCCGCGCGGGCGAAGAGGAGCTTGAGGGCAAGCATCTGATCATCGCGAGCGGGTCTGAGCCGGTCGTTCCGCCGATCCCCGGTCTGCGCGAGGCGGTGGAGAGCGGCTTTGCCAAGACCAACCGCGAGATTTTGGATATGACCACGCTGCCGAAGCAGCTGGTCGTGATCGGCGGCGGCGTGATCGGGCTGGAGATGGCTTCTTATTTCAATTCCGCGGGCTGCGCGGTCACGGTGGTTGAAATGCTGCCGAATATTGCGGGCGCAAATGACCGCGAGATCTCTGAGATCTTATTGAATTCTTATATTAAAAAGGGCATTGATTTCAAGCTCGGCGCGAAGGTCGTGTCTTTGAGCGATCATTCGGTCAGCTATGAATTAAACGGCGAGACGGTCGAGCTTCCGGCAGATTGCGTTCTGGTCTCGATCGGCCGCCGCGCGGTCACGCCGAAGGGCATCGAAACGCTGGGCGTTGAGGTGGAGCGCGGCGCTGTGAAAACAGACGACCGCTGCCGCACCAATATTCCAAACGTTTACGCGGCGGGCGATGTGAACGGCAAGAGCATGCTGGCGCACACCGCATACCGCGAGGCGGAGGTTGCGGTCAACAACATCGTGGGCAAGCGTGACCGCGTGCGTTATAACGCGATCCCCGCGGTGATCTACACAAATCCTGAGGTCGCCGGCGTTGGCTACACTGAGGAGAGCGCGAAAAAAGCGGGCATTGCCTATAAAAAATCCACGGTCAGTATGATGTATTCCGGTCGTTACATGGCGGAAAATACCGAGTATGACGGGATCTGCAAGGTGCTCGTGGAGGAAAAAACCGATAAGATCATCGGCGTGCACATGATCGGCTCTTACGCGTCGGAGATCATTTTCTCCGCGGCGATGATGGTCGAGTGCGAGATGCGCGTTTCGGATGTGAAGGAAATGGTGTTCCCGCATCCGACCGTGTGTGAGATCGTTCGTGAAGCAATCTTCAAGCTGAAGTAATATAGGAGGGAATATTCATGCCAAAGTCACAGTACTTAAACCCGAAGGAGTGCCGCAAGAGCGGGACGATCCATTTCGAGGATATCGCGGTCAATCAATACAACAAAACGATCGCGGAGGAGAGCAAGATCTACACCAAAGAGGATTTCATGCGCATCTACCGCGACATGGCGATCATTCGCGAGTTTGAGACCATGCTGTATTCGATCAAAACCACAAGCCATTATAACGGCGTGGATTACAACAATCCCGGTCCGGCGCATCTGTCCACCGGTCAGGAGGCGAGCGCGGTCGGTCAGGCGTACATCTTAACGCGTGACGACTATATTTTCGGCTCGCACAGAAGCCATGGCGAAATTCTGGCGAAGGGTCTTTCCTGCATCGAGAAGCTTTCTGACAAGGAGCTGACCGAGGTGATGGAGAGCTTCTTTGACGGCGCGATCCTGCGCGCGGTCGAGGCGGACGGGAAGCCGCGCAGCGATGTGAAGAAGCTTGCGGTTGAGTTTCTGGTATACGGCGCGCTGGCGGAGATCTTTGCGCGCACGACCGGGTTTAACCGCGGTCTCGGCGGCTCGATGCACGCGTTCTTTACCCCGTTCGGCATCTATCCGAACAACGCGATCGTCGGCGGCTCGGGCACGATCTCGCTCGGCGCGGCGCTCTATAAGAAAGTGAACGAGAAGAAGGGCATGGTCATCTGCAACATCGGCGACGCGTCGCTCGGCTGCGGTCCGGTTTGGGAAGCGATGAACATGGCGGTGATGGATCAGTTCCGCGAGCTGTGGGACGAGAACCACAATGGCGGGCTGCCGCTCATCTTCAATATCTTTGATAATATGTACGGTATGGGCGGGCAGACGATCGGCGAGACCATGGGCTATCATATGCCGGCGCGCATCGGCGCGGGTCTCACCCCGAACCAGATGCATGCAGAGCGCGTGGACGGGTATGATCCGCTCGCGGTGATCGATGCGATGCGCCGCAAGAAAGAGCTGATCGAGAAGAAGGAAGGTCCGGTCCTGCTCGATGTGCTGACCTATCGCGTCACCGGGCATTCGCCGTCTGACGCGTCCAGCTACCGCACGCAGGAGGAGATCGATGCGTGGATCGAGGCGGATGTGCTTAAGGCATACAGCCAGAAGCTGATCGACGCGAAGGTCGCGACGCGCGAGGAGTTTGACGCGATCCTTGAGGACGTGAAGAACCTGATCACCGAGTCGTGCCGCAAGGCGGTGGACGAGAGCATTTCCCCGCGCATGAGCCTGGCTGACACGCCGGATGCGATCGAGAAGATCATGTTCTCCAACGGCAAGGTCGCAAAGATGGAGGATCGCAAGCCGGACGTTCTGATCCCGAAGGAAGAGTGCCCGCGCGTGAAGCAGATCGCGAAGAAAGAGCGCTTCGGCTTTGACAAAAACGGCAAGCCGGTCTCGAAAAACAAGGTCTATCAGCTGCGCGACGGTCTGTTTGAGGCAATTCTTGATAAATTCTATGAGGATCCGACGCTTGTCGCCTACGGCGAGGACAACCGCGACTGGGGCGGCGCGTTTGCGGTCTATCGCGGTCTGACCGAGGCGATCCCGTATCATCGTTTCTTCAATGCGCCGATTTCCGAGGCGGCGATCGTCGGCTCTGCGGTCGGCTATGCGATGAGCGGCGGGCGCGCGCTGGTCGAGCTGATGTATTGCGACTTCCTCGGCCGCGCGGGCGACGAGGTGTTCAACCAGCTCGCAAAGTGGCAGTCGATGAGCGCGGGCATTATTAAGATGCCGGTCGTCGTTCGTATTTCGGTCGGCTCGAAGTACGGCGCGCAGCATTCGCAGGACTGGTCGTCCATGATCGCGCATATTCCGGGGCTTAAGTGCGTGTTCCCGACCACGCCGTATGACGCGAAGGGTCTGATGAATTCCGCGCTTTCCGGCACGGATCCGGTCATCTTCTTTGAAAGTCAGCGCATTTACGATGTGGGCGAGCAGTTCCACGAGGGCGGCGTTCCGGAGGGCTATTATGAGATCCCGCTGGGCGAGCCGGATGTGAAGAAGGCGGGCAGCGATGTCACGATCCTGACGATCGGCGCAACGCTTTACCGCGCGCTTGAGGCGGCGAAGATCTTAGAGGAGAAGCATGGCATCTCCGCCGAGGTCATCGATGCGCGCAGCATCGTTCCGTTTAATTATGATAAGGTCATCGAGTCGGTCAAAAAGACCGGAAAGATCGTGCTGGCAAGCGACGCGTGCGCCCGCGGCTCGATTTTAAAGGACATGGCATATACGATCGGCGAGGTCTGCTTCGACGATCTGGATGCGCCTCCCGCTGTGGTCGGCGCGCGCAACTGGATCACGCCGTGCTATGAGCTGGATCATGACTTCTTCCCGCAGGCGGATTGGATCATCGATACGATCCATCAGAAGATCATGCCGATCCCGGGCTATGAGGCGAAGGGTAACTTCACCGAGAATGAAGAGCTGCGCCGCGCGAAATACGGCGTATGATCTTTTTAGTCAATCGTTCGAAAAACGCGTATTACAACATGGCGGCCGAGGAGTTTTTCCTCGACCGCTATGATGGCGATGTGTTTTTGCTTTGGCAGAATCAGAACACGATCGTCGTGGGGAAAAACCAGAACACGCTCGCCGAGATCAATCCCGAGTATGTCAAGCAGGCGGGCATCACGGTCGTGCGGCGGCTGACTGGCGGCGGCGCGATGTATCAGGACCCCGGCAATTTAAACTTTACGTTTATCACCGACGGGCGCGCCTGGTTTTCTGATTTTTCCTATTTTGCGGCGCCGGTCATTGCTGCGCTGCAAGGGCTTGGCGTTCCGGCGGAGCTTTCCGGGCGCAACGATATTTTAGTGGATGGGCGCAAGATTTCCGGCAATGCGCAGACCGTGCACGGCTCGCGGATCATGCACCACGGCACGCTGCTGTTTGACTCGAATTTGACCGTTCTGGCGCATGCGCTGCGCCCCGATCCGGAGAAGATCGCCGCGAAGGGGATCGCGTCTGTGTCGTCACGCGTGGCCAATATCAGCGAGTTTTTAGAAGCGCCGATCACCGTGGACGTGCTGATCGATGCGATCGGTGCGGCGGTGCGTGCGCGCTATCCGGACACGGTGGTGCGCGACATCACGCCGGAGGAGGACGCGGCGATTACCGCGCTCGCCCGCGAAAAATACAGCACCTGGGAATGGAATTACGGGCGCTCGCCTCAATATACGTTCCAAAACCGAAAGCGCTTTCCCGCCGGGTCGGTCGAGGTGAAGCTCGCGGTGCGCCGCGGCGTGATTGAAGCGGCGGCGATCGAGGGCGATTTCTTCGGCATGGAGGACGTGGGGCGCATCACCCATGCGCTGCAAGGCGTGCCGCATCGCGAGGATGCGCTCGGCGCGGCGCTCGCTCCGTTTGATATGCAGGATTATTTTATGGGCATCGGCGCGGAGGAGATCCTCGCGCTCATGCTTCCGTGATGAGAAAGGGAACAATATGAAAGCAGTGATGTATGGCGCCGGGAATATCGGGCGCGGATTTATCGGGCAGCTGATGAGCCAGTCGGGCTATCAGGTCGCGTTTGTCGATGTGAATATGCAGGTGATCGACGCGCTCAATGCGCGCGGCGAATACCCGGTTGAAATTTTAGAAAATGACGGCGGCAGTGAGGTCATTGTGAAAAACGTTTCCGGCGTGAACGGCATGGACGTCGATGCGGTGGCGTCGGCGATCGCCGATGCGGACGTGATGGCGACCGCGGTCGGCGTGAATATCCTGCCGCGCATCGTCGGAAATATCGCGAAGGGGCTGCAGGCGCGCTGGGCGCGCGGCAATAAAGCGCCGTTTAATATCATTATTTGCGAGAATCTGATCGGCGCAGACACGTTTTTAAGAAACGCGATCAAAGAGCAGCTCTCCGCGGAGGAGCAGCGCCTGGTCGATGAGACGATCGGATTTGTTGAGGCGTCGATCGGGCGCATGGTGCCGATCCAGACGCCGGAAATGACGAAGGGCGACGTGCTGCGCGTCTGCGTGGAAAAATTCTGCACGCTGATTGTCGATCGTGACGCGTTCCGCGGCGATATCCCGCCGATTCAAAATATGGAGGCGCATGCGCCGTTCCAGCTTTATATCGAGCGCAAGCTCTATATCCACAACATGGGGCATTCGATGACCGCGTATCTCGGCGCGCTCAAGGGCTATGAGTATATCTGGCAGGCGATCGAGGATCCGGAGATCGAGCGGATCGTGGTGCGCGGCATGGTCGCGTCTGCGCTCGCGCTGTCGATGAAATACAATGTGCCGTTCAAGGCGCTGTATGAGCATGTGGAGGATCTGCTGTATCGCTTCACCAACCGCAAGCTCGGCGATACGGTGTTCCGCGTCGGGCGCGATTTAAAGCGCAAGCTCTCGCCGGATGATCGTCTGCTCGGCGCGATCCGCACCTGCAACGAGGTCGGCGTTTCGCCGGTGTATCTGTATGTTGCGGTCGCCGCCGCGATGCGTTTTGCGGGCGATGAAGTGTCGGCGCAGCCGCCGGAGAAGATCTTGACCGAGATCTCCGGTCTGAAGCCCGGCTCGAATGATTATCTCACGATCATGGAGTTCTCCAAGCTGCTGGAAAAAGAAAACGGTCTGCAACAGGTCTATGCGCGCGCAAAGCGCATGATGAGCGTATAAGCGAAAAACCGCCAGAAATGGCGGTTTTTTGTTTCTAAACGGCATTTTCTATAATCAGTTCACGCAGCTTTAACAGCGCCGCGCGCTCAATGCGCGAGACCTGAACCTGCGAAATGCCAAGCAGCCCCGCCGCCTTCTCCTGCGTGATCCCGCGGAAAAAGCGCAGCAGAAGCACCCGGCGCGAGCGATCGGGCAGGCGGGCGAGCGCATCGGTGAGCGCCACATGCTCGACCATGCGCTCCTCGGCGAAAAAATCACCAAGCTTGTCCTCAAGCGTCTGTCCGTCCTCGCCCGCCGTGCGGCTGAGCGATTCTGCGCTTCCGGTTGCGAATTCCGCCTGCGCGATCTCTTCCGGGGTCAGCCCGGTCTCTGCCGCCAGCTCGGAGAGCACTGGGTCGCGCCCAAGCCGAAGAGCGAGCGCCGTGCGGGCGGCGCGGATCTTTCCGTTTTGCTCCTTGAGCCCGCGGCTCACCTTGACTGTGCCGTCGTCGCGCAGAAACCGGCGGATCTCACCCGAGATTTTGGGCACCGCGTAGGTGGAAAACTGCGTGCCGAACGCGCTGTCAAAGCCGCGCACCGCTTTGAGCAGCCCCATGCAGCCGAGCTGATACAAATCGTCTGCATCGACGCCGCGCCCGAGAAAGCGCCGCACGATGCTCCAGACCAGGCCGGAATTTTCGCGCATGACGTGATCCAGCGCATCCGCGTCGCCCTCACGCGCGGCGTGCAGCATGTCGCGCTGATCGGTCATCAAAGCGCCGCGCTTCCGCCCAAGCGCATTGAGATACGCTTGCGCATGGTAACGGTCGTTCCTGTTTCGCCGGAGCGGACGCGCAGCGTGTCCATAAAGCTTTCCATGATCGTAAAGCCCATGCCGCTGCGCTCGCTGCCGCCCGTGGTAAACATCGGCGTGCGCGCCTGCGCGACATCTCGAATGCCGCAGCCCCGGTCGCGCACAACGATCTCCAGAATGTTATTTTCAAACAGGCGCGCGCGGATCGTGATTTTGCCTACGGTATTCGGATAGGCATGCACGATACAGTTGGTTACCGCCTCGCTCACGGCGGTTTTGATGTCGTTTAGCTCATCAAGCGTCGGGTCAAGCTGCGCGGCGAAGGCGGCAAGCGATGCGCGGGCGAAGCCCTCGTTGGCAGAGCGGCTTAAGCATGTGAGCGTCATTTCGTTTATGTATTTCATCGTCCCTCTCCTTTTCAGCGCGCGGCGGCACGCGCGGTTGGAATCAGCGTATCGATCCCCGCCGCATGCAGCACTTTGTACGCTTGCGCGGGAACGTCCTCGATCACGAGCTTGCCGGAAAGCTCGCTGACACTGCGGTGGGTGTGGATCATAAGCGCAATGCCCGAGCTGTCCATGAAGCTCAAACCCCGCAGGTTAAAAATCACGATGCGCGGAAGCTCCGCTTCGATCAACGCCGCGATCCGCGCGATCGCGCTGCGTGCCGCGTGGTGGTCCAGCTCGCCCTCCAGCGCAATGCGCAACGCGCCATCCTCTTTCATACTGATGATCCTCATGAATCTGGCATCCTCCTTTGCCTTTTTCTACCCCAATTGTAACAAATCGAACGAGACGTTTTTTGTCAAATGATGGAATTTAAAAATAAAAAATTGAAATTTCGTCAAAAAGCATGTATAATCATGCATACAGCGGCATAGTATGCCCGGGGGCGCTATGCGGCGGGAAAGGACATGATGGAATGGGAAATATTTGGCATGATATCAACCCTTCGCGCATCCAGCCCGAGGATTTTATTGCGGTGATCGAGATCGAAAAAGGCTCGAAAAAGAAATATGAGCTGGATAAGGAGACCGGGCTGATCATTTTAGACCGGATTTTACATACTTCCACGCATTATCCGGCGAATTACGGCTTTATTCCGCGCACATTTGCCGATGATTTAGACCCGCTGGATGTTCTGGTGCTGTGCAGCGAGGCGATCGAGACGTTTACCATGGTGCGCGTGTACCCGATCGGGATGTTCACCATGACGGACAATGACCGGCTGGATGAAAAGATCATCGCGATCCCGTTTAACGACCCGACGTATAATGGGTATCAGGATATTTCTGAGCTGCCGAGCCATGTATTTGAAGAAATGCGGCATTTTTTCAGCGTATATAAAGAGCTTGAGGGCATGAAAACCGCGGTGGACGGCGTGATGGGGCGCGAATGCGCGGTCGAGGCGGTCAGCCGCGCGCTGCGCCTGTATGAAGAGATGTTCCATAAGGGACGCTAGGCAACTGCGTGTTGCTTGCGCATTTTGCGCGGCGGTGCTATGCTATTGGTGAGGTGAACGGACATGGAAACGAAAGAGATCCTGGCATCGCTCCGGCAGAAAAACGGCTGGTCGCAGGACGAATTGGCGGAGAAGGTGTTTGTAACGCGGCAGGCGGTGTCGCGCTGGGAAACCGGCGAAACTGTGCCGAATACAGAGACGCTCAAGCTGCTTTCACAGGTGTTCGATGTGTCGATCAACACGCTGCTCGGCGCGCCGCGCAAGATGGTTTGTCAGTGCTGCGGGATGCCGCTGAGCGATCTGGTCATCAGCGAAGAGCCGGATGGCACGCGGAATGCGGAATACTGCAAATGGTGCTATTCTGATGGGAAGTTTACATACACCGATCTGGACGCGCTGATCGACGTCTGCGTGACGCATATGCCGGAGATCGACCCGGCGGAGGCGCGCGCTTATCTGGAGGCGCTTTTGCCCACGCTGAACTACTGGCGCGAGCGCGCAAAATAAAAAGCCCCACCTTGGGTGGAGCTTTCTTCTTATCATAGCGGCGAAAACGACAACGCCCCGGACTGTGCGGACAGCACGATCCGGGGCGTTTTTGTATTTGTGGATCACCGCGCGGATTTTACTGCGCTTCATGCGCCGGGCGCGATGCCCCGGCAAGATAGAGCGAGCCGCAGACCAAAAGCACGTCCAGCTCCGGCTGCGCGCGCGCGATACGGTAGGCATCCTCAAAATCCCGCGCGGGGATGCCGCGGCAGAAGGCGAGCAGCTCTTCCGGCGAGGCGGCGCGGGGCGAGGGCGGCGGCGTGAGGATCAGCGTGTCAGAGCACTGCGCGGCAAGCTGCGCCATCTCGCGCATGTTTTTATCGCGCAGGCAGCCGAAAATCGTTGTGATCCGGCGACCGGGCAGCAGGGTGCGCACCGCGTCACACAGCGCGCGCATCCCGTCTGGATTATGCGCGCCGTCAACCAGCGTGAGCGGGGCGCGGCAAACGATTTGAAGCCGCGCGGGAAACTGCACGGCTTGAAGCCCGCGCGCGACGGTCTCCGGCGGGATCGCAAGCGCCTCGGCGGCGCGCAGCACGAGCGCCAGATTTTTCCGCTGATGCCGCCCGGCGAGCGGGAGCAGAAATGAAACGCCGCGCCAGGAAATGCGCGTGCCCGCGATGCTCTCGTCTAACACGGAGAAATCCTCCTGCGCGGTCAAAAGCGGCGCGCCCGCCGCGCGGCACGCCCGCTCGATCACCGCGCGCACCTCCGGCGGATGCGCCGCCCCGGTAATGACCGTGCAGCCCGGCTTGATGATGCCGCATTTTTCCGCCGCGATCTCGGGCAGCGTTTCGCCCAGATACGCGGTGTGGTCCAGCCCGAGCGAGGTGATGATCGCAAGCTGCGGCGCGGGGATAATATTCGTTGCGTCCAGCCGGCCGCCCAGCCCGACCTCAAGCACCACGACCTCGCAGCGCGCCTCGTGAAAAACAAGAAGCGCCGCTGCCGTTAAAATTTCAAAAAAATTTGCGCGCTCGGGCAGCGCATCCGCCACCGCGCGGACGCGCGTCAGCGCCGCGGCGAATACCGCGCGCGCGACCGGGCGGCAATCGATTTGGATGCGCTCTAAAAAATCATACACAAACGGCGAGACAAACGTCCCCACGCGCTGCCCGTTTGCGCGCAGAACGGCGGACAGCATCGTGACCGTGCTGCCCTTTCCGTTCGTTCCCGCAACGTGAAGAAACCGCAATTTGCGCTCCGGATGGTCAAGAGCGGATAAGATCGCTCCTATCCGCTCCAGCGTATTCGTTTTGGCAAAGTGCGGAATATTCATGATATAATCAAGGCTTTCCGCATAATTCATAAAAGCTTACCCCTGAAGCCGCGCCATGCTCTCGTCGATCTTCGCGAGCAGCGCCTCCACGCGCGCGAGCTTCTCGCGCTCTGCCTCGACCACCTGCTTCGGCGCACGGTCGACAAATGCGGCGTTGCCGAGCTTGCCGGTGATCATATGATAATCCTTCATGGCGCGCTCGCGCTCTTTTTCCAGGCGCGCAAGCTCCTTCTCACGGTCGATCAGCTCATCCATCGGGATGTAAAGCGAAACCGCATTGGTCACAGCGCTGACCATCGAGGACGCGTTTTCCGGCGTTTGCGCCGTGATCTCGATCTCGCTTGCATAGCCGAGCTTCGCCAGGATCGCGCGGCCCGCCTCAAACGTCGCGCGCGTCTCCGCGCTTTCGGACACGACGATCAGCTGCGCCTTCTTAGACGGCGGAACGTTTAACTCCGCGCGGCGATTGCGCAGGGCGCGGATCGCATCCATCAGCTGCTCCATCCGCGCAGAATCCTCCGGGAAGGAGAGCGCGTCGTTCTGCTTCGGCCACGCCGAGATCATGATCGATTCACCCTCGTGCGGCAGCGTCTGCCAGATCTCCTCGGTGATGAACGGCATGAACGGATGCAGAAGCTTTAACGTGTTCGACAGCACATAGCTCAGCACGCGCTCGCACGCCTGATGCGCGGCGACCTGCTCGGTATCGAACAGGCGCGGCTTGACCAGCTCGATATACCAGTCACACAGATCGTCCCAAATGAAGTCATAGAGCTTTTGCGCCGCAACGCCCAGCTCGTAGCGGTCGATATTTTCGGTCACTTCGCCGATCAGCTCGTTGTATTTGTTTAAGATCCAGCGGTCCGGCAGCTCCATCTGCTCGACCGGCGGGAGGGCAATGTCGTCGATCGTTAAATTCATCAGCACAAAACGCGATGCGTTCCAGATCTTGTTTGCAAAATTGCGGTTTGCCTCAATGCGCTCGATCTGGAAACGCGTGTCGTTTCCGGGCGAATTTCCGGTTGCCAGCGTGAAGCGCAGCGCGTCCGCGCCGTATTGCTCGACCACCTCGAGCGGATCGACGCCGTTGCCGAGCGATTTCGACATTTTGCGACCCTGCGCGTCGCGAATAATGCCGTGGATGAACACAGTTTTAAACGGCTCTTTATGCAGATGCTCCATGCCGGAGAAGATCATGCGCGCGACCCAGAAGAAGATGATATCATAGCCCGTGACCATGACGGATGTGGGGTAAAAATAATCCAGCTCAGGCGTCTTTTCCGGCCAGCCGAGCGTGCTGAACGGCCAGAGCGCAGAGGAGAACCAGGTGTCGAGCACGTCCTCCTCCTGATGCAGATGGTGGCTGCCGCATTTTTCGCAAACGGTGGGATCCTCACGCGAGACGTTGATATGCCCGCAATCGTCGCAGGTGAACGCCGGGATGCGATGCCCCCACCACAGCTGGCGCGAGATGCACCAGTCATGCACATTTTCCATCCAATTTAAATAGATTTTCGAGAATCGGTCCGGTACGAAATTGATCGTCCCGTCCTTGACCACGCGGATCGCCTCTTCCGCGAGCGGTCCCATTTTCACAAACCATTGCGCCGAGGTCATCGGCTCGACCACCGTGCCGCAGCGATAGCAGGAGCCGACGTTGTGCGCATGGTCGCGCACCTCGAGCAGAAGCCCCGCCTGCTCAAGATCTCCAACGATCTGGCGGCGCGCGGCATACCGCTCCATGCCCTGATACTTGCCGCCGTTTTCGTTGATGCAGCCGTGCTCGTCCATGATTAAAATTTCTTCCAGATGATGACGCTTGCCGACTTCAAAATCGTTCGGGTCATGGCTCGGCGTGATCTTCACGCAGCCCGTGCCGAACTCGCGGTCGACATATTCGTCTGCAATGATCGGGATCTCGCGTCCAACGAGCGGCAGGATGAGCGTCTTGCCGACTAAGTGTGCATAGCGCTCGTCCTCCGGGTGCACGGCAACCGCCGTGTCGCCCAGCATCGTCTCCGGGCGCGTGGTCGCGATGACGAGATATTCGTCAGAGTCCTTGAGCGGGTATTTGATATGCCAGAAATGCCCCGCCTTCTCGGAGTATTCTACCTCCGCGTCTGAGAGCGCGGTCGTGCATTTCGGACACCAGTTGATGATGCGGCTGCCCTTGTAGATCAGCCCCTTTTCATACAGGCGCACAAACACCTCGCGCACGGCGCGGGCGCACACATCGTCCATCGTGAAGCGCGCGCGATCCCAGTCGCACGATGCGCCGAGCTTTTTCTGCTGCTCCACGATGCGGTTGCCGAACTTATGCTTCCATTCCCACACGCGCTCTAAAAACTTCTCGCGCCCGAGGTCGTGCCGCGTGAGACCTTCTTCCTTGCGCAGCGTCTCTTCCACCTTGATCTGCGTGGCGATGCCGGCGTGATCCGTGCCGGGAAGCCAGAGCGCGCTATAGCCCTGCATGCGGCGGGTGCGCGTTAAGATGTCCTGCAGCGTTGCGTCAAACGCGTGCCCAAGGTGCAGCTGTCCGGTTACGTTCGGAGGCGGCATGACGATTGAAAACGCGGGCTTATTCGGATCGACCTCTGCATGGAAATACCCGCTTTTCTCCCAAAATTCGTAGAGTCGGGACTCCACATGCTTCGGGTCATAGACCTTTTCAAGCTGTTTTGACATGAAAAAAACTCCTTTTTTAAAGTGATGGCAACAAAAAAACCGCCCCAAGCCCATGGGACGGCAAAATACCGCGGTACCACCCAAATTGATCGGGAAAGCCCGACCCACTTGCGACACGGATAACGGCGTGCAGCCCGGAGACGCTTACTGCAGGTTCGGCGCCTCAGCTCCGGAGCGACATCCAGCTTGCCAGCCGACCGGAATTTCACCCATGTTCCGGCTCTCTGCAACGACCTTTGCGGCAGGACCTCTCCTTCATTGCGTATATACTATTATAGAATACAACAGAAATATGGCATTTGTCAAGAAATATGGCGATAAAAATTCATGACGTGGGCGAATTTGCCCGGATTGGCGGCAAAATCATACCGGTCGCGTCGCTTGAGGGGAGCGCACGCTGTTTTGAATGGGAGGCGGTGCGGCGCGCATGCGTGCGGCGTAAGGGAAAGGCGCGGGTCTGCCGCGTTTACGGCGGGGAAGAACCGACGGGGAAATCGTCTGCGCGCTGTATGGAATAAAAACGCCCCAGCGTGCGATAACATGCCGGACGTGCGCCCACGCGCAAATGAGAAGCCGCCCACAGCGCGGGGAAGGTGCGTTTGCGTCCCGCCACGCGGCGCGCTGCCGGGCTACACCTATGCGCAAATGGGAAGGCCGTCCGCAACGCAGGGAAAATCCGATTACGTCTGCGGGGAGACCACTCTGCGGCGGAAGAAAAAACCGCCCCGCGCGGCGCGCGAGGCGGGAAATTTTATTCACTGATGACGATGCTGCCATCCTCGATCGTGATCGTGCCGAGGTGCAGATTATTTTCTTTTAAATAGGCGTTCGCCGCGTCGCTGATCCCGGTTTTCAAAATCGGCGGAAGCAGCATAGGCGCGATATCGAGATCGTTGATCTCAAAACGCTCCGGCGTGATAACCAGCTTTCCGTCCTGCGGCTCGACCTCGATGGAAAGAGCAAACAGCGCGCGCACCTTTTCCGGCAGCAGCCGGATCATCAAATGCATGCCGGCGGACATCTCGATTTTATTTTCGTGCAGCAGCTGCATCAGGGTGCGCGAAGAGATCGTTCCGTTTAAAACGAGCGATCCGTCGCGCGCGATGTGCGCGGTAAGATGCTCAACCGGCAGCTTTTCTTCTAAATATTGCGTAACAAGAGATGCGAGAACTTCTTCGGTAATGGCAAACATGCGTGGCGCCTCCTTTTGTTGTTGCGGCATGGCGCTGCCCCCGCGCGCCGCGCGGAAAAACCACGCGGATACGCCCAAAACGGCGATCATGCCCGGAATAATCAGGAAAAAACAGGCTCTTTTTGTGAAAAGCGACATATCCTTCCCTCCTTACTGTATCATATTTATGCAAAAAAGAAAAGCGGTTTTCTAAAAAATAGGGAAATGGTTTGCCATATTTTGACAATTTGATACTGCGTCGGCGGAGTATAATACCCATATCGAGCAGCCGGAAGCGCCGGGCGTGAGGGCGGCGCGGTGGGGCAAGGCTGCCGCGCGAAAAGCCGCAAAAGGCGGCGGGGTGCGCACTTGCGGAAGACGTGGACGCGGGCGATAGTCGTTACTGGCGGAGCAGCGGTAACACCTGCGGCACAGTGCGCAAGACTGGATGGCGGCACGCCGATGCTTTTGCAAAAAGGCGGCGCCCGAAACTCAAACAGGAAGGAAGGCGGCGCGCGTGGTATGCGTGGTATACATAGACGTTTTATTCGTTCTTAATTTTATTATCAACTACCTGCTTTTATTCGCAAGCGCAAGGCTTTCCGGCGCGGCATGCTCGCGTTTGCGCTGCGCGCTTGCGGCGGGCGCAGGCGCGGCGTATGCCACGGCTGCGTTTTTAAACGCGGGGTCGATACTCGGCGCGCTGTGGTTCAAGCTGCTGGTCGCCTGCGCGATGGTTGCGATCACGTTTGGCGTGCGGGACATGCGGCGGCTGCTGCGTCTGTTTTTGATATTTTGCGGGCTGAGCTTTGCGTTTGGCGGCTGCGCGTTTGCGGTCATGTGGCTCACGCACGGCGCGCAGGGGAATTTCGATGTGCGACACGGCGTGATGTATATCAAGCTGCCGCTCGGGGTGCTGCTCGCGTCGTCCGCGCTGTGCTATTTGATTTTTTCGCTGGTGTTTCGGCGCAGCGCGACCGGCGCCGCGCAGCGCGAAATTTACGCGGTGACGCTGGCATACGGCGGGCGCGAGATCGCGTTTCACGCGCTTTTGGATTCCGGCAACACGCTGTGCGACCCGCTGACCAATCACCCGGTCATGATCGTGGAATACGAGACCGTGCGCGACGTTTTGCCGGATGGCGTGCGCCGGGTGCTGGATTCCTGCACCGAGGAGCAGCTGCCGATGATCTTGCCGCAGCTGCCGCCGCACATGCGGTTTCAGCTGATTCCTTATAAAACGGTCGGGCGCGAGCTGGCGCTGCTTCTGGCGTTTCGCCCGGACCGGGTTGAGATCGCGCAGCGCGTGCGGCGCAACATGCTTGCCGCGATCTGCATGCAGAAAATTTCAGACGGCGGCGCATATCACGCGCTGACCGGGCTTGAGGGATAGGAGGGCGAACACCATGAAACATATTCGGCTTCGGATCTATTTAAACCTGCTGCGGCTGTGCGTGAAGCTGGGGCTGACCGTTCCGGCGCACGTGATGTATATCTGCGGAAGCGATACGCTGCCCCCGCCGCTCACGCCGGAGGAGGAGGCGTATCTCATGGCGAATTTCCGCGATGGGGGCGAGAACGTCCGGCGCGCGCTGATCGAGCATAATCTGCGCCTGGTGGTGTATATCGCGCGGCGCTTTGAAAATACGGGAATTCATATTGAAGATTTGATCTCGATCGGCACGATCGGGCTGATCAAATCGATCAACACCTACAATCCGGAGAAGAAGATCAAGCTGGCGACCTACGCCTCGCGCTGCATTGAAAACGAGATATTGATGTATCTGCGCAAAAATTCCGGACAGCGCAATGAGGTTTCGTTTGATGAGCCGCTCAACACGGATTGGGACGGCAACGAGCTGCTGCTTTCTGACATTTTGGGCACAGAGCCGGACAGCGTGATGCGCCCGATCGAGGACGACGCGGACCGCGAGCTGCTGCGGCAGGCGCTCTTGCAGCTTCCGCCGCGCGATGCGGAGATCATTTCGCTGCGCTTCGGGCTAAACGGAAAAAAGGAGCAGACGCAAAAGGAGGTCGCCGATCGGCTGGGCATTTCGCAGTCGTATATTTCGCGGCTGGAAAAGCGCATCATCGCGCGGCTTCGCAAGGAGCTGAGCCGGCTGGTTTAAAAAACGCGCGCCGCCCCGCATGAAATCCTTAGACCATGGCAATACTGAGAGTATGAAATTTTGCCGTGGGGAGGACTTGCTTGTGCAGGGGAAGGTTGAAATTTGCGGGGTAAACACCGCGAAGCTGAAAGTCCTGTCAAACGATCAAATCGTCGCGCTGCTGCATCAATACAAGGCGGGCGACGTGACCGCGCGGGAGGAGCTGATCGCGGGGAATCTGCGGCTGGTATTGAGCGTGATCCAGCGTTTTTCCGGGCGCGGCGAGACGGTGGACGATCTGTTCCAAGTAGGCTGCGTGGGGTTGATCAAGGCGATCGATCATTTCGACGTGACGCTCGGCGTGCGGCTGTCCACGTATGCAGTTCCCATGATCATCGGCGAGATCCGCCGCTATCTGCGCGACAATTCCGCCATTCGCGTGTCACGCAGCATGCGCGACACCGCATATCGCGCGCTGCAAACCAAAGAGCGCCTGATCGCGGAGCACGCGCGCGAGCCAAATGTAGCGGAGATCGCTTTCGCGATGAATATGAAGCAGGAGGACGTGGTGTTTGCGCTCGACGCGATCATGGACCCGGTCTCGCTTTACGACCCGGTGTATTCCGACGCGGGCGGCGACACGGTTTGCGTGATGGATCAGATCGGCGATTTAAAGAACACAGACGAGCATTGGCTCAACCACATCGCGCTGACCGAGGCGGTCGCCAAGCTGGGCGAGCGCGAGCGGCATATTCTCAGCCTGCGCTTTTATGACGGAAAGACGCAGATGGAGGTCGCGGAGGAGATCGGCATCAGCCAGGCGCAGGTCTCGCGGCTGGAAAAGGGCGCGATCGAGCGGATCAAACAGCAAATTTAGCGCACGGGGCGGAAACCATTCGGGTTCCGCCCTGCTTTTATGCGCAAAAAAATTTTTCAAAAAAGCTTGACATTGTGATTGTATTATTGTATTATACACTTAGTACAACAACACAAGGAGGCGAGGCCATGCAATGGGAGTTTAAAGACGACCGGCCGATTTATGCGCAGATCATAGAGCAGATCAAGCTGCGCATTGTGGCGGGCGAGCTTGCGCCGGGCGGGAAGCTGCCGTCTGTGCGCGAGTTGGCGGCCGAGGCTGGGGTGAACCCCAACACGATGCAGCGCGCGCTGTCTGACCTTGAGCGGGAGGGACTTTTGTATGCACAGCGGACGGCGGGCAGATTTATTACGGAGGATCAAAGCATGATCGACGCGGTGAAAAACCAGATGGCAAAGCGGCTGGCGGCAGACTTTTTAGACCACATGCAGCGCATCGGCTACCGGCGGGACGAGGTGCTTGCGCTGCTTGCGCAGGTAAAGGAGGAAGAGGAATGACGGATCATATTTTAGAATGCCACGGGCTATGCAAAAATTACGGCGCGCAGCGTGCATTGACAGACATAAATCTCGTGTTGCCGCGCGGACGCGTGATCGGGCTGCTCGGTCCGAACGGGAGCGGAAAAACCACGCTGATCAAGCTGATTTCCGGGCTGCTTACGCCAAGCGCGGGCGTTTTGCGTATCAATGGGCATGTTCCGGGCGTGGAGAGCAAGCAAATTGTGTCTTACCTGCCGGAGCGCACGTATTTAAACGACTGGATGAGCGTAAACGATGCGCTCGCCATGTTTGGCGATTTTTATGCGGATTTCCGCATTGATGTGGCGCACGATATGCTCAAGCGGCTGGAAATCGACCCGAGCATGCGCCTGCGCACAATGAGCAAGGGCACAAAAGAGAAGATGCAGCTCATTTTGGTGATGAGCCGCGCGGCGCAGATGTATTTGCTCGATGAGCCGATCGGCGGCGTAGACCCGGCCGCGCGCGACTTTATTTTGCGCACGATCATTGGAAATTACAGCGAGCATTCGACCGTTGTGATCGCGACGCATCTGATCGCGGATGTGGAAAAAATATTAGATGAAGTCGTGTTTCTTTCGCACGGCAGCATTGCGCTGGCTGAGAGCGTAGACGCGATTCGCGAGCGGCGCGGGAAATCGGTCGATGCGCTGTTCCGGGAGGTGTTTCAATGTTAGGAAAGCTTACGAAATATGAATTGCGCGCAACGATGCGGGTGTTTTTGCCGCTGTATCTTGCGATTTTGGTTACGGCGGCGTTCTGCCGCGTGTTTGTCCATTTCGATTTTGATATGTCAAACGAAATTTTAGCCGCGCTCTCGCGGATCGTGGCGTTTGCATACGGCGCGGTTCTGTTTGCGACTTTTGCGCTGACTTTGGTGCTTCTTGTGCAGCGGTTTTATAAAAATCTGCTGGGGAGCGAGGGCTATCTGATGCACACGCTGCCGGTCAAGACCTGGCAGAATATCAGCGCGAAGCTGATCGCCGTGGTGGTTTGGATCATAGCGACCATGCTTGTGGTCGGCGTGTCTGTGCTTATGATCGTTGGTGATCTTGCCCTGATCCGGCACTTTTTTGAAAGCCTGCCGGAGGCGATGCGGCTTTTGTTTGGCGACGATCAGATTTGGCTGTACCTGCTTGAGGGGGTGTTTGCGCTGCTGACCCAGGGGATCGCGAATATCCTTCTGATTTACGTATCGCTTGCGATCGGGCATTTGTTCCACAAGCACCGTGTGGCGGCGGCTGTCGGGGCGTATCTGGTCATTATTTTCGTTCTGGGCGTATTGTTAAATCTTGCGATCGCGGGGTTCAACCTCATGCCGTGGCGGTTCTGGGGAATGTTCAGCGGCGAGTCGCTGATTCATCTGGTTCTGCTGGGCGGCAGCGCGCTGAATCTGTTGTTCGGTGCGGCGTGCTTTTTCACAACCAATTATATCCTGTCGCGCCATTTGAATTTGCAATAACGGGCGCTCACATAAAAAAGACGGTATGGAAGTCCATACCGTCTTTTTGCATATTACAGGGAAAACATGTGGTTGAGCGGGCCGCTTCCGTGCCCAAGATCGAGGCCTGCGCGCAGCGCGCCGGTGATATAATCCTTCGCCGCGCGCACACTGTCCGCCATGCTTTTGCCGGACGCCAGCTCACACGCGATCGCAGAGGAAAGCGTGCAGCCCGTGCCGTGCGTATTGGGGTTATCGATGCGCGCGCCGCGGATCCAAAGCGCGTTATCCTGCGCATAGAGCAAATCGTCTGCATCTGCGGAAAAATGCCCGCCTTTCAGCAGAACCGCGCCGTGAATGCGCGCGGAAATTGCTTGCGCCGCGGAAAGCATGTCCGCCTTAGAGCGAATGGAAGCGCCGCAAAGCACCTCCGCCTCCGGAATATTCGGCGTGATCAGATCGGCGAGCGGGAGCAGGCGCGTGATCAGCGCGTCCATCGCGTCTTCCGAGAGCAGGCGGCTGCCGCTCGTTGCGATCATGACCGGGTCGACCACGAGATTGCGCGGAGAATAGCGGGTCAGCCGATCGCAGATCGCCTCGATAATTGCGGGGCTTGACACCATGCCGACCTTGACCGCGTCGGGAACGATATCCTCAAAAATCCGGTTGAGCTGTTCCGCCACGAATGGAGCGGGGACGTCGTGCATCCCGGTTACGCCCATTGTGTTTTGCGCGGTCAGCGCCGTGATCGCGCTCATCGCATACATGCGGTGCGCCGTGATCGTTTTGATATCCGCCTGAATGCCCGCGCCGCCCGAGCAGTCTGACCCCGCGATCGTTAAGACTGTTTTCATAAAAGCGCCTCCAGAGAATCGACAAACCGATCACAAAGCCGGGAAAGCCCCGCCCAATCCTGCGCGGAGTAGGGATCGCGCACGCCGATCACTGTAAAGCCGGCTCGCTTTGCAGTTGATGCCGCGTGCAGCGTGTCTTCCACCACAACAAGCTCCTGCGGCGGCAGGGCGAGAAACTCTGCGCAATCCAAGTAAATCTGCGGGTCGCGCTTGCTTTTTTGCGCCTCGGCGCAGGTACGTGTAAAGCAGAAATACTTGTCAATACCGAGCCGCTCGAGCGCGGGAGAAAAGATCACGCGGTCGGTCGCCGTGGCGAGGCAGACCGGGATATTTGCGCGGTCAAGCGCATCGAGCAGCGCGAGCGCGCCCGGCTTTGCGGGAATTTCATCGCGATATGCATTGCGGATCATTTCGTGGATGGCGGAGATCGTTTCCTCCGGCGTGAGCGGCAGGGGAAAGGTCGCAACCAGATAGCGCGCGCACTCGTCAAGATCCATCGTCCACAGCGTGTCGCGCAGGTCGGGCGGCGGCGTGATGCCCTGCGCGCGCAAAAACCGTTCGCACAGGTTCTCCCACATGCCCATCGAGTCGATCAGCGTGCCGTCTAAATCGAAAATCACGCCTTTTTGAAATATTTCACGATTCATTTATATCACCTGCTCCGCAAGCGTGCGCATCGTGCGCGCCGCCTGCGCGATATCGTCGCTTGCTAAAATGGCGGAAATGACCGAAACGCCGGCGATCCCACTGTGCGCAAGCGATAGAATATTTTTTTGGGAAATGCCGCCGATCGCGACGACCGGGATGCGCACGGAAGAACAGATCGCACGCAGCGTGTCCGGCGAGACCTCGCGCGCGTCCTGCTTCGTCGTAGTGCCGAACACGGCGCCCACGCCGAGATAATCTGCGCCTGCCGCCTCCGCCGCCTGCGCCTGCGCGACCGTTTGCGCCGAAACGCCGAGAATTTTATCCGGACCGAGCAGCGCGCGCACATCGCACGCCGCCATGTCGCTCTGCCCGACGTGCACCCCGTCCGCCCCCGAGGCGAGCGCGACCTCTACGTTATCATTGACGAGAAACGGCACATGCTTTGCGCGGCAGATCGCGCCGATCTCGCGCGCGGAGGCGAGAAACTCCGCATCGCCCAGCTGTTTTTCGCGCAGCTGGATGCAGGTTGCGCCGTGATCGATCGCGCAGGCGACCTGATCGGAAAGCGCCGCGCCGGAGAGCCAGCTCCGGTCTGTTACCAGATAGAGCAGCAGATCTTTTCTATCGAGCTTCACAGGACATACCTCCTAAAAGCGCCGCCTCATCCAGCGTGCTGAGCGCGTCGAGCAGCCGGGTGCGGAACGTGCCTGTGCCGGGGCAATCTTGCGCCGCCAGCTCGCCCGCAACGCCCATGGCGCAGACTGCGGCAGCCGCGGCGTCAAGCGCGTTTTCGGGGCTTGCGCCGACAAATGCGCCGACCACGGAGGTGGACATGCAGCCGCTGCCCGTGATGCGCGCCATGATCGGATGCCCGTTGCGGATGATATAGGCGCGGTCTGCGCTGCACACAAGGTCGATCGCGCCGGAAATTGCGATCACGCAATCGAGCTTCTGCGCGAGTGCGCGGGCAAAAGCGATCGCATCGTCGAGCGTTTCATTTTGAATGGCATCGCGCGCGTCTGCATCGACGCCGCGCGTGGTGCCGCTGCCCGCCGCGACCGCGCGGATCTCGGAAATATTGCCGCGAATGACGGCGAAATGCACCTCGCGCAGCAGCTTTGCCAGCGTTTCGTTGCGCAGGGCGGAAGCGCCCGCGCCGACCGGATCGAACACGACCGGGCGACCGAGCCGGTTGGCATGCTTCCCGGCGGCGAGCATCGAGGCGACCGTGCGCTCATTGAGCGTACCCATATTGATGACGAGCGCGCTTGAAAGCGCGACCATATCGCACACCTCGCCCAAATCGTCCGCCATGATCGGCGAGCCGCCAACGGCAAGCGTTGCATTGGCGCAGTCGTTCACCGTGACGTAATTTGTGATATGATGCACGATCGGAACGCGCTCGCGCACCTGATTTAATAATGTAGAAAACATGGGATCACCCTCTTATTCATCAAAAATGCTGACGATCTCGCCGTCTAAAATGCGGTTCATATTCTTCACGGCGCAGAAGTTTCCGCACATCGAGCAGGTGTCCTCCTTCTCGGGGGCGGCGCTTTCGCGGTAGCGGCGCGCCTTCTCCGGGTCGATCGCGAGGCGGAACATCTCTTCCCAATCGAGCTTTTTGCGCGCGGTGCTCATCTTCGTGTCCCACTCGCGCGCGCCGGGGATGCCCTTTGCGATATCCGCGGCATGCGCGGCGATTTTCGACGCCATGATGCCCTCGTGCACATCGTTTACATCCGGCAGGCGCAGATGCTCCGCCGGGGTGACGTAGCAGAGGAACGCCGCGCCGGACGCCGCCGCGATCGCGCCGCCGATCGCTGCCGTGATATGGTCATAACCGGGCGCGATATCGGTCACGAGCGGACCGAGCACATAAAACGGCGCGCCCTTGCAGATCGTCTGCTGAATTTTCATATTTGCGGCGATCTGGTCGAGCGGCATATGCCCCGGACCCTCTACCATGACCTGCACATTATGCTCCCACGCGCGGCGCGTCAGCTCGCCAAGCGTGACCAGCTCTTCAATTTGCGAAATATCCGATGCATCGTCTAAACAGCCGGGACGGCACGCGTCGCCCAAGCTGATCGTCACGTCATATTTCTCGCAAATATCCAGAATACGGTCGTAATGCTCATAAAACGGGTTCTCCTCGCCGGTCATCTCCATCCAGGCGAAGATGATCGAGCCGCCGCGCGAGACGATATTGGTCAGGCGCTTGTTTTCTTTAAAGCGGCGCGCGGTGCTTTTGTTGATGCCCACATGGATCGTCATGAAATCCACGCCGTCCTTCGCGTGCATTTCCACGATGTCGAGCCATTCCTCCGACGTGATCTCGCGCAGCGCCTTGTGATAGTAGACGACCGCGTCATAGATCGGGACGGTGCCGATGATCGCCGGGCACTCATGCGTCAGCTTGCGGCGGAAGGTGCGCGTATCGCCGAACGAGCTGAGATCCATGATCGATTCCGCGCCGAGCGCGACCGAATCGTTCACCTTGCGCAGCTCCATGTCCAGATCCTTGCAGTCGCGCGAGGTGCCGAGATTTACGTTGATTTTCGTTTTGAGCATCGAGCCGATGCCGTTTGGCTCAATGCAGGTGTGCAGCTTATTGGCGGGGATGGCGACCTTGCCCTCCGCCACATAGCGCATCAGCTCAGACACGTCCATCCGCTCTTTTTTCGCAACCGCCTCCAGCTCGGGCGTGACGATGCCGCGGCGTGCAGCGTCCATCTGTGTGGTATAATTCATGGAAATGCTCCTTTCTGCATATAAAAAATCCGCGCCCACGAAGGGCACGGACGACTTGCTCTTTCCATTCATCTTCCCTACGTTGGCATGATCCAAATCAGGTCACGGGTCGAAGCTGCGGTTTGCTTCCTCTCAGCCCGCCCGCGCGGACTCCCCGAGATTTGTTTTCAGTATACATCAATTCCCGATGCTTGTCAAATTCGCAGTTTTATGGTAGACTATTCTCATCCAGGCAATTTTATCTGCCCACATCGTGGGCGGCCACTTCAGAAATTACCGTAAGGAGAGTGCCAACCGATGATTAAAGAAAATATGGATTATTTATTGAGCGTCGACCCGGAGCTGGGGCAGGCGGTCACAGCGGAATACAAGCGGCAGCGCAGAAATATTGAGCTGATCGCGTCTGAAAACTTCGTCAGCCCGGCAGTGCTTGCCGCGGCGGGCACGGTGCTGACCAATAAATACGCCGAGGGGCTGCCCGGCAAGCGCTATTACGGCGGCTGCGAATGCGTCGACGTGGTAGAAAATCTTGCGATCGACCGGTTGAAGGAGCTGTTTGGCGCAGAGCATGCGAACGTACAGCCGCATTCCGGCGCAAGCGCGAACATGGCGGTTTATTTCGCGCTGGTGCAGCCGGGCGAGACCGTGTTTGGCATGAACTTAAACGAGGGCGGGCATTTAACGCACGGCAGCCCGGTTAATATTTCCGGAAAATATTATAACATCGTGCCGTATGGCGTTGATCCGGAAACGCACCGCATCGATTATGACAAGCTCGAGGCGATGGCGAAGGAGCATAAGCCGAAGATGATCATTGCGGGCGCGAGCGCGTATCCGCGCGTGATCGATTTTGAGCGTATGGCGAACATTGCCCATTCGGTCGGCGCGTATCTGATGGTCGATATGGCGCATATCGCGGGGCTTGTTGCGGCGGGTCTGCATCCCAGCCCGGTCCCGTATGCCGACGTGGTTACGACGACGACGCATAAAACACTGCGCGGTCCGCGCGGCGGCGTGATCATGTGCAAGAAGGAGCTGGCAAAGCAGATCGACAAGGCGGTTTTCCCGGGGACGATGGGCGGTCCGCTGATGCACATCATCGCGGCGAAGGCGATTTGCTTCGGCGAGGCGTTGAAGCCCGCGTTCCGCGAGTATCAGGAGCGGGTGGTTGCAAACGCGAAGGCGCTTGCGAACGCGCTGATGCAGTGCGGCTTTGATCTGGTTTCCGGCGGCACGGATAACCACCTGATGCTGGTCGATTTAAGAAAGTTCGACTTGACGGGTAAGGAGCTGGAGAAGCGGCTCGATCAGGTGCAGATCACGGTGAATAAAAACACGATCCCGAACGATCCGCAAAGTCCGTTTGTGACAAGCGGCGTGCGCATCGGAACGCCGGCGGCGACCACGCGCGGCTTCAACGAGTCTGACATGGCGGAGATCGCGCGGCTGATCCACCTGACGGCAACGAACTTTGAAGAGAAGCAGGATTATATTCGCGAGTGCGTCAATGCGCTGTGCGACAAGTATCCGCTTTACGAGTAAAAGAAAGACCGGGTTCGGGCGCAAAGCGCCTGAATCCGGTCGTTTCGGCATAAAGAGAACAGGGGCATCATGAAAGGGGATCTTGGTGTAATGAAATTAGCGCGGCATATGGATACCGCGGTGCGGATCGTGCTCCCGGAGCAGGCGACCGCGCGCGAGCAGTTTGCGGCGCAGGAGCTGCAAAAATATATCCGGAAGATCTGCGACGCGGAGCTTTTTATTACAACGGAGCCGGGCGTTCCTGCATTTTTGATCGGCGGTCCGGGGCGCAACCGCCATACCGGCGCATATCTCACAAGCGAGGAGTTTTCACGCCGCTGCCCGGGCCCGGAGGGGCTTTTGATCCAGAGCTTCGGCGAGGATGTGATCGTGCTCGCGGGGAGCGAGGGCGATTATGAGCGCGGCACGATCTATGCCGTGTATGAGTTTTTAGAGCGCTTTTGCGGCGCGTCGCTCGCTGCGTTTTCGCATCCGCAGGTCGCGGCGGGCGAGTATGTTCCGCAAATGCCGTGCCTTACGCTGGGGGAGGTTTGCTATGTCAAGCCGTCGTGCGATTTAAAATATCGCGGCGCGATCGTCCAGTATGCCTCCTGGGCGGGAAAGGTGGAGCGCGGGCTGAATATCCCGTTTCTCGACTGGCTGTGCAAAAACCGGTATAACGACATCATGACCTGGGCGAGCTGCTTTGAGAAGCTGAAGGCGCTTGGGCTGGTCGATGAGGCAGAGCGGCGGGGCATCCGCTTCACCGTGGGGCATCACGAGGCGTCGAAGCTGTTTTTGCCCGCGCATGGCAACGAGTATTTCCCGGAGCATTATTATGAAACGCATCCGGAATATTACCGCCTGTCGGAGGACGGCACGCGCTATGAGGATACCGCGCATTACGGGCAGTGGATCTTCTGCTCGCGCAATCAGGAGATGATCGATACGCTCGCCGCGCATATTAAGATCTGGCTTACCAAGAACCCGCAGGTAGACACGATCTTTTTCCCGCCGAACGACGGGATCGCGCCGCAGTGCGTCTGCCCGGATTGCGCGCCGTACAGCAAGGTAGAAAATTATGTCTATGTACTCAACGCGGTGGCGAAGCAGGTGCGCGAGCAGTTCCCGAAGATCCGGATCGTGAGCTGCGCCTATACGGATCTGTTCACGTGTCCCGAGCATGTTACGCTTGACCCGGCGCTGTGCGTCAATGAGGCGACCTGGCATGCGAGCGGGCTGCGCGCGGTCGGCAAGCCGGACGGGTCTTGCCTCAACGGGACGTTTTTTGAGGAAAACCTGATCAAATGGCACGCGACCGGCGCAAGCGTGACGTATTATGACTATGACATGGGCGTTTATCCCGCGCGGCAGCGCTATCTCCCTATGGCGGATGAGATCCGCGCGATCGCAATCCGGATGCGGAAAAACGGATTCGACGGCGCGGGCACGCAGATCGAATGCTTTAATTTATGGAATCATCTGTTTAATTTTTATTGCTTTGCGCGCACGCAGTATGACAGCACGCTCACGATGGAGGACCATTTGCAGCGTTTCTGCCGTATTTTCGGCGAGGGCGCAGACGCGGTGGCGGAGGTCATTCGCTATGCCGAGCAGGTGATGGACGGGCAGGAAACGATTTTAACGGCGGGGATCTGGCTCATGCAGCATATTGATAAAGAGCGCGTGTATCGCCTGTATGACCGGGCGCTTGCGCTGGCGAAAAGCCCGGCGGCGCGCAATAATATCCGCCTGATGCGCATGGCGTTCCGCTATTCTGACCTGGAGACTGCGCAGCCGGATCGACTGGGCTCTGATGAAAATTACGTACCCGTTTGGGAGTGCAATGAGCCGACCGGCGAATTGAACGCGATGACGGAATTTGACAGTTTTTGGAAAAACGACCCCGGCTATGGGATCGATATTCCGGCGCGCTCGACATGTGACACGGTGTTTGAAAAAAATAAGTGGTATCTGTTTGATTGATCACGGAGGTGTGTGGCGATGTATCAGCCGCTTGCGGATCGAATTCGCCCGGATTCGCTGGATGATGTGGTAGGGCAGCAGCATATTTTGGGCAAAAACGGGATGCTCCGGCGCGTGATCGAGTCCGGAACGATCCCCAATATGGTCTTTTACGGCCCGAGCGGGACGGGGAAGACCACGGTTGCGAATATCATCGCAAAGCGAACAAAGCGGCGGCTGTATAAGCTCAATGCAACGACCGCGGCGATCTCTGACATCAAGCAGATCATTGCCGAGCTGGACACGCTGCTTGCGCCGGAGGGCGCGCTGCTTTATCTGGACGAAATTCAGTATTTTAATAAAAAACAGCAGCAATCGCTGCTGGAATTCATGGAAAACGGAAAGATCACGCTGATCGCATCGACGACGGAGAATCCGTATTTCTATGTGTATGGCGCGGTACTTTCCCGCGCGACGGTATTTGAATTTCAGCCGGTCACGGCGGGCGAGATCGCGCGCGCGGTGCGGCGTGCGTTCACGCTTGCGGACGACCGCATCGCGGTGACGGATGAGGTGATCGATTATATCGCAAGCGTTGCGGGCGGCGATGTGCGGCGCGCACTCGGCGCGGTGGAGCTGCTTGCAAACAGCGCCCGCCCGGTCGACGGGGTGCGCACTGTGGAACTTTCTGACGCGGAGGCGATCGTGCAGAAGGGCGCGGTGCGCTATGACCGCGACGGCGACGCGCATTATGACATTTTGTCTGCGCTGCAAAAATCGATCCGCGGGTCAGACGCAGATGCGGCAATCCATTATCTGGCGCGGCTGCTCGCGGCGGGGGATCTGGTCTCCGCGTGCCGCCGCGTGCTTGTTTGCGCGTGTGAGGACGTTGGGCTTGCGTATCCGCAGGCGGTCAGCGTGGTGAAATCATGCATCGATGCCGCGCGTGAGCTTGGGCTGCCCGAGGCGCGCATCCCGCTGGCAGAGGCGGTGCTTCTGCTTGCGACCGCGCCGAAATCGAACTCCGCATATTGCGCGATCAACGCCGCGATGAGCGACGTGGAAGCGGGGAAAAGCGGCGATGTTCCGCCGCATTTAAAAGACTCAAGCTATGAGGGCGCGAAGAAATTGGGGCGCGGGCTGACGTATCAGTATCCGCACGATTTCCCAAACCACTGGGTCGCGCAGCAATACCTGCCCGACGCGCTGCGTGATGCGCAATATTACACGCCGGGCGAAAATAAATTTGAGCAGGCGAACGAGGCATACTGGCGCGCGGTCAAAAAGAAGGACTAAGCGGCGCACGCGCGCAGCAGCGCGAGCAGGAAAAACAGCGCGCCGGACAGTACGGTCCAGAACTGATGCGGAATGCGCGCGACTTGGCGCAGACGCTTGCCGAGCAGGCTGCCGAGCGTGAGAAAGGCAAACTGCAAAAGCCCGATGAGCGGCGGCAAAAACCATGCGCCGATGCCGGAAAGTCCTGCGCCGATGCCCACGCCGATCGAATCGAGCGACAGCGCGAGCGCGAGATAGAGCGCCTCTCCCGGGTCGATCCGGCGCGAGCCGTCGAAATCGCAGACGACCGGGTCACGCGCGATCGAGATCGTCAGTCCGAGCGGGCGGATCGCGAACGAGCGCGTTTTCGGCGCGCGCTTTTTTTGCGCGTCCGGGCGAAACGCGGAGACGCAGGTCCACGCGCCGAGCGCGAATAAAATGCCGCTGCCCAGCGCCTTGCCGAGCCACGGCGGAAAAACACGCGTGAGCAGCGAGCCGGAAAATATGGCGGCGGCAGCATAAAAAACCGAGCACAGGGCGATCAAAACGCTTGCGCCGCAGGGGATATGTATTTTGCGGACCCCATAGGAGATCCCAACGCCGAGCGAATCTAAATTGATCGACAGGATGTATAATAAAACAGCCATGAGCGCGCATCCCTCCGTGATCATACTGCTTCATACTATGAAGCGGGAGGAGTTTGCGTTCATGGCTGAAATTTTTTATGCGATGCGGATCGCGCGGTCATAGCGGCGGGCAAGCCCGGAGCAGCGGCAGAACCAATAGCAGCCCTCCGCCAGCGCCACGCCTACGATCACGTCTGCAATCACATGCTGCCGGATCAGCAGCGTGGATGCGCAGATCGCAAGCGCAAATATGCACGACGCGATTTGATACCAGCGCGGGACACGCGGGTTTCCGCGCATGCCGATGAAGCAGAGCCAGCTATTTAAGCAGTGGATCGAGGGCAGAAGATTCACCGGTTGATCCATGCGGTATACAAACAGCAGAAGCAGCTCGCTGATATTATTGCCTGCCAGAATGGGGCGCACATTTGTGGTTGGCAAAAAGACAAAGAGCAGCAGGCAGATGACCTTCGCGACCATATCGGCAGAGACGATCTCAAACAGCCGGCGGCGGTCTGTGCGCGCGGTGAGGACATAATTGAGCGCCCAGAAGCCGAAGCAGCTGCCATAAATAAAAATCGCGGGCGGAAACAGCGGGATCATCCGGTCAAACGCCGTGGTCAGGTCAGAAAAGCCGCTTTGCAGATGCGAGAGCGCCATCGTGCCGTAATAGATCAGTGAGTTGAACGCCGCGCAGGCGAGCAGCGGGAGGATCGCATAGAGCGGCACGATCGGGGCGATATATTTTTTTAAAAACCGTTGCATAAAAGCCCTCCGATCGCGGATAAAACGGGCAAACGGCGCCCGCTTTGACGAGGCGCAGCAAGGCAAAATCACCCTGCTGCGCCAATAAGATCAGAAAAGAGAGCGGCGAAGCGCCGGGGCGAGCATGCGCCCGGGGCAAATCAGCCGAGATATGAGGGCAAAATTACCGAATCTCGATTTTCTTTAAATGCGCAAAGCGCGGCAGCCCGTCTTCCTTCGGAAGCTCGGTCTCGCCCTGGATGAGCGGCAGCGCATAGTCGATAAACGCCTGATTCATGCCGTTGCCCGCCTCATTGATCCACTCGCGCGGGACCTTTTTCTCGGTGTTCGCAACGATATCGAGCGGCAGCAGCGCAACCTCGCAGCGATACCCGCCGTCACGGCTGCACTGGAAGCCGACCATCCGGTCGGTCATGCCGGCGACCGCATTTTCCACCGCGGCCTTACCCGCCATATACGATTCGTCATAATCGGTCTTGGAAGCGACATGCGCCGCGCAGCGCTGCAGCAGCGAGAACTCGATGCCGCGCACCTTCGCGCCGGTCTTTTCCTTCACGATGTTCGCAAGCGTGGACGCAAGACCGCCCATCTGCGCATGACCAAACGCGTCACGCGTGGACGCGAGGTCAGAGCCGTACTCGGAGATATACTTGCCGTCTTTATCCTTAATGCCTTCGCTGACCGCAACGATGACCTTGCCCTTCTCTTTATAAATGCGCGACACATCGGCAAGGAACTTGTCCATATCAAAATCGATCTCCGGCAGGTAGATCAGATCCGGACCCATGCCCTTCACGCCGGCGAGCGCACTTGCCGCGGCAAGCCAGCCCGCGTTGCGGCCCATGATCTCAAGGATCGTGATCATGCCGATGTCATACACATGCGCATCGAGATACACTTCCATCGTGGAGGTCGCGATATATTTCGCCGCGCTGCCATAGCCGGGGCAATGGTCGGTCGCGTACAGGTCGTTATCGATCGTCTTCGGGATGCCCATCACGCGGCACTCATAGCCGGACTGCTGCATGAACTTCGAGATTTTGTTGCAGGTATCCATCGAATCGTTGCCGCCGTTATAGAAGAAATAACGCACGTCATATTTCTTAAAAATTTCAAGGATGCGCTTATAATCGGTGTCATCGACCGCGGGATCTTTCATCTTATAGCGGCAGGAGCCGAGCGCAGAGGACGGCGTGAAGCGCAGAAGCTCAAGCTCTTTTAAATCCTCCTTGCCGATATCGATCAGGTGATCGTCGAGCACGCCGCGAATGCCGTTTGCCGCGCCCAAAACCTTTGTGATGCAATCGGAATTCAGCGCGGCCTGCATCGCGCCCCAAGCGCTTGCGTTGATGACCGAGGTCGGCCCGCCGGACTGCCCGATGATGCAGGCGCCTTTCAGTTGACTCATGTGTATTACCTCCAATTTTTGTTTGATTTTTCTGTTGATAAAAATATATCATAAAATAGAATAAAATGCAATTACGAAAATTACTTGAGTATTGTCTGTATTTTGTGGTAAAATATTCTTACTATAGTTTTTGCGAGAAAAACAGCGATCCGGGAGGATGAAAAACATGGATAGCGTTTCCAGTAATTTTATTTATGAACAGATCGACCGCGACTTGGCGGACGGGGCGTGCAGCACCCCGATCCACACGCGCTTCCCGCCGGAGCCGAACGGATACCTGCACATCGGCAGCGCGAAGGCGATCTGGATCAGCGCCGGCACGGCGAAGAAATACGGCGGAAAATTCAACCTGCGGTATGACGACACCAACCCGGTCAAGGAGGAGGACGAGTTCGTCCGCTCGATCGAGGAGGATCTGCGCTGGCTCGGCGCGATCCCGGACGGGGGGATCTTCTACGGCTCTGATTATTTTGAGCAGTGCTATGAATTTGCGACCGAGCTGATCCGCCGCGGCAAGGCGTATGTCTGCGACCTGAGCGCGGACGAGATGCGCGCCTATCGCGGCACGCTGACCGAGCCGGGCAAAAACAGCCCGTATCGCGACCGATCGATAGAAGAGAACCTCGATCTGTTTGCGCGGATGCGCGCGGGCGAGTTTCCGGACGGGTCGCGCACGCTGCGCGCGAAGATCGATATGGCGTCGCCAAATATGAACCTGCGCGATCCGGCGATCTATCGCATTTTGCATATGCATCACCATCGCCAGGGCGACAAGTGGTGCATTTACC
>CAKUEM010000009.1 GCA_934646115.1 uncultured Oscillospiraceae bacterium
TGTTGTGGTGACTTGATTTTAACGAACTCAATCGCTTTTTTCTATTCCTTCGGTCTCACTTCTATTGTAACGCTACAGCGTCCGCGCTTTTATTTTTGCAAATGTATTTATTTACTTGCGCTTTTGTGCTATAATAATCCTGTATATCATGCCGCAAAACGCGGTCGTGTGCCCTAAAAAAAGCATGGGAGGTTGTGGCATTATGAAAAAAAGGATCACAGTGACCATCGGCGGAAACGAGTATCATCTGGTATCTGCGGAGGACGAGGAATATACCCGCAAGGTTGCGGCGCATGTTGACGCGAAAGTCAGCGAGATCTTGCAGGCGGGAAATACCTCCATTGTGGAGGCGGCGGTGCTTGCCAGCATCAACCTGGCCGATGAATATTATAAAGTGCTTGACACGGCGGAAAATCTCCGCGCGCAGCTCAAGGATTATTTAGAAGAGTCCGGCAGAATGAAAATCGAGCTTTCTGAACTGCGGCGCGAAAACGATCGCTTAAAAGCAAAGTGATGAATGAAATAGAGCTTTTAGCCCCCGCCGGAAGCCGGGACGCGGCGGTCGCGGCGGTGCAGAACGGCGCCGGGGCGATCTATCTCGGCTTTGGCGACTTTAATGCGCGCCGGGGCGCAGAAAATTTTACGCAGGAGCAGATGGCGGAGACCATCGGCTATTGCCGCGCGCGCGGCGTGAAAATGCATATCACGCTCAACACGCTGCTGCGCGATCGGGAGTTTTCTGCGCTTGAAAAAACGGTCGATGCGCTCAATGCGCTTGCGCCGGACGCGGTGATTGTCGCCGATCTTGGCGTGGCGCGCGCATTGCGCGAGCTTGCGCCGGAGCTTTGTCTCCATGCCTCCACCCAGCTCACGATTCATAATGTCGCGGGCGCGCAGGCGGCGGCAGCGCTTGGCTTTTCGCGCGTTGTGCTCTCGCGCGAGCTGCCGGAGCAGGCGATCGCCGAGATCACGCGCAGCGTGCCGATCGAAACCGAGGTGTTCGTGCATGGCGCGCTCTGCATGTGCTATTCCGGGCAGTGCTATATGAGCGCGATGATCGGGCGGCGCAGCGGAAATCGCGGCCTTTGCGCGCAGCCCTGCCGCCTGCCGTATCGTTTGAGCGAGCGCGGGCGCGAGGGATATCCGCTCAGCCTGCGCGATCTGTGCCTGGCGGGCGAGCTTTCGCGCCTTCGCGCGTTGGGCGTTTCCAGTTTAAAAATCGAAGGGCGCATGAAGCGCCCGGAATATGTTGCCGTGGTCTGCGGGATCTATTCTCGCCTCCTGCGCGAGGAGCGCGCGCCCACGGAAGACGAGCTTCTTACCTTGCGGCGCATTTTCTCGCGCAGCGGCTTTACTGACGGGTATTTTCGCGGTCAAAAAGGCGTCTCCATGTTCGGCACGCGGGCGGGCGCGCCTCCGGCGGAGGATGCGCTTTATCAGGCGGCGCGGGCGACCTATGCGGGCGAGCATGTGCAAATCCCGGTCACGTTTTCGCTCCATGCGGCGCAAAATAAGCCGCTCACGCTTCAGGTCTCCGACCCGGATGGACGCTCATACACCGCGACCGGCGCGATTGTGGAAACGGCGCGCACGCGCGCGGCAGACGAAGCGTCTATCCGCGAAAAGCTGTTAAAAACCGGCGGAACGCCGTTTACCTGCACCCGGGCGGACATTGCGCTTGAACCCGGCTGCATGATCCCCGCCTCCGCGCTGGGCGCGGTGCGGCGCGAATGCCTGCAGGCGCTGCTTGCGGCGCGCAGCGCACCGCCCGTTCTTTCGCGCGGGGTGCTTTCCCCGCTTCCCGATGCGCCGGAATGCACGGTGCCGGGCGCGCTTTCTATAACGCTGCGTAGAAAAGAGCAGCTAAGCGACGCGCTGTATACCCTCCCGCTCTCGCGCATCTATCTCCCAGCCGAGGAGCTTGACAACGTGACACCGCAGACTGAAATCCCGCTCGGCGTTCAGCTTCCGCAAATTATATGGGATGAGGAATGGTCGGCGCTTAAGGCGCGTTTGACCCGGCTTTTCGCGCGCGGCGTGACGCATGCGCTCGTCTCAAACCTCGGGCAGATCGCGCCACTTCAGGCGCTCGGCTTCACGGTGGAGGGCGATATCGGCTTAAACCTCTTCAATTCCCGCGCGCTTGCTGTGGCGAAGGATCTGGGGCTTTCGGGCGCAACGCTTTCGCCCGAGCTGAAGCTTTCTCAGGTGCGCGATATCAAAAAATGCATTCCCTGCGAGCTGGTCGTTTACGGGCGGCTGCCGCTCATGATCTGCGAAAACTGCGCGGTCGCGCCGGGCGGGCGTTGCCCGGGCGCGGGCGAGCATGTGCTGATCGATCGGCGCGGCAAGCGATTCCCGGTATTCTGCATGCCGCATCACCGCAATTTGATCTGCAATGCGGATGTGCTCTATCTCGCCGACCAGCCGGAGGCGCTCTCCGGGCTTGGGCTTTCGCGCCTGCGCCTGCTGTTTACCGACGAATCTCCCGCAGAGGTCTGCCGCGTTGTGCGCGCGCATCTTGCGCCGGGCGCGGCTGCTCCGCGTGATTTTACCCGCGGTTTATATTATCGCGGGGTGGAATAACAAATCGATGAGGTGATCGTGATGAAAACGCTATCCATAAAGCTGCTCAGCCCGGATATCCCCGCGCCGGAATACGCCACGGCGGGCTCCGCGGGGATGGATCTGTGCGCCAATGTGCCGGAGGTAACGGAGCTTGCTCCGGGGGAGACGCTGCGCGTTCCGACCGGGCTTGCCATTGCGCTGCCGGATGCAGAGCATGTTGCGCTCGTTTGCGCGCGCAGCGGACTTGCTATCCGGCATGGGATCACGCTTGCAAACGGCGTTGGCGTGATCGACAGTGATTATCGCGGCGAGATCCTCGTCGGGCTGTATAATCAGTCTGACCGGGTATATGCCATCGAGCCGGGCGAGCGCATCGCCCAGCTTTTGATCCTTCCGGTCTGCCGCCCGGCGCTTGCCGTGTGCGACGAGCTGGATGAAACGGCGCGCGGTGCGGGCGGGTTTGGCTCGACCGGGCGCAAATCCTGAGAAAAGAGGAGTTCTCATGCCTGAAATTGTATTAGCTTCGCAGTCGCCGCGGCGTCAGGAGCTGCTGCATCATGCGTTTTTCAGCTTTATGACCGTTCCGTCTGACGCGGACGAAACGCTGCCCGCCGGGCTGCCCCCGGCGGATTGCGCGGTGGAGATCGCGCGGCGCAAAGTAACCGATGTATCCTCTCGTGTTGCGCCCGGGTCGCTCATCATCGGCGCAGATACGATCGTCGTTTGCGACGGGCGCATTCTCGGCAAGCCGCTCAGCGAGCCGGAGGCGCGCGAAATGCTCACGCTGCTTTCCGGGCGCACGCATACCGTGTATACCGGGCTGGTCATCCGGCAGGGCGAGCGCGAGCTTTCCGGCTGCGAGGCGACCGACGTGACCTTCCGTAGCCTGACCCCCGGCATGATCGCCGCCTATATTGCAACAGGCGAGCCGATGGACAAGGCGGGCGCGTATGGAATTCAGGAAAAGGGCGCGTTCCTGGTGGAACGGATCGAGGGCGATTATTTTAACGTTGTGGGGCTTCCGCTCTGCCGGCTCGGCAAGATGCTGGAGCAGCTCGGCGTTGCGCTGCTTTCATGATCTGAGAGTAAAGGGTGGTCGAATTGAAGGAATTTTTCTCCCGGCGGTGGCTGATTGTTGTGCTTGCGGCGGTACTGCTCTGTCTTGTCATGGCGATTTTCTCGGCGCTTTCGGGCGGGCGCATCTCCCCGGTCTCAAACCTGATCAACATGCTGGCAACGCCGCTTCAAAAGGCGGCGAGCAGCGTGGGAACAGGCGTGAGCGACTTTTACCAAAAGCTGACCGAATATGACGAGATGAAAAAAGAAAACGAATCCCTGCGCGAGCAGCTGGCGGAAAGCGAGCGCGCGCGGCGCGATTCTGAAAATGCCGCGCGCGAAAATGAGCAGCTTCGCGGCGCTTTGGAGATGAAGCAGCGGGATCAGAGCCTGACGTTCGAATCCGCTGAGGTCATCGCGCGCGGAAACGATAACATGACTGCGACGTTTACGCTCGATAAAGGCTCGCTTTCCGGCATCGCGGTGGATCAATGCGTCATCACGGTGGACGGTATGGTCGGCTACATCAGCGAGGTGGGCACGAACTGGTCCATCGTTACCACGGTGATCGACACCGGGATGGAGGCGTCTGCCATCGCCTCGCGCACGCGCGACGTGGCGAGCGCGGAGGGCAATTTTGAGCTGATGAAGCAGGGGAAATTTAAGCTTTCTTATCTTGAAAAAGACGCGCAGCTCGTGCGCGGCGATACGGTGGAGACCTCCGGCTTCGGCGGCCTGTTCCCCAAGGGGATCATTTTAGGCCGCGTGGAGGAGGTCAAAAGCGAATCGCACGGGATCACGAAATACGCGGTGCTCACCCCGGCGGTCGACCTCTCGCATGTGAACCACGTGCTGGTCATCAAATCCTTTACCGCCGTAGAATAAGCGAGGAATTTGCATGGAAAAGAAAAAAACGCGCTATCAATGGATCTTATATATCGCGCTGCTGTTTTTCATCATGCTGCTGGAGACAACGCTGCTGCCGTATTTAAAAATTTTCGGCGCAACGCCGATGTATCTTTTGCCTTATGCAATCGGCGCGATCGCGATGTTCGAGGGCGCATATGGCGGCGCGGTCGCCGGGCTGGCCGCCGGGCTGATCAGCGACGCGATGCTTCCTGTGGCTGACGGGTTTTATACCGTAGTCTATGTGCTCTGCGGCGTATTTGTTGCGTTTTTATCCGAGTTTGTGTTCTGGCGCAACTATGCCGCCACCCTGCTCTACGGCGCGGTGATCGTGCTGCTCACGCGGCTTTTATATTACATCGTGTTTTTCCTGATCTATGGCGAAACGAATATCCTGATGGTGCTGACCTCGCTGCCCGCCGAGCTGCTTGCCAGCGCGGTGATCACGCCGCTGATCTATCCGGTGATCCGCGGGATCTCGCGCCGTTTCCACGTAGAAGAGGAGGCGTAGGATGGAGCGGAATGTGTATTTTAAGCGCAGTATTTTCGTCCTGATCGTGCTGGTGCTTTGCGTTTTGATCTTTGCCGGGCGCCTGTTTTATTTGCAGGTGGTAAACGGCGACTATTATTTAGAGCAGTCGCAGCGCCGGCTCTCCCGCTCGGTCACCGTGAAGGCGCCGCGCGGCGAGATTTTAGACCGGTATGGTCGCCCGCTCGTGACCAATCGCTCAAGCTTTGCCATTAAGCTCGACGCGGTCGCCTGGCGGCAGGCGGATAAAAATCAGGTCCTGCTCGATCTGGTGCAGCTGTGCAGCCAGAATGGGCAGGAGCATCTGGATTCCCTGCCGGTCACGACCGCAGAGCCGTTCCAATATACCTACCAGCTCGAGGCAAATGAGCAGGATGAGCGCACCGTTGCAAAATTTATCAAAAAAAATAAATGGGCGGCGGACGTCAGCGCCGCCACGCTGATCGACCTGATCTGCGAGGATTATGACGTGCCGGACACTGCGTCTGCGGCCGATCGGCGCACCCTCGCGGGGATCTATTTTGAGATGGAGCAGCGCAATTTCACCTCTGCAAACCCCTATTTATTTGCGCAGGATGTGGACGTGGCGCTGGTTACAAAAATCAAGGAACGCATGCGTGAGCTGCCCGGCGTGATGATCGACGTCGAGCCGATTCGCGAGTATCAAACGCCCTACGCCGCGCACATTTTGGGGCGCGTTGGGCAAATTTATAAAGAAGAATATGAAGATTTAAAGGAAAAAGGCTATCGTTTGGACGATATTGTCGGCAAAGATGGGATGGAGCGCGTGCTGGAGGACTATCTGCGCGGTAAGGACGGAACGCGCGCGATCGAAACCACGACCGAAGGTAAAGTGACGAATATTCTCAGCTCGCAAAACCCTGTGCTGGGCAAAAACTGCGTGCTGACGCTGGATATCCGGCTTCAGGAGGCGGCGGAAAAATCGCTCGCCGCCATCGTTCCCAAGCTGCGCGAGGAAGGGAAAACCAACTCGCGTTGGGGCGGCGAGGATGCCAAGGGCGCGGCGCTCGTTGTGCTGGACGTGCGCAATGGCGATACGCTTGCCATGGCGTCTTATCCCACATTTTCTCTGGAGGATTACGGGAAGAATTATCAAAGCATGCTGAAAGATCCGCTGCGCCCGATGGTAAACCGCGCGATCAGCGGCCTGTATCCGCCCGGCTCGACCTTCAAGATGGTAACGAGCATCGCCGCGCTGGAGACCGGGACAATCACGAAAAAGACGCAGATCGAGGACCTCGGCGTATATCGCTATTATGCGCCGAGCTACACGCCGATGTGCGACGTGTATAAAAGCTACCATCGCACGCATGGCTACGTCAATGTGGAGGGCGCGCTTCAGGTCTCCTGCAACTATTTCTTCTATGAGGTCGGGCGGCTTTTGGGCATCGACGCGCTGGATAAATATGCCGAAATGTTTGGATTTTCGCAAAAAACCGGGCTGGAGCTGCCGGGCGAAGCGTCGGGGCAGGTCGCATCCCCCGCAGTCAAAGAAAAAAACGGCGAGAGCTGGTATCCGGGTCAGACGATCGCTGCGGCGATCGGGCAGTCTGACACGCTGGTCACGCCGCTTCAGCTTGCAAATTATGTCGCTACGTTGTGCAACGGCGGCTATCGCTATCAGCCGCACCTGCTAAAAAGCGTAAAAAATCCGCTGAATAATGCAACCGTCTATGAGCCGGAGAAAAAGCTTTTAGACAAGCTGGAGCTCAACCAGAAGAATGTGAACACTGTACTAAACGGCATGCAGATGGTCGCAATGGAATCCGGCGGCAGCGCGTATGCGGTGTTTAAAGATTATCCCGTGCGGGTCGGCGCGAAAACCGGTTCGGCGCAGGCGCCCGGCGGGTCACACGCGTTATTTGTCGCCTATGCGCCGGCAGACGATCCGGAAATTGCGATCGCAGTCGTCGTGGAAAACGGCGGTCAGGGCAGCCGTATTGCCTCGGTCGCAAAGGATGTGTTTGACGTGTATTTTTCCAATGATTTTGATTTAGATGCACGGCAGGCGGAGAATGTGATTTTGAAGTAGCGCGCGCATAGGCGTTTTGTTTCTTGCATTTTGTTGTTTTTTCGCGCCGTTTGCCGAATTTGCGCGCATGGCGCCCCTTGTTTTTCAAAATTTCTCTTGAATTTGACCGCTCAGATGCTATAATAGTCTCAGAGGCTTTTTGCAAAAAACGGGCAGGAGGGTGGAGTATGGCAGTTACGATTTGCGTCGCGTCCGGCAAGGGCGGAACAGGCAAAACCTCTGTGACCGCCGGGGTCGCCGCCTGCCTTGCCGCGCTTGACCACAAGGTCCTCGCGCTGGACTGTGACATAGGGCTGCGCAACCTTGACCTTGCCCTTGGGCTGAGCGAGCGCGCGGTTTTTGATTTCACCGATGTGGTGTTTGGGCGCAAGGATCTGATGCAAGCCGCGATTGCGCACCCGCTGATCCCCAATCTGTTTTTACTCGCCGCGCCGTTTGGCAGCAGCTTTCCTGAAATCACGGCGCAGCAGCTGCACGCCCTGATGGATGAGATCCGCCGACGATTTGATTTTTGCGTGATCGACTGCCCGGCAGGGATCGGGCCGTGGTTCGAGCAGGTGGCGGACGTTTCCGACCAGGCGATCATGGTCTGCACGCCGGATCATGCCAGCCTGCGTGACGCCGGGTCTTGCCGGCGCGTGCTGCGCGCCCATGGCGTTTCGGATATCCGGCTGGTGCTCAACCGCGTGCGTCCGCAGCTGATCCGCCGCATGCGCGCCGTGAATATTGACGACGCGATCGACCGGACAGGCATCCAGCTGCTCGGCATCGTGCCCGAGGATCAAACCGTGATTGCCTGCGCAAACCGCGGCGAGCTGGTGTTTTCTCAAATGAATTCCCACGCGGCGCGCGCGTATCGCAATATCACGCGCAGACTTCTTGGCGAGCGGCTGCCGCTGATGAAATTGCCGCGAAAAACCGTTTGAATGACTTGTGAAGGGGTATGATTTATGAACGTCGCAATCATCGCGCACGACAAAAAGAAAGAACTGATGGTGCAATTTTGTATCGCTTACTGCGGTATTTTATCCAAACACAATATCTGCGGAACGGGCACGACCAGTAAGCTGGTCAGCGAGGCGACCGGGCTTGACATCAAGCGCTTTCTCTCCGGTCCGCAGGGCGGCGACCAGCAGATCGGCGCGCGCATCGCGTATAACGAGATCGACCTGGTTCTGTTTTTCCGCGATCCGCTGACCGCTATGCCGCATGAGCCGGATGTGCAGGCGCTGCTTCGCCTGTGCGACGTGCATAATGTCCCGGTCGCAACCAATGTCGCCACGGCGGAGATCCTGGTGCGCGGCTTAGAGCGCGGCGATTTCGGCTGGCGCGATATCGTAAACCCCAAGCACACGCTGTAAATTTTTCATGCATACAAGAAACCCCGCGGAAGGAGCACGCTCCTCCCGCGGGGTTTATTAATTTTTATTCCAGCGCGCGGTCGATCCGCTCCTTGCGCACGCGCCCGTCGCGCAGGAGTGCATGCAGCCGCTCCGCATTATCCGCCGCGATCGCATCGCGATATTCCTGCAAATGCTGTAAAATCGTGTCGATCTCCTGCACAAGCGGCGCGCGATTTTCCAAAAACAGCTCGGTCCACATGTCCTCGTTGAGCCGCGCCACGCGCGTCATATCGCGGTAACTGCCCGCGCTGTAGCCGTCGTGCCGCGTTGCCTCCGGGCTTTTGATATACGCCGAGGAGACCACGTGCGCAAGCTGCGAGGTGAATGCGATCATTCGGTCGTGATTTTCCGGCGTGGTATACACGATCTTTGTAAATCCAAGCGTTTTAAAAAATTGCGAAAGCGTCTCCGCCGCAGGCTTTTCGCGCTCGTTCGGCGTTAAGATCATGCTCGCGCCGCAAAAAAGATCTTCCTGCGCCGCCGAAAAGCCGGACAGCTCGCGCCCCGCCATCGGGTGCCCGCCGACGAAATGAAACCCGTGCGCGCGAGAAAGCTCATCCAGCGCCGCGCACACCACGCCCTTCACGCCGCCGCAGTCGCACACGATGCATGTGTCCGCAATGTGCGCCGCGTGCCGCATTGCAAACTCGATGCTGTCCTTCGGATAGAGCGCGAGCAGCAGCAGATCCAGCGCCGGGATATCCTCGTCTGTGCCCGCGCGCGTGATCGCCCCGGCGTGCACCGCCTCGGTCAGCACCGCCTCCGCCCGGTCAAACCCAAGCACCTCATGCCCGCCGGCGCGCATCGCCGCCTTCGCCATCGAGCCGCCGATCAAGCCCAGCCCTACAATGCCGATTCTCATATTCGCGCCCTCCTATTCCAGCTCGACATGCGGCAAAATCCCGGTCAGCTTCGCGATCGCAATGCCGTAATTCGTGATCGGAACACCTGCGTGCTGCGCCGCCGTAATGCGCGAAAGCACATACTTCCGGTTAAACATACATGCGCCACAATGTATAATGAGCGCGTATTTTGACAAATCGTTTTTAAAATCCGCGCCGCTGACCACATCGATCTGCAATTCTCCGCCCACTTTTTTGCGCAGCAGGGCAGGGATCTTCACGCGGCCGATATCTCCATCCTGCGCATTATGCGTGCATGCCTCCGCAATAAGAACCCGGTCGCCCGGGCGCAGCGCATCGATCGCGCGCGCGCCCTCGGCAAAGGCGGAAATGTCGCCCTTATACCGCGCGAGCAGCACAGAAAACGAAGTGAGGCGGCTGCCCTCCGGCTTATTCGCATACACCTCGCGGAAGCACTGCGAGTCGCAAATAATCAGCGCGGGCGGCGCAGCGAGCGCCTGCAACGCGGCGGTCATCTCGCGCGCGGTGCAGCTGACAACCACGCAATGCCCATCCAGCAGCGCGCGGATCGTTTGCACTTGCGGCAGGATCAGCCGCCCCTTCGGCGCCTGAATATCCTGCGGCATGACGAGCAGCACCACATCGCCCGGCGCGGTCAGATGCCCGGTGAGCGACAACGCGTCAAAATCCGGCGGAACGGCGCGCACGATCGCCGTGCGCAGCGCCTCGATCCCGGTGCGCTGCGCCGCACTGACCAGAACCGGGGTCAGCCCGGTCTCCGCTTTGATGCGCTGCGCAAGCTGCTGCGCCGCGGGCAGCGCGTCGATTTTATTGAGCACGGCGACCGTTGGGATCTTGCGCGCCGCAAGCTCCTTCGCCCACGCGCGCTCCAACGTGAGATCTTCCCCGGCGCATACAAGCAGCGCCATGTCTGTTTTCTCGATCACCTCGCGCGTTTTCGCCACGCGCAGCGTGCCCAGCGCGCCGGTATCGTCAAAACCCGCCGTGTCGATCATGACGCATGGTCCGATCGGATGCAGCTCTACGGATTTTTTCACCGGGTCGGCAGTCGTTCCCGGCACGTCCGAGGTGATGGCAAGCTCCTGCCCGAGCAGGGCGTTGATCAACGTGGATTTTCCGGCGTTGCGCCGCCCGAAAATCGCGATATGTAAGCGCAGTCCGCCCGGTGTTTCGTTCATATCCATTCCTCCTAGAAGCGAAAATCGCGCATGCCTTGCTTCATATCCTTCAAATGCTCCAGCACGAGCGCACGCACCTTGTCGTTCGGAATGTTTTTGCACTCCGCCTGCAGCAGCGCCGCGCCGAGCGCGCGCGTGTTCTCGCCCGCGTAATCTTCAAGGTATTCGTTGAGCGTCATCAGCGCGTTCGCCTGACATACGTTTCCGATCTGCCCCGCCTTTGCGAGCTGCATAAACCGGTCGCCGGTGCGCCCCTCGCGGTAACACGCGGTGCAGAAGCTCGGAATATAGCCCAGCGAGATCAGCCAGCCGACGATCTCATCGAGCGTGCGCGTATCGTTCACTTCGAACTGCGCGGAATTTTCCTCCTCGCGCTTGACATAGCCGCCGACGCTGGTAGACGAGCCGCCGCTGATCTGCGAAACGCCGACCTTCAGCACATCCGCGCGCGACTTTTCAGACTCACGCGTGGAGATGATCAGCCCGGTATACGGAACCGCAATGCGCAGCACCGCAACCAGCTTGCGGAACAGCGCATCGTCGATCGCGTTTGGATATTCCGAAAGATCCACGTCGTCCGCCGGGCGGATGCGCGGCACGCTGATCGTATGCGGCCCCACGCCGAACGTATCCTCCAGGTGCTTGGCATGCATCAGAAGCCCGATGAAATCATAGCGATAATCAGAAAGCCCGAACAGCACGCCGATGCCCACATCGTCGATCCCGCCCTGCATCGCGCGATCCATCGCCTCTGTATGATAGGCGTAGTTGTGCTTCGGTCCGGTCGGATGCAGATACTCATAGCGCGCCTTGTCGTACGTCTCCTGAAAGAGGATGTATGTGCCGATGCCCGCGTCGCGCAGGCGGCGATAGTTTTCCACCGTGGTCGCCGCGATATTCACGTTCACGCGCCGGATCGCGCCGTTTTTATGATGGATGCCGTAAATGGTCTGGATGCTCTCCAGCACATATTCGATCGGGCAATTCTGCGGGTCCTCGCCGGTCTCCAGCGCGAGGCGCTTGTGCCCCATATCCTGCAGCGCGATCACCTCGCGGCGGATATCCTCCTGCGTGAGCTGCTTGCGCGCGATGTGACAGTTCGCGTGGTGATACGGGCAATAGCGGCAGCCGTTGACGCAGTAATTCGACAAATACAGCGGCGCGAACATCACGATACGGTTGCCATAAATTTTCTGCTTGATCGCCATCGCAACGCGAAACATCTCGTCCTGCACCTGCGCATCCTCGCAGAGCAAAAGCGTTGCCGCCTCGCGATAAGAAAGCCCCTTTGCGCGCGCGCCGGTCTCTAAAATCTGCGAGAGCAGCGCGCGGTCATTTTTATGCTGTTCGGCATATTCGATCGCGCTTAAAATCTCCTCATGATCGATAAACTCTGTGGCATGCGCGGATTTGCTGTTATACATATCGTTCTTCCTTTCCACACGCGCTTAGAGCGGGGTGCGCCCCAAGCTGCGGATCATATCCTCAAGCTCGCGCCGCTCGCGCTCGATCTCTGTGTTTCCGAGCGCCGCGGGGTAAATTTCATACATGGATTTATACGGCTCGGGTGTGACCTTGCGCATGATCACATTGGCGCCGCGCGCAAATACATGCTCGCGTGCACGCGCGTCCAGCACGCCGAGCGACGTGGTTGCCGGCAGATGCATCTGCGGGCGCAGAATGCGCGTTAAGGCAACGGCGCGCTGCGTCAGCTCGGGCGAGCCGGGCGGCTGCGCGCGCAGGGGCGTGTCCGGATGCGGAACGAACGGACCGATGCCTGCCATATCGCAATCGAGCGCATCGAGCAGCAAAATATTTTCTGCCACGCGCGCGGCGCTCTCGCCCGGAAGACCGATCATAAAGCCGCTTCCCGTTTCATAGCCGAGCCGCTTGATCGCGCGAAGGCATGAAACGCGCGCGTCAAGCGTATAGCCGGGGTGCAGCGCGGCATACAGCGCGGCGTCTGCCGTTTCGTGCTTGAGCAGGTAGCGCTGCGCGCCGCATGCGCGCCAATGCGCATAGTCTTCCTCGCTCCGCTCGCCGCAGGACAGCGTGATCACAAGCCCCTCCGCGCACAGCGCACGCACGATCTCGCCAAGCAGCTCCGCCGAATAATACGGATCCTCGCCCGACTGCAAAACCAGCGTTCGATACCCAGCGCGGGCGGCGGCGCGCCCGATCGCAACGATTTCCTCCGGCGGAATGCGATATCGCTGCACTGCGCGGTTCTGACATTGCAGCCCGCAATAATGACAGTTTCGGCGGCAGATATTAGAAAACTCTAAAATCGCGCGGATATGCACGACATCGCCCACCGCCTCGCGGCGCAGACGATCCGCTTTTTCATAAAACGGCGTGAAATCCGGCGCGGAAAGCGCCTCGATCAGCGCGTCCTTATGCATTTCCATCTGTTTTTGCATACATCACCTTGCTCTGCACGCCGGAAAGCTGTCCCAGCCGCCCGGACAATGCGCTGATCACATCGCTCGTTGCGTCTGCAATAATGCTGATGATGCTGATACCGCGGTCGCGATAGGGGACGCCCATGCGCCCAACGATGTGCGGGCTGAATTCATGCAGAATGTGGTTTAACCGCTCGGTCGCTTCCATATTTTCTACGATGATTCCGATCAGTGCGATACGTGTTTCCATAAAAAACCTCCAAAAAAAGCCCTGTACGTTCTGGTACAGGGCAAAAATAACGGCATTTTGACCTTCTTCCCGCCCGGGCACACGCCCTCACGGCTCAGAACGATGCTTGCAATGACCCTTTTCTTCAGAGCGTCGCTCTTCCGAATCGGGTTTTTTCTTTAGTATAGCACACCGCGCGGAAATATGCTATACTTATTTTATAATTTGCAGAAAAGGGGATTTTGATGAACATTCAGATATATGGCATGGCAAAAAGTTTTGATACCAAAAAGGCAGAGCGATATTTTAAAGAGCGCCGCATTCCCTATCAGATGATCGACCTGGCGCGCTATGGGCTGAGCCCGCGCGAATTTGAAACCGTGCGCGCGGCGGTGGGGCTGGACGCAATGATCAACAAGAAGGCGCGCGATTATGACGCATCTTATCTCGCTTATCTGGCGGATGAAGCGGCGATCATCGATAAGCTGTTTGAAAACCCGTCGCTCTATCAGGCGCCGTTTGTGCGCAACGGGCGGGCGGTCACCGTAGGCTACTGCCCGGAGGTCTGGAAAACCTGGGAATAAGCATGCCGGCAAATGGCGTCTCCCATGCGCCGCGCAACTATTTTACCCTGCAAAAAGCGGCAGCGCGCGCAATTTTTGAATAAGAAAAAGGACTTCGGCACATGATGTGCCGAAGTCCTTTTATTCTTGTGTTAGAAGAGGATCCGATCTAACAGGACCGCAACTTCTGCGCGAGTCGCATGACCTCTGGGGTTTAACTTCCCATTTGAGCCCGCGATATAGCCGTTTTTGACCATAGCCGCAGCAGCGCTGCGCGCGTAGTCAGCAAGCTCCGCCGCGTCGTCAAACGCGTCAAGCGCGCTCTGCTCGCCGCTGATATCCAGCGCACGGGCGAGGATGACCATCATATCCTGACGCGAAATGTCCGCAAACGGATCGAACTCCGTCTCCGTCACGCCGAAGGCGATCCCATGCTCCTTCGCCGCGGCGACCGCGTCCGCGTAATACGCGCCGTTCGGAACGTCAGTAAAGCCCGCAGATTTTGTTGCCTTGAGATTTAATGCGCGCACGATGAGCGTGATGAAATCCGCGCGGGTAATGTTCTTGCCCGGCGAATATTCTGTTTTGCTCGTGCCGCGGATGATATCGCGGGCAGCAAGCCGCAGGATCGCTGCGCTCGCCCAGGGATGCCCTCCGAGGTCTGCAAAGTTCTTCTCGTTGTATTCCACGCGGAACGTTCCCTGTTTGTTTGCAATGAATGAGATCATTCCGTTCTCGAAGCGGCTGCTCGCCAGAATCTCGCCGGACGGAGCGCGAACGATAATGCAATCCGGGTTTTTCATCGCGCTGCTCGGCGTATAGGCGGTGGAAACGCGAGCCGGCTGCTGCAACGCGGCATCCTTGCCGTTGATCGTCACGCGCAGCGTGATCTCGTCTCCATTCTTCTCAACAACGAGCACACCCGCGCCCTTGTTGTCAAAGCTGCCCTTCGGGAATGTCACGTTTGCAAGCTTGTTCTTCACCTCGACCTCTTGCTCCGGGTCAGCGGTGAATTTCGTCTCAGAAGACTCCGGCTTGGTATCCGGCTGCGGCTGAGGCTTCGGATCCGGCTTGCTCGGCCCGGTGATCGGACCGGTCTGTCCGGAATTCGTCCGGTTATGGATCGTGATATTGACCGTCTGCGTGCCCTCCAGCGCGCCATCTGTCGCGTGGAAGGTCGCGTGGTGCTTGCCGACCTGTGCCGAATCCGGAATCCAGGTAAAGGTCTGCGTGTTCTCATCAAAGTTTGCGCCACGCGGCAGGTCGGACGCGCGGTAGGTAAGCGGTTTCCCGGACTCACTTGTTGCGCTGACCTGGAACTTCATTTCAGAGCCCGCTTCGCCCACACGGTCAGAGATCGGTGCAAACATCGGAACGCTGCCCCTCACGGTTGCGAGCGGAATACGGAACGACTGTCCCTCCGCGATGTTATACGTGAAGTCCTTGCCCGCATTCTTATATGCACGGATCAGCGTAACGTCGCCGATATCCAGCTTGATCGAGCCGTCTGCATTTGCAGACGCGCTGCGGATCTCATACGTACCGCTTTCAACCGCATCGTTTTTCACAACGATATGCTTGCCATTGAGTTTCGCAGGGTCGATCGCCGTATCCGGGCGAATTGTGATCTCGTTTTCGCTGGACAGCTCTTTCGTAAAGCCTGTAACCGTTCCGCTGACAGCCGCCTGTCCGCTCATGTCGCCGAGCGTATCGCCATCATTTAGATAGCTGTATATCTCTTCGCCCTGCATCATCGTGCGAACGCCCACGAAGCCGCGATAATCAAACAGATCGCTCTCCGTTACGGTAACAGCACCGTTATTGTCGGCAATATTCAACTCTGTCACGGTATACATGACCTGTTGGTTAGTCGCATAGATGACGTAGTCCACGCGGCCGCCGCAAAGCGTGACTTTTACTGCGCGTGCGACATCGTTTTCGCCCTCTGTGCCGCTCTTTGCGTGGATGACCGTGCGGCTGGTGACAGACGGATCGTCCTGATGCGCCTGCAAAAGCTTTACCTTCGCCGCATCCGGCGACATGTTATCGATCCCCTCAAGCTGCTCGATATAGCGCTCATCGCGATACGGCTCATACACTGTGGTAAAGAGCGTATCCAGATTGGTGCCCTTGCGGCGCGCAATCAGGAACTCAAGCTTGGAAGGATTCCCGCGCACACGCGGCGGCGTTCCTTTTGCAAGCGTGACTTCGCTTAAGTCATTATTGAGCATCGTAACGCGCAGATGCAGATCCATTTCATAAGGCAGCACCTCGCGGAAGTCATCGATCTTATAATCGACGCTGAACGCGCCCTTCGGCGCTTTGTCTTTGCGGATATGCTCAAGCCAGGTCGTTCCGTAACGCGAGGACGCGTTCGACGCAGTATCTACGCCCCACGGAACATCTGCACCCGCATAAGAGCCGATCCACTCATACACCGGGTTGCCATCCGCGTCGATATCCACCGCACGCTTCTGGTCGCGCAGGGAAAGCCCCGTGACCTCAGCAACTGTGTCAGACTGCGAATGGAAGCTATAGAGGTGGTCGTTTCCGCCCTTCACGCGGAAGAAATCAATACCGTATGACACTTCATCCGATGCATCTACCATGACGAGCGTTCTGCGATAGATCCCGTCTGAGTATTTCTTCACATACGCATCATGCGAAAGATCCATCATTTTCACGCGGCCGGAATCGTCGAAATGCTGCGTCTGACCGGACGCCGCGATATTGCAGTCCGGCTTGAGATCCACAGTGACCGTGTTATGGCTGATACTTGAGTTGATCCATTGGACACGGTTGGGGTCTGAGCCGGTCGCCTCCGGATAGCCAAGCTCCGGCGCCATATTGATCCCAAACGCCTCGATACCGAGGTTCAGCGCGTCCGGATGTCCGTGTCCTGCGGTACGTCCGTTGCGGATCCAGAAATCGCGCTGGGTATCCACAATGTTTGCCTTGTTCGCCGCATCGCGATACTCGCCCGCGCGCAGGATGCCAAAGCCCTCGCCGCCCAGATACTTACTGCCGAACGACAGCTGTCCGCGCTCACGCACGATCTCGCGCATCTGGTCGATCACAGCCTCCGGATCCTTCGTAAAAATATCGGCGTGAAGCCCATCAAAGCTATTGCCGTTGAGCTGATAGGTCGCCTGCGCCAGCAGCGGGTCGCCCAGACGCTGGAAGCCAAGGATCGTGCTCACGGTCGACATGATCAGACCGGTGTCAGCCGTGCTGCCCGAATCGCCGATCGCCACGGTATTGCGCCCGACAAGCGTCAGGTCAAGGAACGTGGTAAACATCTTTTTAAACTTCGGGTGTTGATAAAGATCCGCCGCCGGATATTTATCATACCCATACATCGCTTCTGCAATCTGTGTAGTATTCGTCAGCCAGCCGATATTATAGCCCGGCGCTGCCTCGTCGCCCATCGCATCGCGATTGACCAGATTCACCAGCTGCGCATTGACGTTGCCGCCCGTGCATTTGCCCCTGGCATAATAGCCGTCCTGATATACCCAGTCGATCCACTCCGCTGTTTCCGGCATGGTGTCATGCACGATTGCGGCATTTGCCACAGCGGACTGATGCATGCCAAAGTTACCCAGGATCTGCGCTTTCTTCGCCGCGGCAAATACAGTGCGCAAGATGCCATTCGCGCCGTTTTCGCGAATTTCCTTCGCGCTCTCTTTCTTGTTGGGGAGATTATATTTTTCTGCCTTCTGATTCAAGAAATTGATGACATACGGGTCGTCCATCGCCGGATAGAACGCATCATATGCGTAAACCATGTTCTTCGCAAGCCCAGTCTCCCAGATACGTCCGATGATCTTGCCTTCGCCGCCGCCGCCATGCGAGTTATAGAACTTCCCGTAATACGGCGACAGGTCAAAATCCGGATACACATCCGCGACGCGGTCGATCAAAATCGCGCCGGTGCGCCCATAACGTGCATCGCCGGTGTAGAGATATGCGTCGCGCAGCGTGTTGAGCGCATCGCTCAGCACCCCTTGGTTGTAGATCGGACCACCACCCGGATTTGAGCGATACCACAGACCGTAATGGATATAATACGCGATCCATGTTTTACTCTCGACCACGTTGTTTGAGAACGTTACGCCCGTTTTATAGCCGAAGCCGTCATCCACGCCCCAGTTGACTACGCCGTCGACATCCTTCTCCGGATATAAAATGTTCTTTAAATACCCGTCCTCGCCGTTTGCCACAAGCTCTGCATTGCGCTCGTGCGCCAGATCGTGGCGGAACGTGCCGTTCTCATCGATACCGAGCTGATAGAAGCCCTCGAAATCGTTCGACGGGAACCATCTGCGGCAGTCCGGGCACTGCACCTTCCACGGATTCTCAAGCGGACTTGATATCCAGCCGTATGCATAATATTTCGCGCGGATGTCGCAGCCGCAATATGCGCAGGTGTATGCGTTCGGGTCGTTCTGGAAGCCGACTGTGATGCCGCGCGGAAGCCCTTCCTGCGTGACCAGATTCCACAGCTTCTCTTCCTTGCCCACATACTTTTCTGCGTTCTTCACCGCCGTGTCTCTCAGCGTCTGCGCCCAGGAATACTTCTGGATATTCTCGTGCGCCGCCTCGAGCTTTTCTTCCGTATAATAGGTGGATGCGGTCTTGTCCTGCGTGATCACGAAGTCGATCTTGCCCTGCAGCGACTGCTCTGCGAACGTGACGTCTACCGTAACGGTCGCGTTGCCCAGCCCGACCGGCGTTGCGATGCCGTCTTCCGAAACGCGCACCACCGCCTCATTGCCGCTGGAATAGCGATACGTCGCACCGGTAAGGTCAAACAGCTTACCCAGGTTGTCGCGCCCGGACACCGTGATCTGCACCGGTTCTTCGCCCGGCTTTAAGAACGTGCGCTCAGCCGATACAATCACACCCGCCAGCTTCGTCGGCACAACCGTTACGTCTAAAATCGCCGTTTTCGTTTCGCCCGCAAACGTGACCTGAACGGTGACCTGCGTGGTGCCCGCTTTTTTCGCGGTGATCTTGCCCGTATCGTCAATGCTTATAAATTCATCCGTGTCTGTCGTGAATTTCAGCGTGCAAAGCGAAAGCTTCACGTCGCTTCCGTTATCAAACTTCGGCGTGACCACGATCGATGTGCTCTGCCCGGGGTAAACCGGCGTGCTCGCAAGCGCCGCAGAAACATACTCAAACTTCTTGTTGGATATCTCGATCGTGAGGCGCTTCTCGCTTTCCTCTCCGTTGATTATGAGCTTCGCAATCAGCTCTGCCTTGCCAAGTCCTTGTGCGGTGATCGTTCCCTCCGCGTCAACGGTAAAGATCTCTGTGTTGCTGCTCGTGTAGCTCACGGTATTCGCGGTGTCCCCTGGATAGAAGCGATAGGTAACGCTGTCCATTTCATAGGTCGCGGTCGCTTTCGTGGTCTCTCCCACGCCCAGATCCGCATTCTCCACATCCAAATGTGTCGCGGTAACCTCCGGCATATCCAGAAGCCCCACAAACTGCAGATTGCCCGGGTACATATGCGCGCCGCCGCTCGGTCCTAGCGCCGGCTTAAACATCAGCGTATGATCGCCTGCAGTCAGAACGATCGGGCGCATTGCCACCTTTGGACCAACCTGAACGTTGTTATTAACATCATGGAAGTTATATGAGCCGATATACACGCCATCCACATAAACCGAGGCGTTACTCGATCCGGCGTCATAATTTCCGCCGCTCATAGTGAACGCATAGCAACCCGTCTGTGGCGCTTTGAACCGGAAAGTGAGTTGCTGATTCACTCGCGACTGGAACTGGATGCCATACACCTGATAGCGCATGCCCGAAAACGTCGTGGCATTCGTCTGCTCTTGGTCAATCATCCACCCATATTTTGCATAAACAGCATCTGTATTGAGTTTTTTCGGGTCGCCCTCGGGCTGGGGATCTTTGGTAAAATCGATGCCGAAGGATATCGGCGCGCCCTTCACGACTGTCAGCGTGATCGGCGTGGTTACGACCGTAACGCCACGCAGAGTAACCTCTGCCTTCACCGTTGCCGATCCGATCGTCTTACCGGTCACAACGCCCTTTTCGTCAATCGAAATATTTTCCGCGCCCGACTCAATGATATATTTCACAGTCGCCGCGTCAAAATTCGCCGGGTTTCCGCTTTCCAGCTTGCCCCCCAGCACGAGCGGCAGCGTACCGTTCACGCCGACGTGCGTCGAACTCATATTAAAGTATGCGCTCTTCAACGGCGATGTATCTGACACACGGAGCACCGTGCTCGCCGTTTTTACCACGTCATTTTGCTTTACACGCACGGAAATATTACTTTGACCTTCGCCCACAACGGTGATTTTGCCCGAGACCGGGTCGATCTCTGCTACATCCTCATTGTCGCTGTAATATAATACCACTGCATTTGAAAGATCCGCCGCCGTTCCGTCGGTCATCATTGCACTCGCGCTAGCCTGCACGGTCTCGCCGACCGTCGCCTCGTCCTTTGAGAGCGAAACCGCAGCAGAATACAGGGTGACCGCCTGTCCGGATACCGTGATCGTATCCTGCGTGCTGCGCGTTACGCCGTTAAGCGTAACGTTCGCCGTGATGTTTGCCGTTCCGTTCTTGCCGTTGAGCATAACATCCGCGATCGTCGGCAGCACATTGCTGCCCGCCGTCGTCGGCCGCGCGGCAGAAACCGTGGCGACCATTTCATCCGAGGTTTCAAGCTGCACCGCGCTCGGCACTGCGATCGCCGCGATGGCGATCTTGTTGCCGGTGGTGACGCGCGGTGTGACCGTGTAAACCGCCTTATCGCCGATATTCGTTAACTCGCCGTCGCGCGACAGCTCTACGCGATCGAACCCGACTTCGCGCAGCTCGAAATCATCAAACCAGATCGTGCCGCCATAGCCGGTTACGCCCTTCATCGTGCTGTTGCTCTGCGTGATGCTAAAGCGCGGCGCAGCATAGATGTAATCAAGCCCCGGCGCGGTCTGCTTATCGATCGGCGCGGCAATTTCCAGACTGACACGTGCCCAATCGGAGAATTGGTTTTCATAATCCGGGATCTTATGAATCTCCAAATTGCGATAGGTAATTCCTGCCAACTTCCCGCCTGATGGCTGATCCCATGCATACATATCCGGCGTGATCGCGATGACGCCGCTTGCGCCATCCGGCTTGACCAGATCCTCAATTTTAACCTTAAAGCTCATCTCATAAAAGCGATTCGTTTTGATCTTGATGCGCTTGCCGCCTTTGTAGGTCATGCCAGAAGGGGCTTCCGCGCCAAGCTTTGGATCAAGCGTGACCTTCATAGCGCGGTTATCTGCGTCTTCCGCATTCGGCGCACGGTCGATCGACAGAGTACGCCAGGTCCCCGTGGTGTCACGCGCCTGATCCCAAAGCCAATCGTTGGTGTCGAATCCCGGGTTCGAGCCTGCAAACAGGTTCTCGCCATCCTCCGCGACCAAAAGCTCAAAGGTTCCGACTTTCGCCGTGCCGCCCTTGGCCTCTGCGCGAACGCTTACTGTTGCCTTGCCGCACTGAAGCGCTGTGATATTTCCCGCCTCATCGACAGAAGCGATCTCTTTCGGCTCTACCGAATAGCTGAACTTCGCATCCTCCGGCAAGATCATAGAGCCGACCGTATCGGTAAGCTCCGCTTTGATCTGATGCGTGGTCAGACGCGCGATACGCCCGCTCGGCGCATCGTCGATCGACGCCTTTACATCATTTACCACACCCGTGTAGCCTTTGATCGTAACGTCCAGCTGTGTGCTTGCAATTTCCTTGCCGCCATAGCTCGCACGGATGTCAACCTTTGTTGTTCCACCCGCCTTGCCTTCGATTTTCAGCTTTTTGCCGATATTCATCGGCCCGTTTTCCACGCTCACACTGCAAATACCTGCATTTTGCGGTGTTGCCGTGATCGTGACGCCGTAAAGATCCTCGCACGAGCCATCCGCCGCGGTAGCGGTCAGCATGGTCTCGCCGCTCTTGTTTTGAACGATCTCTCCGCTGAGCGGTGCTGCCGTAAGCTTGACCGCAGGCGAATCCGTTACGCCAAGCAGAATCAGCGCGCTCGTTGCAAAACGGCGCTGCGGCACGGTAGAAACCGCCGGGCGATTGCTGCCGATCAGGTCATACGTAACGATATATTCCCCGGCCGAGAGCGTGAGCGGGCGCAGCTTGTCGCGCTGCAGCCACTGCGCAGTGGCCTGGAACGAATCGATCGAACCGACCGAATACTGCTCTGCCTTGGGGTCTTTCGCGTCTGCCGGCGCGATGAATACGCGAACGATCGCGCCCGAATTCCAGTGTCCGCAGCGTACGACCGGCTGATATTTTCCATCTGCCGGAACCTTGATCTGGAAGGCAACGCTGCCGCCGCCATTGAGCTCACGCTCGTCCAGCATCATGCCGTATGCACTGGAAGCGAAGTAGAATTTCGTGATCGGCTCGCCCGCCGCATTCTTTTCTACATCAAGATATTTCCACGGATCAGAATATTTTTTGGTTTTATCCGAAAGGTGATCGCCACCGGTATATTTGTTGATCTCCTTGTCGTTTCCATCACAGGTGGTCATCGCATAATCTGTGATCGTTTCAACCTTGACCCCGTGATTGTCTCCGTCTTCCAGCTTAAAGAAGTTATAGATCAAATCATCCGGCTTAGGAACCACAGCCGGCTTAACGGTGATCGCAAGCTCGGTCTCGCGGGTCACGCCGCAAATCTTCGCGGTCGCGGTAATAGTAGCTTTACCCGCCGAAACGCCTCTGATCGCGCCGTTTTCATCGATTGTAGCGATATCTTCATTCTTCGATGCATAGGTCACCTTGATCGGTACAATCGTGTTGCTCGTCGTGCGGCCCGGCTTGATCTCGTTGCCGGTATTGGTATAATGCTGCACCGTTGTTGCAAGCGTTGTCCCGGCCGTAAGCGTATCAAGCTTGCCTTCCGTTTGAAACGCAAGCGTTTCATACTGCACCTCATGGAACGAAAGGTCTGCAAGATACAAATCACCGATCGATCCATTCTGCACATGCCCGACGCGTGCATTCGCGCCCTTCGGGATCTTTGCTGAATCGCCCTGATATAAAATAGAGGGCTGCGTGTTGAAGAACGTCCAATCCTGGCTGCCGGTCTTCCCGTCCCACGGCTTATACTGCGTATTGGTCTGCTGCCATGCAACCAAACTCGTGCCTGCGGTGGTCAAGCTGTTGTAGAAATACACCTCGGCCGTGATCGGAAGCGTCTTGCCCGCAGGGACATTCTCCGACTTGACCCAGCCGGTATACTCATACAGCTTATCCGCCGAAATCGGAAGGAAGCCGATCGGCTCCTTCGGCGTAGTCTTTGCGCCCTCCGCCACTTCAAGCAGCATGCGGGACGTATTGGTCTCGCCAGCGGTCGCTGCGGGGAGGCTCATGCGCAGAATCTTCGCGCCGCTCTGCAAATATGTTTCCATATTCTCAGAATCCGGCACAAATTCAGGCTGCACGCGCCCGTATAAACCGCTCGCGCCCTTATTGACGCGCCACAAATAATTTCTTGCCTCGCTGCTCGGCGTTATGGTTGGGATATACGCGTCACCCTCAAATGCGCCATGGTTGACGTCATTGATGATGAGCTGGTTTGCGCCAACCACAGGCACCTTAACCGTCGCCTGCTTCTTAACGCCAGAGAAATCCGCCGTTACGGTGATTTCTGTCTGTCCGATCGCGACCGGCGTGATCTCGCCCTTATCGTCGATCGTTGCTACATCCTCGCGCGCACTTTCGTAGGAAAGCGTTGCGCCCTCAAGCGGCGCGCCGGTCTGATCGGTCACGGTCAATGCACCGGTCCCGTTCATCTCGACGAAGCGCGCCTTCAGCTCCGCGCGGATTTCCTCCGGAACCGCCGCCCGCGCAGATAAAATGGCATAGCTCGGCATCAGACCGAATACCATGCACATTACCAGCAATGCCGATAATGCGCGCCGCGCAAGAGGCTGTTTTTTCTCTCTTCTTCTCATCTTCGCTCCTCCTTTATTGCTCCCCGAAAACTACCAATGCTACTATTATCATAATATATTTATACGAAAACAGGAAGAGAAAAACGTTAGCAAATTTTATAATTTGCGAATAGATTGATAAATTCGCTTTCTTTTTTTATGCAATATGCTATAATATTTTTAGTGGCGCGGCATGGGATCCCGCGTGCTAGTATGAGGGGAGGGTGTGCGCGATGAGTCCGCAATTTTGGGGAACAAACGAGGCTAAGATCATTCCGTTTGGCTCGTTAAACGATCGGCTTTTTAATCGTTTTCGCGTTTCACGAAGCCATGCGCACACAAAGAATTTCTATCACCAGCATGACTATTTTCAGGTTTGGTATATGGAATACGGCAGCTGCGTGCATCACTTAAACGGCTTTGATTTTATGCAGCAGACCGGGGACATGATCATTGTTCCGCCCTACCTCGGTCATTATCTCGATACCACAGATTCCGGCAGGTTCACGCTGATCTGCGTGGAATTTTCTGAGCAGTTTGTCGATTCTGCGGCGGCAGGCATCGATAACAACTCTCTGTTTAACCTGATTTATTTAAAGCCGATTTTGGATTATTCCGCCAAAGGCACGCCGCTGCTGCATTTTGACGGGCATGCTGCGGAGCATATCACGCATGTGTTGGACGATTTATATGCCGAGTATATTCGCCGCGACCAGTTTTATGAAACGCTGGTGCGCGCGGATATGACAAAGCTGCTCACGCTGATCATGTGTGAGTTTGAGGCGCAGCACAACGTGGAGGAAAATCATATTTTTGCGCAATATCGCGCGTCAATTCAGGAGGCTCTGCATTATATCGACGAGAATTTTACCCAAAAAATTTATTTAGATGATGTGTGCAAGCGGGCGCTGATGTCCACAAGCGCATTCTCCTCGATCTTTAAGAACATCACAGGAAAAACGCTGGTTGAATATCTGAATTATCTGCGCGTGCTGCGCGCGAAGGACCTTCTGGTTCAAACGAATCATACGATTTTAGAGGTCGGGCTGTGCTGCGGATTCCGCGATGCTGTGAATTTTTCGCGCGTGTTTAAAAAAATTACTGGCTATCAGCCGACGGTGTATCGAAAAATCCACACTTAGGGCGCGCGGCGTGGTGTTCATGTTTGTATTGATGCGATGTTTTGCTTTCCCCTCCCGCGCGGTCGCATCTTAGCATATTTTATTGCAGGTCGCTCTTTTTGCAGATGTGCCGCGGCTGTTTTTCTAAAGATCTCGCGGCGCGCGGGCATTGACTTGGCTTGATTGCGTCCATTCCTTTGATCCTTTTTTCACGCAGATCATATTGCTGTCCGCTCCGTCCTTTCCTCATGCCAAAAGCTCTCAGACGCGAATTCGCGCTTGAGAGCTTTTGTGTGTTTCATCAGGGAAGCGAGAGCGTTTATTTCGTTTGCTTTGCAGCGATTTCTCGCCGGATCGTTTCGATCACGCAACGGATCGCGCGCGTGGTGTCCTCCGTGACCGGGTTCGACAGTCCATGCGCCGTGCGCTCTACATTCCAAATTGCGGTGATGACCGCCGCAACATGCACGCGGCGCGCGATCCCAACGGAAAATAACGTGGCGCATTCCATCTCTGAAGTCAAACAACCGGCGCGCAGATACGCGCTCCACCGGTCGCGCAGCGCGGCTTCTATCGGCATCGTCTCCGGATTTGTCTCGCCGTAAAACGAATCCTTACTCTGAATCACGCCGATATGCACAGAATCGCCTTCCGCATCGCTGCTCATCTCGCGCGCGGTTTGATACAAGGCGGCGGTCAGCGCAAAATCCGCCGCCGCCGGGTAATCGCGCGGCAGATATTCATAGCTCGTACCATCTCCGCGCACCGCCGCAGTCGGAATGACTAGGTCGCCGCCGACCACCTCAAGCGCCATGCCGCCGCTCGTTCCCACGCGGATAAAATATTTCGCGCCGCACTGAACCAGCTCCTCCAACGCGATCGCCGCGGAAGGACCGCCGATCCCGGTTGAGCAAACGCTCACTTTTTCGCCAAGCAGCGTGCCGGTATACACGCAATATTCGCGATTTTGCGCAATTTGGCGCGCATTGTCCAGGTATGCCGCAATTTTCGGCACGCGCCCTGGGTCGCCCGGCAAAATGACATATTCGCCCACGTCGCCGGGTTGGATCTTCAAATGAAACATCAGCTTGTCAGAAAGCAGTGTGTGTTCCATGCTTCGCGCTCCTTTCTCTTTGCAGCCTTGGGTTCTAACCCTATTGTAGCCGTTGCGCGCAGCATTGTCAATCGCAAGGGGGGGCAGGGGAGACTGCGCGCTTTTGCGGCAAGCCGCTATGCTCTCAAAAAAAGAGGATTATCTCGAACACAGCTTTCGAGATAATCCTCTTTAACTTGCGATAAAGAATTAGACCAATTCGATGATCGCCATCTCCGCGCAGTCGCCGCGGCGCGGACCGAGCTTCGTGACGCGGCAATAGCCGCCGTTACGATCGGCATACTTCGGCGCGATCTCATCAAACAGCTTCTTCACGACGTCTTCCTTCGTGATGAACGCAAGCGCCTGCCGTCTGGTATGCAGCGTATTCGCCTTACCAAGCGTAATCATCTTCTCAGTAAGCGGGCGAACTTCCTTCGCACGCATCACAGTGGTCTCAATTTTCCCATTCTCAAGCAGATAGGTGACCATAGCGCGCAGCATTGCACGACGCGCATCGGTCGCTCTGCCGAGCTTCCGTGTTCCGGGCATCGAAATACCTCCTTTTATCAGTGGTAATAATAAGCGGTTTTTGCAAATCCCCGCCCGCGCGTTCCGCGCAAGGTCGGGCGGATGCGCCCCGGGGATTTGCCGCAATGGCAGCCTCCGCCGCCATGAACTTAGTTCTCGTCACTCGCGAGCGCAAGACCCATCGCATCGAGCTTGTTGATCACTTCCTCGAGCGATTTGTGGCCCAGGTTTCGAACCTTCATCATATCCTCCTGGGTCTTATTGATCAAGTCTTCCACGGTGTTGATCCCCGCGCGCTTTAAGCAGTTAAACGAGCGAACCGACAGATCCAGCTCTTCGATCGTCATTTCAAGCACCTTATCGCGCTGTGACTCTGGCTTCTCGATCACGATCGAGGTGTTGCCGATATCCTCAGACAGGTCGATAAACAGCGACAGATGGTCTGCCAAAATTTTCGCCCCGTAGGACACTGCATCCCGCGCGGTGATCGTCTTATTCGTCCAGACCTCGAGAGTGAGCTTATCAAAATCGGTCATATTCCCAACGCGGGTATTCTCGATATGATAATTCACCTTATGCACCGGCGTGTAGATCGAATCGACCGGCAGAACCCCAATCACCGACTGCGCCGGCTTGTTCCGGTCAGACGGGACGTAGCCGCGCCCATGATTGATCGTAAGCTCCATGCTGAGCGACGCATCCGCGCCGAGCGTTGCGATATGCAGGTCAGGATTTAAGATCTCGACCTCGCCGTCTGACTTGATGTCACCGGCGCAAACCTCGCGCTCGCCCATCGCTTCGATGTAAACCGTCTTGCTCTCATTACCGTGCAGCCGCGCGACAATGCCCTTGACGTTTAAGATGATCTCCGTCACATCCTCCTTAACCCCGGGGATCGTGGAGAACTCGTGCGACACGCCCGCAATCTTGATATCGGTCACCGCCGTGCCCGGCAGCGAGGAAAGAAGTACGCGGCGCAAAGAATTGCCAAGCGTTGTGCCATAGCCGCGCTCCAGCGGCTCGATCACGAACTTGCCGTAAGACCCGTCTTCCGCACAGTCCAGGCATTCAATACGCGGCTTCTCAATTTCTATCATAAATTACCCTCCTTGTGAGGCAGCGCAGCACAGCGCTGCTTTTTCGTTGCAGCTTCCAGTAGCTTCGAGGGTTTGCGAAGCTTTGCCGAATCCAGTGATACGCGCAAGGCTTACTTAGAGTACAACTCGACGATGAGGTGTTCCTCAACCGGCAGGTCGATATCTTCGCGCTCCGGAAGATTTAAGACCTTCGCCTCGAACGTATTCTTATCCATATCCAACCACTTCGGCGGCACGCGGGACGCATTCGCCTCGATGATCGCCTTGAATTTATCCGAGCTGCGGCTCGACTCCTTCAGCGCGATCACGTCGCCCGCCTTCACCAGGTAGGACGGAATGTTCACCTTCTTGCCATTTACGGTGAAATGGCTGTGCGACACGAGCTGGCGCGCCTCCGGGCGGCTCATCGCAAGCCCTAAGCGATACACCACGTTGTCTAAGCGAGACTCCAGGATGCGGAGCAGGTTTTCGCCGGTCACGCCCTGCTTGGCGCTCGCCATCTCGAAATACTTTGCGAACTGGCTCTCAAGCACGCCATAGTAGCGGCGGGTCTTCTGCTTCTCACGATGCTGAAGCGCATACTCCGATAACTTTTTGCGGCCCTTGCCGTGCTGACCCGGAACCTGAGCCGGACGGCGGTCGATCGAACACTTGCCGGTATAGCAGCGGTCGCCCTTTAAGAAGAGCTTTTGCCCTTCGCGGCGGCACTGGCGGCACACGGCGCCTGTATATCTTGCCATAGTAATTACACCTCCAAATTATACGCGTCTTCTCTTTGGCGGGCGGCATCCATTGTGCGGGATCGGGGTCACATCTTTGATCATGTTGACCTCAAGACCAGCCGCCTGGAGCGCGCGGATCGCAGCCTCACGGCCTGCGCCCGGACCCTTAACGTACACTTCAACGGTCTTCAATCCATGCTCCATTGCAGCCTTCGCCGCGGTCTCCGCCGCGACCTGCGCCGCAAACGGGGTGGATTTCTTCGAGCCACGGAAGCCCATGCCGCCGCTCGACGCCCAGGACAGAGCGTTTCCGTTGGTATCCGTGATGGTGACCATGGTGTTGTTGAAGGAGGAACGGATATGTGCCGCGCCTTTTTCAATATTTTTGCGTTCACGGCGCTTTCTGGATGCGCCCTTTCTCACGGTTTTAGGACTAGCCACGTTTCATGCCCTCCTTACTTCTTCTTATTCGCAATGGTTCTCTTCGGACCCTTGCGAGTTCTAGCATTTGTTTTCGTGCGCTGACCACGGACGGGGAGACCCCTTCTGTGGCGCAGACCGCGGTAAGAGCCGATCTCGATCAGTCTCTTGATATCGAGCGCGGTATCGCGGCGCAGGTCGCCCTCTACGCGATAGCTCTTGTCGATATATTCACGTAATTTTGCAACGTCGTCCTCTGTTAAGTCCTTCACGCGGGTATCCGGGTTGAGCCCGGTCGCAGCGAGGATCTCATTTGCGCGACTTCTGCCGATACCGAAGATGTAGGTCAGCCCGATTTCGAGCCGCTTTTCCTTCGGCAGGTCTGTTCCGGCTATACGTGCCATTTAACTTGCACCTCCAACTTTTATAAACTTTCGTTTAGCCCTGTTTCTGCTTGTGCTTCGGGTTCTCGCAAATAACCATAACTCTGCCCTTGCGGCGAATGATCTTGCATTTCTCGCACATGGGCTTAACGGATGGTCTTACCTTCATTTCAAAAACCTCCTGTTTACGAGAGGGAAGCCCTCTCTGCTACTTCGATCTCCAGGTGATGCGTCCGCGGGTCAGGTCGTACGGCGACATCTGCACGGTCACGCGATCGCCCGGCAAAATCCGGATAAAATGCATACGAAGCTTACCGGAAATATGCGCCAAAATGGTATGTCCATTGCCAATATCCACTTGGAACATGGCGTTTGGCAGCGCCTCTATGACGGTACCTTCGAGCTCGATGACGTCTTCTTTTGCCAAGCAAACTACCTCCTTCTGCTTGAAGCGGCGTCGTCTCCGCCGGCTTCGGCGGTAAATTCGGCGAGCGCCCTGCGTATCTCGCTGTTTAATACCTTGTCTTCCCGCAGAAGCTTTCCGGAAAGGCGCTCTCCCAGCTGCCCCGCAAAAGCGACATGCTTTCTGCGTTTCTTCTTCGGCGCTTCCAGCTTCCGCAGCTTCCCATCGACAAGATACACGAAGTCGTTTTCCGTTTCCACCACAACGAATGGCCGATCTTTATCGCGCCCGGCGAGCGATACAACAATATGGGTTTTTTTAATCTCCATTGTTATATTCCCTCATCAGCGCACGTCAAGATCAGCGGCGCATCCTCTGTGATGGCGATTGAATTTTCATAATGAGCCGACAGCTTCCCGTCGCGGGTTTTCACCGTCCACCCATCTGATAGGATCTTAACCGAAAATGTGCCCGCGTTGACCATCGGCTCAACCGCAATCGTCATGCCGGCGCAAAGTCTTGCGCCCTTGCCCGGCGCGCCGTAGTTTGGAACCTCCGGCTCTTCATGCAGCTTTGAACCAACGCCATGCCCCACGAAATCGCGCACCACGGAAAATCCCGCCGCCTCCACATATTCCTGGATCGCGTGCGAAATATCGTGCAGCCGATTTCCGGCGCGGGCGTACTTCATACCCTCATAGAAGCTCTGCCGTGTTACAGCGATCAGCCGCTCTGCTTCATCCGAGATCTTGCCGACCGGGAAGGTATTGGCACAGTCGCCCACATACCCGTCAAGCGTTGCGCCCACGTCGATTTTAACGATATCGCCGTTGCGCAGCGCAAGCGCTCCCGGAATGCCATGGATCACCTGGTCATTGACCGAGATGCACGCGGCGCCGGGAAACCCGCCATAGCCCAGAAATGTGGGATATGCGCCGCGGTCGGTAATGAATTTATGGATGAATTCATCGAGCTGCCCCGTTGTAACACCAGGCGCTACCATGCGCCCGGCGGCGGCAAGCGCAGACGCGGCAATGCCGCCCGCACGGCGCATTTTCTCGATCTCATGCGCGGATTTAATTGCGATCAATTTCTTTCGCCTCCCAGTCCTTCCGATCTGGTCCTGCCGCGGCGCTATGCCGACGGCAGATCAGCCAAGTCCATTGCATACACTTAAATCCCCAACGCCGCGAACACCAACCGCGTGGTATCCGCCAGTTCTTCCTGACCCTGCACCGTCTTGAGCTTACCCTGTTTTTCATAGTAGCCCTTGAGCGGTTCGGTCTGCTCATGATAGACATGCAGGCGATCGCGCACGGTCTCCGGCGCGTCATCCTTACGCTGGATGAGCGTTCCGCCGCAAGCGTCGCACACGCCGTCCTTCGCCGGCTTCTTATAGAGCAGGTGATACGACGCGCCGCAGCTTTCGCATACGCGGCGACCGCCCATGCGGCGCTCGATCGCGGCATCGTCCACCTCGATGGACAGCACCGTATCGATCGTAACGCCCATCGCGTCAAGCGCTTCCGCCTGCGCGACCGTGCGGGGCATACCGTCTAAAATAAACCCGTTCTTGCAGTCGTCTGCTGCCAATCTTTCTTTGACAACGCCAACGATGACATTGTCCGGAACCAGCTTGCCCGCGTCCATAAAGCCTTTCGCTTCCAGACCCATGGCGGTTCCGTTTTTGATCGCTTCGCGCAGAATATTTCCGGTTGAGATCGCCGGAATATTCAGCTTTTCGCAGATCAGCTCCGCCTGCGTGCCTTTGCCCGCGCCGGGAGCACCTAATAAAATCAGTCTCATGATTCACATACCCCTTTTATTCGAGGAAGCCCTTGTAATTGCGCATCATCATCTGCTGCTCAAGCTGCTTCACGGTTTCAAGCGCAACACCGACGACGATCATGATCGACGTGCCGCCGATGGTCAGCCCGGAAATGCTTGCAAAGTTGCCGACGATCGTCGGAAGCAGCGCGATGATACCGAGGCAAACCGCGCCAAAGAACGTGACTTTGTTCATGACCTTCGCGATGAAATCGGAGGTCGGACGGCCCGGACGGAAGCCCGGAATAAAGCCGCCGTTGTTCTTCAGGTTGTTCGAGATCTCCACCGGATTGTACTGAATCGCGGTGTAGAAATAGCTGAAGAAGATAATGAGCAGGAAATAGATGATCGCATAGACCCAGCTGCTCGGCGAGAAGACGTATTTATTAACATTCGCCCAGAAGCTGCCTGCCGCAGGCGTGGGGAAGAACGCCATGATCGTTGCCGGGAAGGTCGTGATCGACGATGCGAAAATGATCGGCATAACGCCGGACATATTCACCTTGATCGGCAAGCTGGTGTTGCGACCGCCATACATCTTGCGACCGACCATCTTCTTCGCATACTGGATCGGGATACGGCGCTCCGCGTCAGACATCCAGACGATGAACATGATGACCGCGAGGAACAGAACCACAACGATCGCCAGCGTAAACCAGCTCATGCCGCCAGCGCTCAGCTGACCCGCCGCGCTTTGAATGATCTGCGGTCCGCGGGAGATGATGCTGGCAAACAGGATGATCGAGATTCCGTTGCCCACGCCGTGGTCGGTGATCTGCTCGCCCAGCCACATGATGAACGCGGTACCTGCCGTGAAGGTCAGGATGATCAGAATCGCGACATACGTAGAATTCAAGCTGCCCGGATTGATCAGCGATGCGCCGCCACGCGCGAGCATGGTGTAATACGCAAAGCCCATAAGCAGACCGAGCAGAACGGTCACATAACGGGTTGCCGCCGCAAGCTTCTTGCGGCCCTGCTCGCCGCCGTCTTTCACCATGCGCTCAAGCGCCGGGATCGCAACGGAAAGCAGCTGCATAATGATGGATGCGTTGATATACGGCTGAATGGAAAGCGCAAAAATATTTGCCGTTTCAAAACCGCCGCCGGACATCATATTAAAGAAGCCCAGAATCGTGTTGTCATAGCTGTCAAAGAAGGTTTTTAACGCCTCGGTATCGATAAACGGGACCGGGATCGCGGAACCTAGGCGGAATATCACGAGGCACACCAGAGTAAAGATAAGCTTTTTTCTAAGTTCCGGCATCTTCCATGCATTCCTGATTGTCTTCAGCAACTAAATCACCTCGACCTTTCCACCTGCCGCTTCGATCTTCTCTTTGGCAGATTTGGAGAAAGCCACCGCCTTTACCGTAAGCTTCTTGGTCAGCTCTCCGTTTCCTAATACGCGGAGGCCGTCCTCCGGCTTGCGAATCTTACCGCATGCGACGAGCTCATCAATGCTGACAAACGCGCCGTTATCAAACGCTTCCAGATCGGATACGTTGATGATCGCATACTTCTTGGCAAAAATATTATTGAATCCACGCTTCGGCAAACGACGGGTGATCGGCATCTGGCCGCCTTCAAACCCAACGCGAACGCCGCCGCCCGAGCGCGCGTTCTGACCCTTATGACCCTTACCAGCGGTTTTGCCGTTGCCGGAAGCCGGGCCGCGGCCTTTGCGCTTATACTCTTTCGTGGAGCCATATGCGGGAGACAGTTCATGCAGTTTCACTACCTTGCACCTCCCAACTATTCAGCCTCAACCTTGATAAGGTAGCTGATCTTCGCGATCTTGCCGCGAGTCTGCGCATTATCAGGCTGGACTGTTACATCATTGATCTTTTTAAGACCGAGCGAGTTAGCAGTGGCAATATGTTTCTCAAGTCTGCCAACCAAGCTCTTGGTGAGCGTAATTTTAAGTTGAGCCACGATTAGCCCTCCTAACCTAGTATTTCGCTGACTGCGAGGCCGCGCTCACGCGCAACTTCCTCAGCGCCGCGCAGGCTGCGAAGCCCCTGCATCGTTGCGCTGACAACGTTCTGCGGGTTGTTGGAACGAAGACACTTCGTACGGATATCGCGAATGCCCGCCGCCTCGAGGACAGCGCGGACCGGACCGCCGGCAATTACGCCGGTACCGGGAGCCGCCGGCTTTAACAGCACGCGCCCTGCGCCGAAGGTGCCGATCACCTCGTGCGGAATCGTTGTGCCGAGAAGCGAAATCTTAACCATGTTCTTGCGCGCATCCTCAATTCCCTTGCGGATCGCGTCCGGAACTTCGGAAGCCTTGCCCAGACCAAATCCAACCGTTCCGTTCTCATCGCCCACAACAACGAGCGCCGCGAACTTGAAGATACGACCGCCCTTTACCGTTTTCGATACGCGGTTTAAGGATACGACCTTCTCCTGAAAGCCGTCTGCCGGCTGATCAAATTTTTGAGCCATGATTCTACCTCCTCCCAATTAAAACTGAAGTCCACCCTCGCGGGCGCCTTCTGCGAGTTCTTTCACTCTTCCGTGGAACAGGTAGCCGCCGCGATCAAAAACGACAGACGAAATACCCTTGTCCTTTGCTCTCTCCGCGATCATCTGACCGACCTTGCGAGCCGCATCCTTGTTGCCGCCCTTGCCCTCAAACGCCTTCTCCGCGGTGTTCGCGGCGACCAGGGTCTTGCCGGTCGTATCGTCGATGATCTGCGCATAGATGTTTAAATTGCTGCGGAAAACGTTCAGGCGCGGCCGCTCGGCTGTGCCGGAGATTTTCGCGCGTACTCTTTTATGACGCTTTAAGCGCTGCTTGTTGGAATCTACCTTTGAAACCATTTAGGCACACCTCACTTTTACTTCTTCTTGCCGCCGGCCTTGCCTTCCTTGCGGCGGATATGCTCGTTCGCATACTTGATGCCCTTGCCCTTATACGGCTCCGGCGGTCTCTTCTCGCGAACTTCGGCCGCGAACTGACCCACCGCCTGCTTATCCGGACCGCTGATGATGATGCGGTTCGGGCTCGGCACATCGATCGTGATGCCCGGGATCTCGTCCATAATGACCTGGTGCGAATAGCCGAGGTTCATAACGAGCTGCTTGCCCTGCTTCGCAACCCTGTAACCAACGCCGTTGACCTCAAGCTCCTTCGAGTAGCCCTCGGTAACGCCGATGATCATATTGTTGATGAGCGAACGGGTCAGCCCGTGCAGGCTCTTATGTGCTTTCTCTTCGCTCGGACGGGCAACGGTGATCACGTTGTCCTCCATGCTGATCTGCATATCGGTATGCAAATTCTGCTCTAACGTGCCCTTCGGGCCCTTCACGGTCACATGATTCGCATCGCCCAATGTGACGGTAACGCCCGCAGGAACTGTGATCGGAGCTCTTCCTATACGTGACATAATTTCAGTTCCTCCTTACCAAACGAATGCAAGGACTTCGCCGCCCACATTGTCGGTCCTGGCCTTTTTATCAGTCATAACACCCTTGGAGGTCGAAATAATCGCGATACCAAGCCCCTTCAGCACGCGCGGAAGATCCTCGGCGCCCACATAGACGCGAAGGCCCGGCTTGGACACGCGGCGCAGACCTTTAATGACCTGCTCCCTGTTCTGGGTGTACTTGAGTGTGATCTTGATGACGCCCTGACCGCCGTCATTGATGATCTGGAAATTCTTAATATAACCCTCGTCGAGCAGAATTTGCGCGATGGCTTTCTTCATGTTCGACGCAGGCACATCCACCGTTGCATGCCGAGCAGCGCTCGCGTTGCGAATGCGGGTCAGCATATCAGCAATTGGATCCGTAATGTGCATTTGTCTTACCTCCTTTAGAGAAGTCAATCTCGAAACCGGCGCCGCCGGCTCGTCATATTTAATGATTTACCAGCTCGCCTTGCGAACGCCCGGAATCTGACCTTTGTATGCAAGTTCTCTAAAGCAGATACGGCAAATACCGAAATCGCGTAGATAAGCATGCGGTCTTCCGCAAATCTTGCATCGGTTGTACGAACGGGTCGAGTACTTGGGCTCTCTCTGCTGCTTGAGGATCATTGCTTTTTTAGCCATAACTCTTTCCCCTCCTAATTCTTGCTGAACGGAGCGCCCATGAGCGATAACAGCTCGCGCGCCTCTTCGTCCGTCTTCGCGGTCGTGCAGATGGCAATATCCATACCGCGGATCTTGTCGATTTTATCGTATTCGATCTCCGGGAAGATCAGCTGCTCCTTCAGACCGAAGGAATAGTTGCCGCGCCCGTCAAACGAGTTCGGGTTGATCCCGCGGAAGTCGCGCACGCGCGGAAGCGCAACGTTAAACAGGCGATCTAAAAACTCCCACATGCGGTCGGCGCGCAGCGTGACCTTCACGCCAACTGCCTGCCCCTCACGCAGCTTAAAGTTTGCAACCGACTTTCTTGCGCGGGTAACGACCGCGCGCTGACCGGTGATCGCGGTGATATCGGCAACGACCGCGTCGAGAACCTTTGCGTTCTCCTTCGCATCGCCGCAGCCGACGTTTACGATAATCTTATCGAGCTTCGGAATCTGCATCGGGCTCTTGTAGTTAAATTTCTTCATAAGAGCCGGAGCAACATCGCTTTGATATTTATCACGAAGTCTAGGCATTTGCTGTCTCCTCCCTTATATGGTCTCGCCGCACTTCTTGCAAACGCGGACCTTCGTCCCATCGTCCAAGATCTTGTGTGCGGCACGAGTCGGCGCGTCACATTTCGGGCAGATACGCATGACGTTGGAGACATGCAGTGCAGCCTCACGGCGGACGATGCCGCTGTCCGCGCCGCCGCTCTTCTGCGCGCTGACGTGAACGGTCGCGAGGTTAACGCCCTCAACAACGACGCGATTCTTCGCCGGGTTTGCGCTGACGACCTTGCCCTTTTTGCCCTTGTCCTTGCCAGCTAAAACCACGACGGTGTCGTTTGTTTTAATATTCATCTTGTTCATCTCTTGCATCCTCCATTAAAGGACTTCCGGCGCAAGGGAAAGAATCTTCATATAATCCTTATCGCGAAGTTCTCTCGCCACTGGGCCAAAAATACGCGTACCTCTCGGGTTCTTGTCTTCTTTAATGATAACGGCAGCGTTCTCGTCAAAACGGATATAGGTTCCGTCGTTTCTGCGGACGCCCTTGGCGCTGCGCACGATGACCGCGCGAACAACCTCGCCCTTTTTCACCACGCCGCCCGGATTCGCCTTGCGCACAGACGCAACGATCACATCGCCGATGTTGCCGTATCTGCGCATGGAGCCGCCGAGCACGCGGATGCACTTAATCTCTTTTGCGCCGGTATTATCGGCGACCTTGAGAACGGTTTCCTGTTGTACCACAGTGCCCTACCTCCTTATTGTGCTTTTTCGATTATCTCGACTAAGCGCCATCTCTTGTCCTTCGACAGCGGACGCGTCTCCATAACCTTAACCTTATCGCCGATATTGCATTCGTTCTTCTCGTCATGCGCCTTCAGCTTGCTTGTTGTTTTCAAAATCTTTTTATAAAGCGGATGCTGCACCCGGTCTTCGATGGCGATAACGATCGTCTTGTCCATCTTGTTGGATACAACTTTTCCGACTCTGGTTTTACGGAAAGCTCTCTCGCTCATGAATTGGCCAACCTCCTTATACTCGCCGCGGGAAACGGCAAATTTCAGCCCATTGTCTTGTTTCGGTTTCTCCGGCGAGCATTACGCCTTGCTCGAAAGATCTCTCTCTCGAATGATAGTCTTGACTCGGGCAATATCCCTTTTCACATCAGCGATCTTGATCGGATTATCCAGCTGGTTGGTCGCATGCTGGAGTCTCAAGTTGAACAGATCCTTCTTGAGGTCGCCGAGCTTCACAACGAGCTCTTCTGCGCTCAGATCACGAATTTCCTGTGCCTTCATCAATTATCACCACCCGTCTCGGAAACTTGGTCTTCTCTCTTAACGAACTTACACTTTAACGGGAGCTTGTGCGCAGCAAGACGCAGCGCCTCGCGCGCAACCTCTTCGGAAACGCCGGCGATCTCGAACATCACGCGACCCGGCTTAACCACTGCAACCCAATACTCCGGAGAACCTTTACCGGAACCCATTCGGGTCTCAGCCGGCTTCTCCGTGACCGGCTTATCCGGGAAGATCTTGATCCAGACCTGACCGCCGCGCTTGGTGTAACGCGTCATCGCGATACGGGCAGCCTCGATCTGATTGCTCTTGACCCAAGCCGGCTCGAGGGCAACAAGCCCATACTCGCCGTTGGATACGGTATTACCGCGCATCGCACGGCCCTTTAAGCGGCCGCGATGCACTCTGCGATATTTTACTCTCTTTGGCAGAAGCATTATCTGCTGCCTCCTTCCTTCTGAGGCGCATTCCCTCTTTGATAGCCGCCCTGACCACGGTTGTTGGAATTTCCGCCGCGGTTGTTGAAGTTGTTTCTCGGACGGTCGTTGTTGAAGCGGCGATCGCCACGGTCGCGGCGTTCACGGCGCTCTTCGCGCGGCTTCGGGCCCTCGATCGTGCGCGGACCACGCTCGCCGGCGCGCAGGATCTCGCCCTTGTAGATCCATACCTTTACGCCGATGCGGCCGTAGGTGGTGTGTGCCTCGGCAAAGCCGTAATCGATATCGGCACGAAGCGTCTGAAGCGGAATCGTGCCTTCATGATAGTGCTCACTGCGCGCGATCTCGGCGCCGCCAAGGCGACCGGAAACCGCGGTTTTGATACCCTTCGCGCCCATGCGCATTGCGCGGCCCATCGACTGCTTCATTGCGCGGCGGAAGGAGATACGCTTCTCAAGCTGAGCCGCAATGCTCTCAGCAACGAGCTGCGCGTTCATATCAGGATTCTTGACCTCAACGATGTTGAGCGCGACCGGCTTGCCGATCATTTTCTCAAGGTTTAAGCGCAGCTTCTCGATCTCGGCGCCGCCGCGACCGATCACCATGCCCGGGCTCTTGCAATGCAGCAGGATACGAACGCGCGCGTTCGAGCGCTCGATCTCGATGCGCGGAATGCCCGCAGCATAGAGCAGATCCTTGAGATATTTGCGGATTTTATAGTCCTCGACGATCAGGTCGCCCACTTTTTCATCACGGGCGTACCAACGGGAGTCCCAATCTTTAATTACACCCACACGTAAGCCGTGGGGATTCACTTTCTGACCCATAAAGTACCTCCTTGCCCTATTCCTTCTCAGCCACAGCGAGTGTGATGTGTGAAGTTCTTTTGTTGATTCTGAAGGCTCTGCCCTGCGCGCGCGGCATGATTCTCTTAAGAATCGGGCCGGGGCAGGCGAATACCTGCGAAACATAGAGCTTATCCACATCCATGTTGTGGTTTGCTTCCGCATTAGATACCGCGCTCTTTAAGAGCTTCAGTACGAGCTCGGAAGCGGCGTTGGGCGTGTTTGCCAGGATAGCGGTCGCGGTGGCGACGTCCTTCCCGCGGATCAGGTCAACAACGATCTTGACCTTTCTCGGAGAGATCCGGGCATACCGTAAATGTGCTTTTGCTTCCATTCCTGCTTCCTCCTTACTTCGTGTTGGAGGTCTTGCTGCCCGAATGACCTCTGTATGTTCTCGTCGGTGCAAACTCGCCGAGCTTGTGACCGACCATATCCTCGGTGACATATACCGGAACGTGCTTTCTGCCGTCATGGACGGCAAAGGTGTGACCCACGAACTCCGGGAAGATGGTGGACGCGCGCGACCAGGTCTTCAGCACGTTCTTTTCTCCCTTTTCGTTCATTTCGCGAACCCTCTTCAGCAGCACAGGTGCTACGAAGGGGCCCTTCTTTACACTTCTGCTCATGAATTATTAGCCTCCTTACTACCTTGTGCTTATTTGCCGTTGCGGCGGCGAACAATAAACTTATCAGATCTGTTTTTCTTCTTGCGCGTCTTGTAGCCCAGCGTCGGCTTGCCCCACGGGGTAACCGGACCCGGACGACCGATCGGGGACTTGCCCTCACCACCGCCGTGCGGGTGATCGCACGGGTTCATAACAGAACCGCGAACGGTCGGGCGGATGCCCTGATGACGCGTGCGGCCGGCCTTACCAAGCTGAACATTCTCATGATCCAGGTTGCTGACCTGACCGATCGTCGCCATGCAGTTTAAGCGGAACTTACGAAGCTCGCCGGACGGCAGGCGAACGAGCGCCATCCCGTCTTCCTTCGCCATGAGCTGCGCCGCATTGCCGGCACCGCGCACAAACTGCGCGCCGCGGCCCGGGTTCAGCTCGATGTTGTGGATCACGGTACCGACCGGGATATTGATGATCGGCAGCGCGTTGCCCGGCTTGATATCAGCGGTCGTGCTGGAGATGACCGTGTCGCCGACCTTGAGACCGTGCGGCGCGATGATATAGCGCTTCTCGCCGTCTGCAAACTGGGTGAGCGCGATGAAAGCGCCGCGGTTCGGGTCGTACTCGATGGTGAGCACGGTCGCCGGAACGTCCATCTTATCGCGCTTGAAATCGATCAGTCTGTACTTGCGCTTGTTTCCGCCGCCGCGATGGCGAACGGTGATGCGGCCATAGCTGTTGCGGCCGGAATTTTTCTTTAAATTCTCAAGCAAGCTCTTCTCAGGCTTAACCTTACTGAGCACGGAATAATCCGTAACAGTCATATTACGTCTGGAAGGCGTTGTTGGATTAAATGTTTTAATCGCCATGTTGCTCTGTATCCTCCTTTATGACTGAACTTGAAATTAAACCATGCCCTCGAAGATCTCAATCGTCTTCGAAGAAGCCTTCAGGCGAACGATCGCCTTTTTCCAATCCGCGCGGAAGCCGGTGTGGACGCCCATTCTCTTTTCCTTGCCGGAAACGTTCATGGTGTTGACCTTATCGACCGAAACGCCGAAGATCTCTTCCACCGCGCGGCGGATCTCGATCTTGTTCGCGCTCTTTGCAACCTCAAAGACATAGATCTTCTTATCGAGGTTCTCCATCGACTGCTCCGTGATGACCGGACGTTTAATGATATCGTAAGGTGATTTCATTATGCAAACACCTCCTGAATTTTCGCTACAGCGTCGCGATCCACGATGAACTTGCCCGCGTTTAAGATGTCATAGACATTTAAGATGGTCGCGGTCGTGGTGGTGACGCCCGGGATATTGCGCGCGCTCTTCACGATGTTCTCCGAAACCTCCGGAGTGACGACGAGCGCCTTGCCGGAAACGTCGATCGCTTTCAAGAACGCCGCAAAATCGCGCGTTTTGATCGCATCGAGCTTCAGGTTTTCAATGACGATGATCTCGCCCGCCTGCGCCTTTGCGGAGAGCGCACTCTTCAGCGCGAGACGGCGGTATTTCTTGTTCAGACGGTAGCTGTAGCTTCTCGGCTTCGGGCCGAGGGCGATGCCGCCATGCGTCCACTGCGGCGCGCGGATCGAGCCCTGACGAGCGCGACCGGTGCCCTTCTGGCGCCACGGCTTGATGCCGCCGCCACGGACTTCCGCACGAGTTAACGTACTCTGCGTGCCCTGTCTGCAATTTGCCAGGTGGTTCTTCACCGCCTCGTGCATTGCAGTTTTGTTTGGCTCAATGCCGAAGATCGCATCGAGAAGCTCGATCTCTCCGACCTGCTTGCCAGTCATATCATAAACTGTTGCCTTAGGCATAGCTTTTTATCTCCTTTCGCTTATCGTTCGGCTTACGCGTTCTTCACCGTGTTGCGGATGAACACGAGCCCGCCCTTCGGGCCAGGGATAGCGCCGCGCACTGCGATCATGTTGTTTTCCACATCGACCTTGACGACGTCAAGATTCATCACAGTGACCTGCTCTGCGCCCATGCGGCCCGGCAGCTTCTTGCCCGGCAGCACACGGCCCGGGTCGGTCGCCGCGCCCATGGAGCCCGCGCTTCTGTGCACAGGGCCAACACCGTGGGTGTGGCACTGCATGCGCTGGCCAAAGCGCTTGACCGTACCAGCGGTGCCCTTACCTTTGCTCGTTCCGGTGATATCCACGCAGTCGCCTTCAGCGAAAACGTCCGCCTTCACCTCGTCGCCGACGTTCAGAGCGGAACAGTCGTCGAGCTTAAACTCTTTGAGAATTTTCTTTGCGGAGACGCCTGCTTTCTTCAGATGTCCCATCGCTGGCTTATTCAGCTTGCGATCCGGAATGTCTTCGTAGCCGAGCTGAACAGCCTCGTATCCGTCACGCTCGGTCGTCTTCTTGGAAACGACGGCGCAAGGACCGGCTTCGATGACGGTGACCGGAATGACCATACCTTCAGCATCGAAGATCTGAGTCATGCCAACTTTTCTGCCGATGATTGCCTTTTGCATCTATTTTCCTCCTTTAGGTTATTGGTTGACGCACCCGCCAACATGACCCGCTCTTTTCCGCCCGCCAGCATAACCCCAAAAGGGCGGGGAGAAGAGCTGCGGTTCTAAACAAAAATTACAGCTTGATCTCGATTTCCACACCAGCCGGAAGGTCTAAGGACATGAGCGCCTTAACGGTCTCGGCGGAGGGCTTCAAGATGTCGATCAAACGCTTGTGTGTGCGGCGCTCGAACTGCTCACGGCTGTCCTTATATTTATGCACCGCGCGTAAGATCGTAACGACCTCCTTGGAAGTCGGAAGCGGAATCGGCCCGGAAACCTTTGCGCCCTGGCGCTTTGCGGTTTCAACAATTCTCTCTGCCGCCTGGTCGATCAGCTGATGATCGTAGGCCTTGAGACGGATCCGGATCATTTCCTTTGCCATAGTTGCCATAGTTGGTTCCTCCTTAAAACGTACGTAGTAGTTTGTCTGCGTACGGCGAAAATCCTGCACAACTCCGCCGCGCGTATCGCGCTTTGGCATAATAAAAACCGGACTCAGTTTAGGGGTTCTCCTGATCCGGCCTTCATACTGTAAAACACTAGAGCCGCAAGCACTCTAAGCATTCCATGCAGTTTTTTCAGCCGCCCGATTGTCGGACATACTCCACAGAAGTTACCTGCGTAATCGCAGCAATCTCCTGTTTCATCGCATACTGCGCCCTATACAGGCGCTCTAATAGGATATAACAAAAAAGCCCCTATGTCAAGGGGTTTTTTGATTTTTTTCGCCTTTTTTATGAATTTTTGCAAAAAAGCGCCGCACCGCGTTTTTCGCCGCAGAGCAGGGGAGTTCGCACCAAAAAGCGCCGCCGCTTTTTTATATCATAATTTTTATATCATAATATATGATATTATCCAAATCGAGATACGAACCGTGCGATGTTTGATAAGTGTTTCCTATGCCATTAAGAACCTCTGCAGAATCGGGATTTAAAATATCAATGCCGCCGTATTTTACAACGTCCGCAATCGGCTTGTAAATGTCCGGTCTCGCGATGCGGTAATGATGAATTGGCTCATGTGCCGCGATCTCCTTTTCGGGAAGCTCCGCTGTGTTTTTCACAAGAACTGTTCCGTCGCTTAAAGTGGTTGCATCCGCATCACACGGATAGATTTTTCCGTTTTTATCAACGGTATT
>CAKUEM010000010.1 GCA_934646115.1 uncultured Oscillospiraceae bacterium
GATCAGATCCGCCTTTTCAAACGCAAGCGGGTATTTATACGGCTTATCGCTGCCGTCCGTGGTGGAAACAATGAGCATTTTGGCATGCTCGCCGATCGTGAATTCCGCGGGGCAGACCAGGTTTCCGATATTTTCAATAAACAGCACGCCATCGCGCAGGTCGGGAACGCCGCGCAGCGCGGTCTGGATTGACGGCGCATCCAAATGGCACGCGCCGTGTGTATTGATCTGCACCGTTGTGATGCCAAGCTTTTGCAGCGCCGCCGTGTCAAGGTCAGACTCGATATCCCCTTCGATCACATACGGACGGAACGCCGCATGCTCAAAGATCCGCTTCATGACCGACGTTTTGCCCACGCCGGGCGCGCCCATCACATTGATGCAAAACACGCCGCGCGCGGTAAGCTCCGCCTGCGTTTGCGCCGCGATGCGGTCATTTTCATCCATAATATTCTCGATGACTTCAATTTTCTTTGTCATTCTCATCCACCTCGATGCTTTCTACATAAAACTCGCGCCCGATCTCGCACGGCTCGCCCTCGCCGCCGCATTCCGGACAGGAAAACGAAAAGAGCGCGCGCTTAAAATACGCGCCGCACCGCGTGCAATGCAGCTTCGGCTCGACCCGCGTGATCGTAAGAGTCCCGCCCTCGCAGCGCGTGCCCTTTGAAATTTCGTCGAAATACAGCTTCACCGTGTCCGGCACATAGCCTGCGAGATCGCCCGCGACCACGTGAATTCCGCGCACGCGGCGATAGCCGTGCTTTGCCGCATAGTCCTCCGCGATCTCAATGATCCTCTGTGTGATCGGGTACTCGTGCATGCACTTCCGTCCCTTTCTCCGTCATGACCGGGGTGTATTCCGGTCCCATGCTCAGGCACTTTTTCGGGCACGCGTCCACGCAATTTGCGCATTGTACGCACTGCGCGCGGACGATGCTCCACGTTTTTTCCGCGCGCGCGACATGGATCGCATCCGCCGGGCATTTGCGCATGCACAGTCCGCAATAGATACAATCGGTCTCATCAAAAATCACATGCCCGCGCACACCGGGGCAAAATTCCTTTTTCAAATGCGGATAATCGCGCGTGGCGGGGGCGGAAAACAGGTTCTTCACCGCGGTTTTTGCAAATTCAGAAAACGCCATGTCTGCCCCTCCTTTAACGCTCCGTGCAGCTGATGCACGGGTCAATGGTCAAAACCATCATCGGCACATCCGCCAGCTCGCAGCCGGGCAGGATGGCAAGCAGCGCGCCGAGATTGGCAAACGTCGGCGTGCGCACGCGGAAGCGATCTAAAAACTTGGTGCCGTTGCCGCGCACATAATAGATCGCCTCGCCGCGCGGCTGCTCCACGCGGGAGAAATATTCGCCGTTCGGGTTGCCGATCACTTTGGCGGAAAGCTCGCTCTCCGGCATTTGCGCCGCAGCGGCGCGAATGATATCGACCGACTGATACAGCTCGCGCAGGCGCACGAGGCAGCGCGCGTAACAGTCGCCGTCTTTTTCGATGATTGGCTCAACCTCCGGCAGCTCGCCATACGCGGCATACCCGAGCTTGCGCATATCGAGCGCAACGCCGGATCCGCGCGCGACCGGACCTGCCGCGCCCAGCTCATGGATCTTCTCCGGCGACAGCACGCCCACGCCGCACAGGCGGCTTTTCACCGTGTAGTTCTGGAAAAATACCTTCTCAAAATCGCGCAGATCACGCACGATGCTATCGAGCACCGGGAGAATGGTTTTCATCTGCTCCGCCGTGATATCGCGGCGGACGCCGCCGATCTTGACCACGGAGAAAATCACGCGGCCGCCGGTTGTCATTTCAAAAATATCCAGCACGCGCTCGCGCAGGCGCCAGCACTGCATAAACAGGCTTTCAAACCCAAACGCATCCGCCAGCAGACCGAGCCACAGCAGGTGACTGTGCATGCGCGACAGCTCGCCCCAGATCGTGCGCAGATAGCGCGCACGCGGCGGGATATCAACATTCATGATCGCCTCGACCGCCTGGCAATAGCCAGATCCATGCTGGAAGCTGCAAATGCCGCAAATGCGCTCTGCGATATATACATACTCTGTAAATTCCTTTTTTTCTACCAGTTTTTCCAGCCCGCGATGCACGAATCCGATCGACGGGATCGCCTCAATCACGCGCTCATCCTCAAGCACGAGGTCTAAATGGATCGGCTCGGGCAAGACCGGGTGCTGCGGACCAAACGGGACAATACTTCTCTTTGCCATCGCCTATTCCTCCTCCTGTTTGAGCGGAAAGAAGGGGTTTTTGATCGCCGTGCGGTAAAAGCTCCCCTCATAATCCGTGGTCATATGCTGGATCGCGATGCCATACAGGTCATGCATCTCATTTTCATATAAAAACGCGGACGGAAAGACCCGGCTGATGCTCGGAACCTCGGTATCCGCCTCGATCTCGCTTTTTAAATTGACAAATTCATAGCCGCGCCCGAACGAATAATCCAGAACGATCTGGTCTCCGATGCGCGTGGCGCACATCTGCACGAGGCGATAGTTTTCATCATGCATCCGGTTTGCATATTCAAGCAGCTTATCGCTTGTGATCGTTTTGCTTTCCATCACATCTCACCGGGCGCCTGAGCCTTATGCGCCGCTCTCCTTTGCTTTTCAGTTTCGCGCTGATGCTCCAGCTTCTGCGCGAGGATCTCCGTCGCCTTGGCGACGCCGTCGATGATCGCCTCCGGTCTTGCCGCGCAGCCCGGAACATACACATCGACCGGGAGCAGCGTATCCACGCCGCCGCGCACATTATAGCAATCGCGGAACACGCCGCCGGTCAGCGCGCAGATCCCGATCGCAACAACGACCTTTGGGTTTGCCATCTGGTTGTAAATCTGCCAAAGCACCGGCGCGCTCTGCTCATTGACCGAGCCGGTCACAAGCAGGATGTCCGCGTGCTTGGGGTTGCCCGTATTGATCGCGCCGAGCCGCTCAATATCATAAAGCGGCGTCAGGCAGGCGAGCGTTTCGATATCGCAGCCGTTGCAGCTGGTTCCGTCGTAGTGAATAATCCACGGCGACTTTTCGATCATATGCATGGAAAAAACTCCTTTCGCCCGATTATTTCCACAACGCGAGGATCAAGAGGTTTAAAAACGACACCGTCGCGGTCATCGCCCAGGATGCCTTTAGCATAACCTGCCATTTCACGCGCGCAGATGTATTATCAATCAGAATCTCAAGCAGGAAGATCAGCACGAACGCAACAAGGAAGATCGGCAGACTCCAGACCGAGCGGAACCCGAAAAACAGGTAAACCAGACCCCAGATCAGGATGCTTTCGTACCAGTGCGTCACCTCGATCATGCCGAGCGCCTGACCGGAGATCTCGGTCGTCACGCCCTTTACGACCTCCTGATGCGCATGGTGCGACGTGCTGATATCAAACGGCGACTTGCGCAGCTTGATCGTTAAAATAAATAAGAAGCTTAAAAACACGCCGGGCAGGTATACCACGTTCGGCAGCGCGCCCGTTACGATATCGCCCACATGGAACGAACCGCAGATTTGATACATGCCGATCGCCGAGAGCATGACCGCCGGCTCATACGACATGATCTGCACCAGCTCGCGCGATGCGCCCATCGAAGAAAACGGCGAATTCACGCTATATGCGCACAAAACGAGGAACACGCTCGAGAGCGTGAGCGCGAAGATGACAAGCAGAAGATCTCCGCCGCTGTAAAACAAAAAGCCGGTAAACACATTGAAAAACAGATAAAACACGATAAACAGGTTCTGCGACCCGTTTACGATCGAGTTTTGCTTGGAAAACAGCTTCGCCACGTCATAAAACGGCTGCAAAATCGGCGGACCCTGCCGCCCCTGCATGCGCGCGGTGATCTTTCGGTCCAGCCCGGCGAGCAGCGCGCCCGCAAACGGCGCGAGGATCAGATATAACACTCCGGTCAACCAATTCATATTGCCAGCCCTCCCACTAATATCGCAAGGCATCCCGCGATCAGCAGAACAGCGGCTATCGTGCAAACGCCTGAGATTTTTTTCTCATGAATCAGCTCCGGCATATACCAGTTGCTTAAATACATGCGCTTTTTGTCGCCATGCGCATCAATGAAATGCCGCCCGTCGCCCGCGTTCACGCCGCCCATATAGGCGGAGGTGATGCGGTCGTCGGTAGCCGAGATCGAATGCAGCGCAAGCGGCAGCACCACGATGACGATCATCATGATCGTCATGATGACCTGATTTCCGCTCTCGATCACCGTTGTGACCGGAAGCTGCAGCACATCGACCAGATACGGCGCGATCATCGTTTTCGAAACGACCGGGAAGCACAGGCAGAGCAGCATAGTCAGCGCCGCCTGGATGCCAAACGTGATTTTCACGTCTGTCGGCATAACGTAATGAATCCGCTCGCTTTTCGGCAAAACCGCCACGATATTGCCCAGCCATTTTGTCCAGTAAAACAGCGTGGCCGCGCTGCCGAATACCAGAACCACAACGATCAGGATATTATTCGCATCTACAAACGCCTTCAGCGTTGCCCATTTGGAGATCAGCATGCCGAACGGCGCGAGGAACATGCCCGCAATGCCGACCGCCATGAAGAACGAAAGCAGCGGCAGCTTGACGATCAGCCCATGCATATCCTCGATATCGCGGCTGCCCATCTGATGCTCGATCGTGCCGACGCACAAGAACAGAAGCGATTTCGCGATCGCATGGAAAATCATCAGGAAAATCGCCGCCCAAAGCGCCTCATATCCGCCGACGCCGCTGCACGCAACGATCAGCCCGAGGTTTGCGATCGTGGAATTCGCAAGCGTGCGCTTCGCGTCTGTCTGCGCGATGGCGAGGATGGACGACATAAGAAACGTCATGCTGCCGATCACGACCATCAGCGTTCCGACCAGCGTATTCGCCATCAGGGGCGAAATTTTAATCAGCAAAAACACGCCCGCCTTGACCATGGTAGACGAATGCAGCAGCGCACTCGTCGGCGTGGGCGCGACCATCGCGCCGAGCAGCCATTTGGAAAACGGGAACTGCGCCGCCTTGGAAATTCCTGCGATCGCGAGCAGCAGCACCGCGATGAGGAACAGCGGTTCATGGCACGGCGCAGAGACTAAAAGCGCCATATCCGAAATGCCGTAGCCCAGACCCAGAATAATGATCGCCGCGGCGAGCGCCGCGCCGCCGACCAGGTTTAAATTCAGCGCGGTAAACGCGTTTTTGACCGCCTCGTCCGTCCCGGTATATTTAATAAAGATGAAGGACGAAAGCGTTGTGACCTCCCAGAACACCGACATCCAGATCAGATTGTTGGAGAACACGATGCCAAACATCGCGGAAATAACCACGAAAAGCAGCGCGATAAAGCGACCGCTATTGTCCGCATATTCTTTATGATGCCGATGGAAATCCTGCATATAAGTCACGGCGAACAGGCAGATCAGGCTGCCGATCACACCGATGATCAGCGCCATGATCACGCTGAGCTTATCGATCTCGATATGCGCGCGGGCGACCTGCGCCTCCGGCTTTAAAAACAGCTCATAAATCAGAAGCGCCGCCGTTTGCCCCACGGACAACGCGATCGGAAGCCCTCTTCGAAGCTTAATTCCATAAAACGTAACGATTCCGCAGATGGCAAGCTCTGCGATCAGAAACAGCGGATCAAGCCACTCGCCATGCGCAAGGAAGAACTGCTGCGGCACGGAAAAATATACCCATGCAAGAGAAATTGCAGCAAGCGCGATCACCGCGGCGGCGATCCGCACCGTCCACTCACGCACCGTCTGGTCTTTGCAAAAGCATAACACCGCGGCGGGAATGAATGGAAACAACACTAAAAATACAACGAACTGCACCTCATATCACCCTGAACCCTTTCTAGCGAGAGCAACACCTCGCGAAATAAGATTATAGTGCTTTTTTGCTCTGAAATCAAGGGCTTTTCTCACAAATTTTTATTTTAAACCCGCCCGGTTCGCACCTTTTTTACAAAGCGCAAAAATTGTTTTAATTTTAACAAATTTTCCCCCGGTTTTCTGCGCTTTTTACGCGGTTTTTCTTTTCGCTTTTTACAAAGCGCCCGCCATACCGTTTTTGTCTGCCGCGATTGCTTTTTTCATATAGTCTGCAAGATGTGCTGCAAAAAAAGGCGCCCCGGTTCAGGGCGCCTTTTGGCTAATCAAGCGGAACAAGTTTCAGCGCGTTTCCAGAATAAATCTTCTCAAGCACGCCGTCCGGCAAGGTGATGGAGTTTAAAAACTCCTGATGGATATTATCGAAATAATCGCGGCCGTATAAAATACGGTCCTGAAACTCCGTTAAAAACTTCACGGCAAATTCCGGATCACGCGAGAGCGCGTTGCAGCCCGAGCCTGCGGAAATATCGCAATATAAATTCGGGTATGTGCGCAGCATCTCGATCAGCTTGCCGCCGGGCTGAACCTTGCCCTTATAATACGGGTCTTTGTCGAATTGATCGTCGCCCGAAATGTGCGACCAGAAGCCGGGCGCATGCCCGATAAACGTGGTCTCCGGGCATTTTTTTACCGCACGCTCCAGCGCATCGATCCCGCCGCCATACCAGTAGTTCGGGCGCGGATACGTTACGCCATAGTCAAACTCATAATCCAGATGCACAAGAACCGGGAGGTTCTGCTCGCCGCAGAAGCGATACATCCGGATCGCGTCCCAGTCATCCAGCATCATGCGAATTTTCAGCTCGCCGCAGATGCGCACGTCGTACATATCGACCGCCGCTTTTAAACGGGCGATCGCGTCCGGCCGGCGCGGGTCGGGCGCATAGCCGAGGATAAACCGCTCGGGCGCGCGCTCTTTATAAGACAGGCAGCGCTCAAACGGGATCGGCCCCCAGTTGCAGTCCTGCACCGGGGTGCGGCATAAATATTCCGGATCATACTCATTATGCGGCGCTTCCCAAGACAAAAGCCAGGTCTTATCGATCCCATAGCGATCCATATTCTCCAGATATTTGTCTAAATTATAGCCGCACCAGTCCGGGTGGTTATGGTCGTCAATAATCATCATCATTTTCACCACTGATCGGAGCACATGGGGCAAATGCCCCATGTGCTCTGCTTATTTCTTACTTCTGGCTCTGATAATATGCAGAGATCTTCTGAATTGCAGCGATCATATCATCGATATCCTGCTCGGTAAAGAACTCGTTGATGTTAAGGCGAACTGCGGTCTCGAGGATCTCCTCTGCGATCGGGCAGGTGCCCTTCGCGTAGCTGACGTTGCCGCCATAGTACGGGCTGTCAAACGGCGCATGCGTACCCTTGAAGCCTTCCTTGTTCTGGAACATGTCATACTCATATACGCAGGTCGGGATATAGCCCGCCTGGCACGGAATGCCCTCTGCGATCAGCGCAGCGGCAAAATCATCGCGGTTTACGCCGGCTGCCTTCTCGTCCACACGCAGCATGTAGAACCAGTAGGACGACTTGTTGCCCTCATGGACCTCATGGATCTGGATACCCGGAATATCCTGAATGCCCGCGGTCAAACGCTCACCCAGCGCATGACGGCGCTCGCAGATCCAGGGCAGGCGATCGAGCTGTGCGATCGCAACCGCGCCGGTCAGCTCGTTCATGCGGTAGTTCGGCGCAATGAACTCGATCTTGCGGCCGGCAGCCGGATCCGTGGTCAAACGGTTATAGTTCTTATCCGCAAAGCGGAGTGCGCGCTCATAATCATCCTGATTGTTCATGAGAATCATGCCGCCGTCGCCCGCGGAGATGTGCTTAAAGTCGTTTAAGCTGAAGCAGCCGTAATCACCGATCGTACCGGCGCGGCGCCCCTTATAGAAGCACTCATAGCTCTGTGCGCAGTCTTCAATAACGACCAGGTTATGCTTTTTCGCAAGCTCTATGATCGGATCCATATCCGCCGGGTTGCCCGCGAGGTGAACCACGATGATCGCCTTGGTCTTGTTCGTGATCTTTGCCGCAATGGTCTCTGCGGTCATGTTGTATGTATGCGGGTCAAGATCCGCGAAGACCGGGATCGCGTTCTGGAAAACGATGCCGATGACCGAGCCCATATCGGTAATCGGAGAGGTGATGACCTCATCGCCCGCGGTCACGCCTGCTGCGCCCAGCGCAACATGCAGCGACGCCGTGCCCGAAGAGGTTGCAACCGCATACTTTGCGCCGTACATGGTTTTAAACTTATCCAAAAACGTCTTGACCTTGTTGCCGTACCAGTAGAACAGCGTGTTCTGCTCAAGCGCTTCCTTAAGCTGCTGCAGCTCCTCGTCGCCGAAGCGCTTACCCGTGCCGAACGGGGTGGTTTTGGTTTTCTCGCCGCCAAAAATTGCAAGTTTTTCCATGATGTTTCTCTCCTTCTAATTTTAATTAATCGTTCAGGCTGGGGATCGCAACTTCCTTCTTGGTCGTATACGATTCCTTCACCGCATTCAACAGGGCAACCGTCTTAAACAGCTTCTCGTGCGAGACCGGGATCACGCCGGTGCGCAGCGTTTTCACGAACTCATCGAGCCCCAAACGGTATACAAACGAAATATCCAGCTCGCGATACATCACACCCTTATCGCCGATAACGAGCACGGTGTTCTGGTTCGCATCCGCAAGGAAGTTGAGCGCGACCTGATAGTTATCATACTTCAAAACCGCGATCACGTCGCCGTTATTCTCTACCGCGGTCACGGTTTTCATGTCATAGCCAAACGCCGTGGCCGCCATCTCGGCGAGATGACCGGCATAGAAATAAATGCCGCCGTATTCGTTCTCAAGCGTTGCCGGGAAGTTCATCATCGCGCTGCGGATCTTGCCGATGCGCCCCTCGTTCTCGCGCGCATTCTTGACCATCAGCACGTCATATGCGAACTTGCAGGTCGAGCCGCCGGTCAGAATGGTGTTATATTTCTTCGACGCCTCAATGACCATTTTGCAGTCCTCATTCGAGATCGTGAACGGCTTATCCAGCCAGACCGGAATGCCGCGCTCTAAAAACGGCATCGCATACTGCGCATGCAGCCCGCCGTGACGGAACACGACCATGACCGCATCGACCTTGTCATACATATCCTCAATGTTCTCTGCGATATACTCAATTTTCCCATCGCGCGCGACCTGCTCGGTGCGCTCTTTCTCCAGACCGAAGATCGCCGTGACCTTGCAGTCCGGATAATCCATCTCCCCGGTCGTTTTATTCGGCAGGTTGATCAGCTGCGAAAACGCTTCCGCATGGCTGTTGTCCGAGCCAACGATACCTATTCTGAACATCTCTGATTCCTCCAGATTCATTCAATAATAAAGCGAGTCTCTCGCTCATTTCGAGGATATCATAGCACACTGAGCGAAAAAAACTATGGACTATTTTACATTTCCACCGTACGATCTGGCAATTTGTAAAATAGTACACACTTTTGCGCAAAACGACCGGGCAGCGTATGCCGCCCGGCCGGTTTTTACCAAAACAGAAGATCAGAATAGCTCTCAACCGTTTGCACGATGCGCTGCGCGGTGCGCGCGTCAAGACGCGCAAAATCCGGATGCCGCTCCATTGTTTCATCGCAATAGTCGCTGCGCATATGAACGAGCCGAATATCCAGCGGAGTCGGTACGCGAAGCGGCGGAATCACTTTGCCCAGTTTCATCGCCTCGCACGCGGCGCGGCGAATGCGCAAAAGCGCCTCATCCTGCCCAATGCATTCCGCCCGGTTGCGCCCGATCCCGCGCTTGACCACGGCGCAGGCAATGCGCCCGTCGAGCAGCGCGCGCGCCTCGGCACAGGCGGCCTCATCGCCCGAAACCATCACAAACGGCACGCCATATGCGCCCATAAACAGCCCGCCCTGCGTCAGCTCGCCGCACGATACCCCATTGATCGTGTATTCAAACCACTTAGCAGAGCTTTGCACATGGTCAAGAAACGCATCCTGCGTACCCGGCTTTGCGTGCGCGCCGATCTCCATGAACAGATCGACCTCGCCCGCGCGCGTTACCTCGATCCATTGCTGCACGGTAATTTTCTCCGCGCGCGGATCCAGTTTTTTTGCATCCATATTGTGTGCGGCGCCATGACCATCGATCACCAAAACGCGCGTCGCGCCGCCGTCAAAGCAGCCCGCAACCGCCGCATTCGTATCCTTCATCAGCTGCGCGCAGGCAAAGCGATAGCCCTCGCCGCTTTCATCGATCATTGAGATATCATCTACCCCGCTGATCCCCTCGATATCCGTCATAATTACTACCGTCATCGTCATTCCTCCAATGTTATCAGCGCGTAGCCCGCAAAAAATCCCGCCGGCAGCGTGAGCTGCACATCTTCACCCGCACGCCGGACCGCAAGCTCTGCACCGTGCTGTTTTTCCGGGGTATATGCCCAAGCCCGCGAGACGGCGCGGTCTGTGCGCAATGCGATGCAGACCTCCGGCACAGGCCTCCCCTGCTCGGTAAAGTTTTGAATTCGCTCCTCATGCCCGATTGGTCGATCATCCTCCGGCACGGTATCGCTGAGATTGACCAGATGCACCGCGACGCCGCCGCGCGTATTAAACGCAGAGGCAAACAGCTCCTTCTGCTCACACTGCACGCGCAGCGTTTTTTCTACCAGCAGGTCAAGAAGCGCGCCGGTATACTGCGCCTGCAATGCTCTGCGAGACGGGTGCGCCGGTACCGGGCGCGGCGTTTCCTGCCTCCGATCCGCCCACACGCTCGGCTGATATTCGTCGCACCCCATATCAAACGGCGCCCAAAACACACTTCCCGCGCCGATTTGCTCTGCATAGTAATATTGATCTTGAAACTTCCCTTTTGCCATGATGCGCGGCAGCGTGATCTCCCGCCCGCGCGCACGGATCGTGCATGCGGTAACGGTCTCCGCCCGCTCCGGCTGCGCCGAAAGCCCCAGACCTTCGCTGATTTTCGCATAGTCGCGCGCATTTCCGTGCTCGTCATACACCGCGAAATCGCCCAATACAATGAGCGTTCCGCCCGCACGCACATAATCGGCAAAGCGGCTCAGCGCCGCGTCAGACAGCATGGCGGTATGCGAGCAAACAATGCAGGGGTGCGCGCGCCAGCGCGCCGCGTCATCCTCTTCAAAAACCATATCCGTAATCAGCCCGGAAAAGCACGCCGCCTGCAGCGCCGCCATAAACGGTCTTTGATAGCGCCGCGCCGCGTCCTCCGTATAATCCCGCGTTTGCTTTGAAAAATAAAACGAAACGTCGCGCAGCTTAACGGGCTGGTCATAAAACGCCGCGTGCGCCCGGTCAAACTCGCGGTATTTCCGCTCGATCTGCGTAATATTCACGCCCTCGCAGGTCCCGGTGTAAAGCTGCCCCCACGCGCGCGAAAGCGCCCAGCCAAAATACACCGTGTCCGCGCGATCCGGATAAAACTGCGACATAGACGCAACGCCGCGCCGCGCAGCCGCAGCAAAACGATGTACCGCCTCGATCATATAATCCGGATAAGACGCCTTCATTACCGTGCTGAAGCAGTTCTCCTGATAAATATTATCCCAAATATCACAGCATGTGTCAAATCCATAAGACGTTGGGTTCCCTTCCAGCGCCGCCGACACGTAATTGGGCCGCAACAGCGTTGCGCCCAGCGAACGATACCACGCAGAGAGGTCGTGATAAAAATCCCGCGTGCTCTCGCGCTTAAACCGCTCCCACGCGATAAATGCCGGGTTGGAGTAATCGCCGTAAAAGGCGCTCCAGCCCTCCGGCTGCGGCAGATCGTAGCCGGTCTGTTCCCTGAATTTTTTGCGGCAATGCACACAGGTACACGCGTTGCCATCGCCGAAATACTGCACATCATCGTTCATGATCCCGTCGATACCGCAATCGATCAGCTCTTTCATATAGGCAAAATAAGCCGCGCGATAATCCGGATTGTTATAACAAAGGCAGTCGGAATCATACACAGAGCTTGCCTTTTCCCCGGTGCGGCCGTCAATTTGAAACATGGATCGCAGCGGTTTCCCATACAGCATCGGCTCGGAAATCAAATAGCGCGGCACCTCGATCCAGGAATATACGTCGCTTTTCCAGTTGCTGAATGACCCGATATCCGCTTCTAAGCGCTTCCACCCCTCCGACCAGAGCAGATCGAACACGAGCGACGCGCTATGATGCTCGATCAGGCGCAGTCCCTCTTTGTGGCAGGCGTCCGCCAGCATACGGATGCCCGCGTGGATTTTTTCAAAGTAGGGCACGAACGCAAGTCGATAATGCGTCAGGCTGAAATCGATCACGATCGTGGCGCCGTCCATGCGAAACTGCCGCGCCTTCTCGTCAAAATCGCTCTGCGTCCCGTGCAGAATTTCTTGCTCATTCATCCAAAACCAGGCATACACTTCAGACCAGGGAGATCTGTGTTCCATCGTATTCCTCCCAAAAACGGGCGGTCAAAACAGACCGCCCGCATGTTTATTTTTCAAGGGAAATCAGCGCGTATCCGGCAAACAGACCACCCGGAATATCCAGCACGAGCGCGCCGTCCTGCTCGCGATACGTAAGCTCATGCGCCGTCTCGTCCTCCGGCGTATAAAGCGTCGCCTTTTTCACAGGCCACTCCATATGGAGCTTCACCTGCATGGCAGGCAGCTTTTCCGCGCCGTCCGTAAAGTGCACAAGCACATCCTCATGCCCGATCAAACGGTCATCCGGCGGGATCGTGTCCTCCAGATTGACGATATGGACCGTTGCGCCGCTCTCGACCGAATATGCGGCGGCAAGCAGTTCCTCCCGTTCACTGGTCACATGCAGCTTGCGCTCGCCCACGAGCAGATTCAGCAGCGCGCCGGTATGCGAAAGCTGATGCGCGCGCAGCGACGGCTGCGCCGGAGCGCGCTCCGAATCGGTGCAGCGCCGCAGCGACCAGATACTATCCTGGAATTCGCATTTCTGCGGCTGCGCAGCAACCCAGAACACCTCGCCCGCGCCAAGCGCCGCGTGAATGCCCACGCACGTCCCGTCTGCAAGCGTGGCCAGCGGCTCGCCGCCGGTAAAGGCAAGGCTTGATTTCATTTCCGTGAGCGTAAGCGCACGGTCGCCCAGACGCACGGCCACGTCGCCCGCGCCCGCCGCCGCCTGCGCCTGCGCGGAGATACCGAGCGCACGCAGCGTATCGTTTACCGCGCGCGGCTTGCCAAACTGATCAAATTCTGCAAAATCGCCATAGATCACGAGCTTCCCGCCCGCCTTTACATACTCTGCAAAGCGCGCAAGCTCCTCGTCGCTAAGCATTGCGACACATGCCAAAACCAGCATGGGATAGCGCGAAAGCTCTTCCGTCGAATCGCTCTCAAACGTCATGTCAACGCCCAGCCCGGAAAGGCACGCCGCCTGCATCGCCCCAACAAACGGCGCGGTATAGCGCGCGGGCGCATCCTTTGTGAAATCGCGGGTCTGCATGGAGAAATAGAACGCCGCATCCGCCATTTTTTTCGATTCACCCAGCAGCGGCGCATGCTGCGTTTCAAACATGCGATACTTGCGCTCAAGCCCTGTGATATCCACGCCTTCGCCCGTGCCGGTATACATCTGCCCCCATGTGTGCGAAAGCGCCCACGCAAAATACACGCTGTCTGCGCGGTCGGGATAGAACATCGACATAGACGGCGCGCCATGCCGCGCAGCCGCCGCATAACGATGGAGCGCCTCTGCCATAAAGTTTAAATAAGAGGCGTGCATAATCGCAGAATAGCAATTTTCCTGGAAGATAAAGTCCCATAGATCGCAGCAGCAGTCAAATCCATACGCGGTTTCATTGTGGATCAGCACATCCGAGGAATAATTCGGGCGAATGAGCTTCACGCCGAGCTCTTCATACAGCTTAGTCAGGTCGCGATACAGCCGCTCGGCGCTCTCATGGCGGAAGCGCTTCCATGCGATGAAGACCGGATTGGTATAATCGCCGTAAAACTGATCCCAGTCCTCCGGCTGCGGCAGATCATAACCGGTTTGCTCTTTGAACAATTTGCGGCAATGCGCGCAGGTGCAGGCATGCCCGTCGCCGAAATACTGCACATCATCGTTCATGATCCCGTCGATCGGCACGGTCTCGATCAGCTTTTTCATATAATTAAAATACATCTCGCGGAAATCCGGGTTATTAAAGCAAAATGCGCGGCATTGATACACCGTGTCCGCGACCTCGCCGGTGCGCCCGTCTATCTGATACATGTCGTACAGGCGCTTCCCGTCAATCTTCGGATCATTTACAATAAACCGCGGCACCTCGATCCAGGTGTCGACCTTCTCCGTCCAGCTGCTGAACGAGCCGAGATCTTCCTCAAAGCGCTCCCAGCCCGCAGAGCTCAACAGGTCGTGTATGAGCGACGTGCTGTGGTGCTCAACCACGCGGATCCCATATTTATGGCACGCGACCGCAAATTTGCGCATTGCTTCATGAATCACGTCCCAATACGGGTAAAACCCGATGCGAAAATGCGTCATCGTAAAGTTGATCGCAACGGTCACGCCGCGATCGTGCAGCTCGCGCGCGCGGCGGTCAAAATCCTCTTGTGTATAGTCTAAAATCTCGTCCTTACAAAACCAAAACCAAGTAAATCGTTCTTCCCACGGGGATCTCATCTGTTCCATTTTTCATCACCTCAGCCGCCTTTTGGGCGTATTTCATATCATCGGAGGTATTGTACACTACCATTTTGCTCTTGTATACCGGTTTTTGTTGGGTATGTTTAGTGCAATGTTGTTTTTTTATGTCCGTATGTTTTTTGCCGCACTTGCGCCGCGCGAAACGGCGTGATACAATCAATAGCAAGAGGTGAAGCGCCATGTCGATCAACTATCAAAAGAAGCTGGAGGAGCAGCTTGAAACGCTTTGCGGCACGCCGCGGCTTTTGCTGCACGCATGCTGTGCGCCCTGCTCAAGCTATGTTCTGGAATATTTATCGCGTTATTTTGCGATCACGTTATTTTTTTATAACCCGAATATCGACGACGCGGCGGAATACCGCAAGCGCGAGGCGGAGCTTGCGCGCCTTGCCGACGCGCTGCCGCATGAAAACCCGATCACGTTTCTTGCCGCGCGCTACGACCCGGCGGAATTTTTCGAGATCGCGCGCGGGCTGGAAGCTGCGCCGGAGGGCGGCGCGCGCTGTATGCGCTGCTATGAGCTTCGTCTCGCCGAGACCGCACGGGCGGCGCGCGACGGAGGCTTTGATTTTTTCACGACCACGCTTTCCATCAGCCCGCACAAAAACGCCGAGGCGCTCAACCAGCTCGGCGAACGTCTCGGCGAAACCTATGGGATTTCTTATTTATATGCCGATTTCAAAAAACGCGGCGGCTATCAGCGCTCGATCGTGCTCTCGCGCGAATACTCGCTCTACCGGCAGAATTTTTGCGGCTGTCGCTATTCGCGCGCAACCACCAGCATATTAGGATAGATCGTTTTTAAATACGCATCGGTATAATGCGCATCGAGAAACGCATCCATCGCAGACGCCGCAGGGATCTCGCGCCGCCGCGCGCTCTGCCGCGCGACCGCCGCACAGGAGATCGCGATATCAAAGGCGAGAAACAGCGCAAGCGCCACGGTGAGCGCATGCCCGATGTGCGGCGGGATTTTTTCAAGCCAGCGCGAAAACCAGGGATACACGATGCGGATATAAAACAGCCCGAGAAAGCCCCAGGCGAGCGCAAAGCCCAAGTTCGTGCGCCCGGCAAGGTTTAAAAACGAGCCGCTGTATTCCCAGGAGACCGTGCCGAACGCAAGCTCCTGCACCCAGCTGCACAAAAATTCAAACGCCGCGCCGATCACCATACTGCCGAGAAAAATGCGCGCGCCGCTGCGCTGCCGGTAAAGCGCGAGTGTCATAAGCAGCGCGCCGCCGCCATACACCGGGTTAAACGGACCGTAAATCAGCCCGGACCGGCTTTCGATCGTTCCGGTTTTCAGCCAGCACCAAAGCACCTCGACCACCACGCCCAGCACGCAGCCGAATACAAATACCCAAAACTGTCGCTCAAAGCCCATTCCGCTTGCAAACGGGATGGCGCTTTTTTCTTTATCCTCCCTGTTCATTCCGCGCCCTGCATGCATTGCGCCGCGCAAAGAATGCCCGCGCGCCCGCTCTCATACGTCAATCCGCCTTGCAGATACACCAAATACGGCTCGCGCATCGGCGCATCGGCGGAAAGCTCGATCGATGCGCCCTGAATAAACGCGCCCGCCGCCATGATGACCTTGCAATCATAGCCCGGCATGTCCCAAGGCTCCGGCGTGACGAAACTGTCGACCGGCGCGCCCATCTGGATCCCGCGGCAAAACCGGCGGACATTTTCTTCGTTTTCCAGCGCGATCGTCTGAATAATGTCATACCGCGCCTCCTCAAAGCGCGGCGAGACCGCATAGCCCAGCCGCTCCAGCAGACCGGCGCAGAACACTGCGGTTTTCAGCGCCTGTGCCGTGGTGTGCGGCGCGTTGAAAAAACCCTGATACAGCAGGCGGTTGTTGCCGAGCGTCGCCCCGCATTCGCGCCCGATGCCCGGCGCGGTCAGCCGCATGGCGGCGCGCTCTACATAATCATGCCGCCCCGCGATATATCCGCCGCAGGGCGCAAGCCCGCCGCCCGGATTTTTAATGAGAGAGCCTGCGATCAGATCCGCGCCAACCGCGCATGGCTCTATGGTTTCAACGAATTCTCCATAGCAATTGTCCACCAGGATGCACACATCCTCACGCATGCCGCGCACCGCGCGGCACACCGTGCCGATCGTCTCAACCGAAAGCGCCGCGCGCGTGCTGTACCCGCGCGAGCGCTGTAGGCTGACGACCCGGACCGACTTGTCCTCCTCAAGCACCGCGCGCACCGCGGGCAGATCGACCGTCCCGTCCGGCGCAAGCGCGATCTCGCGGTAGTTCACGCCGAAATCGCGCAGCGAGCCGGGGTAATCCCCGGTGATCCCGATTGTGCTTTGCAGCGTATCATACGGCGCGCCGGTGATGGAAAGCAGCGTATCGCCCGGGCGCAGCGCGCCGAACAGGGCGCACGCGATCGTGTGCGTTCCGTTCACAAATTGCAGGCGGACGAGCGCGTCCTCCGCGCCGAACGTGTCGGCATAAACGCGCTCCAGCGTGTCGCGCCCGACATCGTCATAGCCATAGCCGGTCGTTCCGGCAAACATCGCGTCAGACACGCGATGCTTTTGAAACGCGGCGAGCACGCGCTGCGAATTTTCCTGCGCGATCTTATCGATGCGCGCAAAGGCGTTTGCGGCGTCACGCTCGACCTCGCGGGCAAGCGAAAAAAGCTCCTGCTCAGGCATCATCGCGAACCTCGCGGATAATGCCCATCGGCGTTTGCTGCGCGCTCTGCCCGAGCGGATTATCCTTTAAAATACGCGCGATAAACTCGCGATCCATGTCATCCTGCGAAATGCCGAGGATCTTTCCGGACAGGTCGTTGACATCCACGATCGCCACGCGCTGCCCGATGCGCTCTGCGATCTCGCGCGCCACGCGGTCCGGCTGCTCCGGACCTAACACGACGCAGGTGTTATACGGCGGGATGGTGTTCGGCGTAGGCCCGTCGATCGACTCGGCCTTATAGCCCGCGATTTTATAAAACCAGCCGCGCTGCCGGAACAGCTTGCCGATTGCGCTGCAAAACGCCGCAAACAGGATGCGCGGCACGCCGCATTCGCGCAGCGCCATCTCCATCGTTTCCGGAATGCCAAGTCCGATCCCATATGGGGATTTATACACAAATTTCGTTAAAAACTTCGCGAGCGGGCGCGGATGGATCTCGCTCATCGGGATGGCGCGGCGCTGCGTGCAGGCGACGCATTTTTCAGAGATAAACAGAATGTCTCCGTCCTGCATATGCTCTTTGGCATATTTCTCCGCCACGTCGGCGATTTGGTCCTCCGCGGTCACAACGTGGGTTTTGATCGGCAGGCGGGCGAAGGTGCGCCCGTCTACTGTAATGTTCTGGTTCTTTTTCTCGTTCGGCATAAGCTCTGACATGGTATTTTAACCTCCAACTGATCAAAAATTGCGGCGTTTTCCGCAATTTCCGCATAATGTCCTGCCCGCGCGGACGGCGCAGGCGCTTTGGTATATTGACATGGAATGAGGGGCAACGCTTCCGCGCGCCCCTCGCACTTGCTTTACTGGATATCCTCTAAAAACGCGATGCCATGTGCAGACAGCGCGCGAATGGCGCTTTCGTTGTCCTCCACACGCAGCACGACGCACGCATCGCTCTTGCTGTGCGTGATGAACGCATACGCATATTCCACGGCGATCTTCGCATCGCGCAGGATGGCAAGCACCTCGGCGAGCGCGCCTGCACGATCCGCCATGCGAACGCCGATCACCTGCGTTTTTGAAACGGTCACGCCCTCATCCTTTAAAATGCGCATGGCCAGCTCCGGATCGTTTACGATCAGGCGCAGAATGCCAAAATCGGTCGTATCCGCGATGGAAAGCGCGCGGATATCAATGCCCTTTTCCGAAAGGCTGGACACGATTTCCGTAAGCCGCCCCGGCTTATTTTCAATGAAAACGGAGATCTGATGAATAATCATAATAATACCCTCCATTTCTTTAAAATAAAAAAATATTTTTAAAAAATTACAAATTTCATCCGACAGACGCAATCCCTCGCCCTGCCGCCCTTCAAAAAGCAACGGCGGCAAGCGCACTCTCATTCTGCCCCGGTCGGCAGGGATTTACTAATCGACAAGCTTTCTTCGGTCGATGATCCGCTTTGCCTTGCCCTCGCTGCGCTCGATACTCTTCGGCTCGACCAGACGGATCTTCGCGGCGATGCCGAGCACGCTCTCCACCTCGCGGCGGATTCGCCGCTCAAGCGCCTCAATCTCGCGCACCTCATCCGAGAAGAAACCCTCGCTCATTTCAACCATAACCTCCAGCGTGTCCAGCGTTCCCGCACGATCCACGATCAGCACATAATGCGGCGCGACTTCGCCGCATTTTAACAGCACGCTCTCGATCTGCGACGGGAACACGTTTACGCCGCGGATGATGAGCATATCGTCCGTGCGGCCGCGCGGCTTCGACATGCGCACCAGCGTTCTGCCGCATTTGCAGGTTTCGCGGTGCAAGCTTGCAATATCATGCGTGCGATAGCGAATGAGCGGCAGCGCCTCTTTCCCGATGCAGGTAAAGACAAGCTCGCCCTCCTCGCCGTCCGGCAGCGGCTCGCCGGTTTCCGGATCAATGATCTCCGGGATAAAGTAATCTTCATTGATATGCAGCCCGCACTTCTCGTCACATTCAAACGAAACGCCCGGACCCATGATCTCAGACAGGCCGTAAATATCATGCGCGGACAGATGCAGTCGGCGCTCGATCTCCTGGCGCATCTGCTCGGTCCACGGTTCTGCGCCGAAGCAGCCCGATTTTAAGTGGATCGTGGACATATCGATGCCCATCTCCTCCATCGTTTCCGCGAGGTACAGCGCGTAAGACGGCGTGCAGCACAGGATGGTCGAGCCGAAATCCTGCATGATCGTGATCTGCCGCTTCGTATTGCCGACCGAGACCGGAACCGTTACTGCGCCAAGCTTTTCCGCGCCGCCATGCGCGCCCAGCCCGCCGGTGAACAGCCCGTAGCCATAAGAAATATGAACAACGTCCTTTTTCGTTGCGCCTGCCGCGGTCAGCGTGCGCGCAACGATCTCCTTCCAGCGCTCCAGATCGCCTGCCGTGTAGCCGACGACTGTCTGCTTCCCGGTCGTGCCGGACGAGGCATGGACGCGCACGACATCCTCCATCGGCACAGCGAACATGCCATACGGATAATTGTCGCGCAGGTCCTGCTTCACGGTAAACGGAAGCTTTTTCAAATCATGAATATCCCGGATATCCTCCGGGCGCACGCCCGCCGCGTCCATCCGCGCGCGGTAAGGCGCAACATGGTCATACACACGGCGCACGCAATCGCGCAGGCACTCATTTTGCAGCGCCTCCATCTGCTCGCGTGGCATCGTCTCTATCTTTTCATTATAGAACATGCGCTTTTTCCTCCACAACTGTTATGCGTTTTTCCCAAGCTCGAACGCGCGCCGGTTCAGCTCTAAGAACTTTGCCGGAACATTGGCGCACAGCGCATCCTGCCAGCACGCATCGTCCCCGCCGAGAATTTTTGCCGCCGCGCCCATGAGCACGACGTTTGCCGCGCGGACGTTGCCCGCCTGCATTGCAAGACCCGCCGCATCGACCGCAAGCTGACGGATCGGCAATTTTCCGAGCTTTTCGGCAATTTGATCCGGATACTGCTCCGCCCCGGTGATGACCGGCATCGGCGCGATTTCCTGCGTGGAATAGACGATCGCGCCGTCTTTTTTCAAATAATGCGCCCAGCGCAGCGCCTCCAGCCGCTCAAACGCGATAATGATATCCGCCTCGCCGACCGGAATGATCGGAGATGCGATCCGCTCGCCCGCGCGGACATAGGTCACGACCGACCCGCCGCGCTGGCTCATGCCATGCACCTCAGAGACCTTGACATCCAGCCCCTCATCCAAATATAACGTGCCCAAAATGCGCGACGCGAGCAAGGAGCCCTGTCCGCCGACACCGACAATCAGAACATTCACCATTACGCGTCACCCCTTTCGATACAGCCAAGCTTACACATTTTTTCGCACAGGCCGCAGCCGACGCAGATCGACTGGTCGATCACGGCGCGCCCGTCCACCATGCTGATCGCCGGGCAGCCGATCTTCATGCACATTTTGCAGCCGACGCATTTGTCCGCATGGATCGAAAACGGCTTCTCATGCTTTACATATTTCAGCAGCGCGCACGGACGGCGGGCGATCACGACCGACGGCTCCGGCGCGTCGAGCTCCTCGCGGATCACGCGCTCGCACTCTGCGATATCATACGGGTCAACGACCGCGACGCGCGCCACGCCCAGCGCATGGCACACCGCCTCGAGATCAAGCATCGGCGCAGGACGGTTTTTCAGCGTCAGCCCGGTCGCCGGGTTCTGCTGATGCCCGGTCATGCCGGTGATCGAATTGTCAAGAATGATAACGGTCGACGGGCTCTGGTTATACACGATGTTGGCAAGCCCGGTCATGCCGGAATGAATAAACGTGGAATCGCCGATGACCGCAACGCTTTTCTTCGCAAACTCCGGATCGTTTACCATATTCATGCCGTGCAGCCCGGAGATGGAGGCGCCCATGCACAGCGTGGTATCCACCGCCTCAAGCGGCGGCTGCGCGCCCAGCGTGTAGCATCCGATATCGCCGGAAACGACCAGCTTTAATTTATGCAGCACATAGAACAGACCGCGATGCGGGCAGCCGGGACACAGCACGGGCGGGCGCGCGGGCGCATGCTCATGATTTCCCTCCGGCAGCGGCGCGCCGAGGATCTTATGGCGCAGCATTTCCGGCGTATATTCGCCGATTTTTGAGAAGAGCGCCTTGCCCTGCACCTCGATGCCGTGCTTTTTGCAGTGCGACTCGAAAATATCGTCTAACTCCTCAACGACATAGAGCGTATCCACCTGCTCGGCGAATTTGCGGATCAGATCGACCGGAAGCGGATATACCATGCCGAGCTTTAAATAAGACGCCTGATCGCCAAACGCCTCGCGCGCGTATTGATACGCAATACCGGAGGCGATGATGCCGATTTTCGTGTCGCCCATCTCGATTTTATTGATCTCCGCCGTTTCCGCCCATTTGCGCAGCGCAAGCTCGCGCTGCTCCACCACGACGTGGCGCAGCTTCGCCTTAGCGGGCATCATGACGTACTTGCTGATATTTTTCTCATACGGCTTGAGCGGAACCTCGCGCCGCGGAGCCAGCTCCACCACGCTCTGCGAATGCGAAACGCGGGTGGACAGGCGCAGGAAGACCGGCGTGTCAAACTGCTCGGACAATTCATAGGCGAGGATCGTGAAATCCTTGCATTCCTGCGAATCCGCCGGCTCAAGCATCGGCATTTTCGAAGCGCGCGCATAGTGGCGCGAATCCTGCTCATTCTGCGAGGAATGCATCCCCATATCGTCAGCAACCGCGATGACCGCGCCGCCGTTGACGCCGGTATAACTCACGGTAAAAAGCGGGTCCGCCGCGACGTTTAAGCCCACATGCTTCATCGCGGAAAACGCGCGCGCGCCGCCGATCGACGCGCCAAGCGCGCCCTCAACCGCGACCTTTTCGTTCGGCGCCCACTCGGCATATACCTCGTCGTATTTGGCAACCTGCTCTGTAATCTCGGTGGACGGCGTGCCCGGATAGCTGGAAACGAAGCGGCAGCCCGCCTCATACAGCCCGCGCGCGACCGCCGCGTTGCCAAGCATAATCTTTTTTTCCATTGGTTTTTCCTCCTAGGTTTTATCGCGCAGATCGATCACGCGCTTTGCCTTGCCCTGGAACCGCTCGATCGTTTTGGGCGAAACAAGATTGATCTTCGCATCGATGCCGAGCACCGTGCGCAGCTTATGGCGAATTTCGCCGCGCAGCGCCTCCAGCTCCTGATAGCGCTCCAGCAGCCCGCCGTCGATCAGCTCGACGACGACGGTCAGCGTATCGGAAAAGTTCTCGCGCCGCACCTCAAGCTGATAATGCGGACCGATATGGTCGATCTCGAGCAGAACGCCCTCGATCTGCGACGGGAACACGTTGACGCCCTTGATAACCAGCATATCATCGCTGCGCCCCGCGACCTTCGCCATGCGGACATGCGTCCTGCCGCAGCGGCACGGCTCATAATTTAAGCGCGAAATGTCGCCCGTGCGGTAACGGACGATCGGCAGCGCCTCTTTGGTCAATGACGTGATGACCAGCTCGCCCTCTTCGCCCTCCGGCAGAACCTCGCCGGTCTTCGGGTCGATAATTTCGGGGATGAAATGATCCTCCGCCAGATGCAGACCGCAGCGATACTGACATTCGCCGGAAACGCCCGGACCGATCAGCTCGCTCATGCCGTAATTATCAGTAGCAAGAATGCCGAAATTACGCTCGATCTGCTCGCGCATGCCTGCGGTGCAGCCCTCGCCGCCGAACAGGCCGACGCGCAGCTTCAGATCGTCAATGATGCCTTTCTCCTTTGCAACTTCGCTTAAATACAGCGCATAGGTCGGCGTTGCGACCAGGACGGTCGTGCCGAAATCGCGCATGAGCATGAGCTGCTTTTCGGTGTTGCCGCTCGACATCGGAACGACCGCCGCGCCGATCTTCTCCAGCGCGTAGTGCAGCCCGAATGCGCCGGTAAACAGCCCGTAGCCAAACGCGATCTGCGCCACATCGTCCTCACAGGCGCCCGCCGCCATCGCGATGCGCGCGACCAGGTCAGACCATGTGTCGATATCGCGGCGGGTATAGCCGACGACGGTCGGCTTCCCGGTCGTGCCGGACGAGCCGTGCACGCGAACGATTTTTTTCATCGGAACGGCGAGCATGCCGAACGGATAATTATCGCGGAAATCCGCCTTATAAGTAAATGGGAAGCGCTTCAAATCGTCCAGACTTTTGATGTCGTCCGGCGAAAGCCCCGCCTCTTGAAACTTTTTTTGATACACCGGCACAGTCGCGGCATGCGCGACCGAAGCCTTTAATCGCTCCAGCTGAAGCGCGCGGATCTCCTCGCGCGGCATCGTTTCCAGTTCCTTTTGAAAAAACATCGAACATCTACCTTTCTGCAAATTCTTCCTTATTGTTTTTCAATTCCAACAAACGCAGCCTCGACCTGGTTCTGCTCCAGCGGGCGCGTGAATGCGCTGACGATCGGCACAATGAGGATCGAAACGAGCATGGCGATTGCGCCAAACAGCGGGGAATTCGCGGTGGCAAACGAGAAGCCGCGCGCGATCGTTGAGCAGATAACGAGCGCAAGCAGGGTGCCCAGACCGCCGAACATGCCAGCCCATGCGCCGGCGCGCGTTGTCTTTTTAGAATATAAGCCCCAGATGTATGGTCCGATGAAGCAACCGGACACCGCGCCCCAGGAAAACGACATCAAGGCAATGATAAACGAAATTTTCCCGATCGCGCAGAGGAACGACAGCAGCACAAACGCCAGGCACAAGCTGCGCATAACATACATCTGCTTTTTCTTATCTACATTAGGACGTACCTCCTGCAGCAGGTCAACCGCGACCGCGGAGCTTGCGCTCAGCACCACGGAGGACAGCGTGGACATCGAGGCGGAAAGCACGAGAAGCAGGATCACGCTGAGCACGATATTGACGAACACGCCGTTTGACAGCGCCGCGATCAGCATATCCGGAACGATTTTATCATACCCCTCCGCCGGGAGCGTATTGTTTAAAAACAGGCGACCGAACGCGCCGGAAAAATACGCGCCCACACCGATGATCGCCGCAAACAGCGTGGAGATCACAGTCGCTTTTCGAATCGCGTCTTCGTCGCGCACGGCATAAAATTTATGGATCATCTGCGGCAGACCCCATGTGCCAAAGCTGGTCAGCAGCACAAGTCCCAAAAGATTCAGCCAATTCGAGCCGCCGAACAGATTCACAAGATCCGCGCCGATCTGCTTGCCGTTTTCCGTGATCTGCGAAAGGCGGGAGAGCCCCTCGCTCACGCCGCCGACCGCCGGATTCATCACGATGCAGCACACCATGACGATCACGCCGATAATCATGATAATGCCCTGAATAAAGTCTGTGATCGAGGTGGCGACATAGCCGCCAAGAACAAGATAAAACGCGGAAAGCGCCGCAATGATCAGCATGCAATATTCCACCGGGACGCCCGGGAACACCGCGTTGAACAAATACCCCAGCCCCATATAGACCGACGCGGCATACGGGAGCAGGAACACGAAGATCACGAGCGCGGAGAAAATTTTCATCTTCGGCGCATCATAGCGCGCGGCAAAAAACTCCGGCATGGTGCGGGCGGAGAGCGTCTCCGTCATCACATGGGTGCGCCGCGCAAGCAGCTTCCACGCGAGCGCACTGCCGAGCAGCGCGTTGCAAATGCCGATCCAGATGCCGCCCACGCCGATGGTCCATCCGGTTTTGCCCGCATAACCGATAAAAATGACCGCCGAGAAATACGACGTGCCATATGCGAAGGCAGACATCCAGGCGCCGATATTGCGCCCGCCCAGCAGGAAGCCCTGCATGGTCTGCGTTTTCTTAAAGCTTGTGATACCGACCCACGCCATCAAAACGGCGAAGATCGCAAGGGCAATGATTGCGATTGTTTGTGTCATAAATACCATCCTTCCATACTAAACAGCTTGCTTTTTAGGGAAACCATACTACCGCGCGGACGCCGCCGCGCACTACATCAGGGTATGCGCGCCCTATTCTTTATATCTTATACGATTCTTGCGTAATTGTAAAGGCGTTTTTCTTCTTTTTCCGCGCTTTGGGCGGATTTTTCTTTTTGTTTCGCGCCGCAAAGTGGCATATTCCGTGCGGAATGGAATAAAAAAGCGCCGCCCTCCCGAATTGCAGGAGGGCGGTCGCTTACGACAGCTCCACATTATTTGCTTCCAGCGGATTGCGCAGGTCAAAGGTCTCAAAGCCGCGCACCTGCGCGCCATCGATGGAGATGGACACCCGGTCGATATAATCGATCGAGGTGAGCGTTAACACGATCGCGCGAACGATCCGCATCTCCTGCTCTGCCCGGGGCTGCGTCGCGTCCAGCGCGGTAAGCGCGCCGGAGAAATTGACGTAGCAGGTGCCGCCGTCCGTATCGATCGAAAGCAGCTCCGTCCCCGCCGGGAGCGGCGAGGTGAGCGCCCCGTCCTTCGCGCCGGAAACCAGCTCCTGCGCCGCAGCACGCTCTGGCAAAACATCGTCCTGAAGCAGCACGGTCTGTTCGATCGGGGTCAACGCGCCGGACTTCGCGTCCTGCAAATACACAAAAATCGTCTGTGCGCCGGAAAACGCACGCGCCGCCGCGGTCACAACATCCTTCGCGCGCAGATTCTTCGCCATGACCTGCTCGCCGGCGTAGATCGTTACGCTCTTCACGCTCCAGAAATTTGCAACCGTCATGACCACGCAGGCGTTTGCGATCGAGCGGCGCACCCCGGTGAGCGCCGCATAATCCTCTGAGAATACGGCGACCAGCCCATCGCCCGAAAAATGCACCTCGCGCAGCTGCGTTGCCGGCGGGAGCGGACTTTGCAGTCCGGCTCGCACCGGGTCGGCACACAGCATCTCAAGCGCGCGGCGCAGCATCGCGGTCACGCCGCCCTCCGTAGATATGCCGCACGGCTCCGACGCGACAAGCGCCCCGCCCTGCAAATTCTCATAATACACATCGACCCAGCGCAGCTGCTCCGCCTCATTTTCGCCTTTCGGCGCGCTGGCGCACGCGGCGAGCAGCGAGAGCAGAAGAAACAGCGCGATCAGCCTGAATTTCCTCATTGCGCCACCTCCCCGCCGCTTTGCGGAAACGTTACGGTAAAGCGCGTTCCGCCCATGGCCGACGGCTCGACCGAGATCGTGCCGTGATAATTCTCCACCGTTTTGGCAACGATCGCAAGCCCCAGCCCGGTTCCGCCCTTTCCGCTGCGCGAGCGCGCCTTATCCACGCGGTAAAACCGCTCGAAAATATGCCCGTAATCCTCCTTGGGGATGCCGATCCCGTCATCATCCACGATAATATGGCACTGCCCATCCTTCGCAAACAGCAGCACATGCACCGTGCCGCCCGGGCGGTTATACTTGATCGCGTTTTCAATTAAATTAAACAGCACCTGATACGCGCCGTCTGCGTTGCCGTCAAACACGCAGTCGTCCGCCAGGTTCTGCTTCAGCGTCACCTCCGCCTCCTCCGCCGTGGGCAAAAGCGTTGTGATCACGCTCTCAGCAACCTTTTTTAAATCAACCGGCTCAAGCACGAGCTGCTTTGCGCCGTCTAAGCGCGTTAGGATCAAAAGTCGCTCGGCGATCCGCGTCAGCCGGTCGATCTCCTCGCCGATATCTGCGAGAAACTCCCGCGTGGTCGCCACATCGATCCCCTCGGTTTGAAGGATCGAATCGGTCAGCAGCCGGATCGAGGAAAGCGGCGTGCGCAATTCATGCGACGCATCAGACACAAAGGTGCGGCGCAGCTCGTCCGTCTCGCGGATCTGGCGGGAAAGCTTGTTGAACTCGCTTGCGATCACGGTCAGCTCATCCTGCCCCTCACAGGGGATCTGCTCGCCATACGCGCCATTTTGCACACGGCGCACGCCCGCGATCATCTTGCGTAAGCGCCCGGTCAGATCCGTTGCAACGCAAAGCATCGTGCAAATCACGCCGCCCGCGAGCAGCACGCTCAGCCAAAACAGCATCTGCTGCAGCGCCGCATGCGCATTCGTAACGCCCACGCTCTTGCGCCAAACGTAAACCGCGCCCGCCACCTGCTTTCCGCGCAGCGGCACGATCGCCCAGCTCTCCATGCCGCTTTTCCCGCTCTCCGTCTGCGCGGCAGTATGACCGTTAAGGGCAGCCTCCACGCCGGAGACCAGATAGATCCGCCCCTGCAAATTATCATAGACCGAGCTGTCAAACTGCACGCGCGCCTCAGGATCCAGCACCAGAACACGCACGGTCCCGTCCGTCGGGTAGCCGGACATCTGCGCCGCAACACGCTCCGGCGTAAGCGCGGGCAGCTTTGCCATGCGCGCGGCAAGATATTCCGCATGTGCGGAAAGCGCAGCGCTTGCCTCCTGCTTTTCCGCCCGCTCAAGGGCAATGTTCGGCAGGGTGTTGAGCAGCAGAAGGACCGCCGCCGCAAGCGCAAGCGAGATCGCAAACAGGCGGGGACGCAGCGCGCCGAAGATCCGCTCCTTAAGCCTTGAAGTAATAGCCAACACCCCACTTTGTCATGATGTGCCGCGGCTCGGCCGGGTTCTCCTCCAGCTTCTCGCGCAGGCGGCGCACATGCACGTCCACCGTGCGGATATCGCCGGGATATTCATAGCCCCAAACCACGTTGAGCAGGTTTTCGCGGCTGTAGACCTTGCCCTCGTTGCGCATCAAAAGCTCCGCCAGGTCAAATTCCTTTGCCGTCAGCGAGACCGCCTCGCCATCGAGATACGCCTCGCGCTGCTCCGTGTCTAAAATCAGATTATCTGCGATCAGGCGGGAGCTGCGGTCACGCGCGCCGCCCACCCCGGAGCGGCGCAAAATCGCGCGGATCCGGCTTTTCAGCTCTAAAATATTAAACGGTTTTGTTAAATAATCGTCCGCGCCATACTCAAAGCCGAGGATCTTATCGGTGTCCTCGCCCTTCGCGGTGAGCATAATAATGGGCACGGAGGAAAACTCGCGGATGCGCGTGCATGCCTCAAGCCCATCCATTTTCGGCATCATCAGGTCTAAAATCACAAGGTCGATCTTCACATTGCGCACGATCTCGATCGCCTGCGCGCCATCGTATGCGCATTCGACCTCATAGCCTTCGTTTTCCAGATTGAATTTAATGCCCTTTACGATGATCTTTTCATCGTCCACAACTAAAATGCGCATCCGTCCACCTCTTTCTCATGAAACGCATAAATAATCCTTCCAAAGCGCAAGCTTCTTTTCGCCCACGCCGCGCACCTTTGTCAGCTCATCCACAGAGCGGAACTTGCCATGCGCCTCGCGATACGCAATAATGGCGCGCGCCGTCGCCTCGCCCAGATTGTGCAGTCGGCACAGCTCACGCTCCGGCGCGGTGTTGATATCGATGCGATACGCGGAAATGCTCTTGCTCGCCGCGCCTTCATACTTGCCCTGCGTCCCCTTCGGCGACGCGATGTACATGCCAGTGATACAGAGCAAAAACAACACGGTGCAGACGATCGCCCGCCGGTTTGCCTGTTTCAAACCACTCTCACCCCAAACGCATGACCTTTTATTGTTTTTATTGTAGCACAAGTTTTTATTTTATGAAAGAAAAACTTGCGCCTTTTCTCGCGTTTGGCGTTGCCAAGGCGAAAAAATCCCGGTATAATAAAGAAAAGCGCATCGTTTTGCGCCGCGCTGCCGGCGGATGCGCGCAAATTCTGGAAGGCATGGTGATCGAGACGTGAAAAAATGCAAAAGCCTTGCGGTGCTTCTTGCCGCGCTGCTCCTGTTCTCCTGCTTCGCCTCGGCGGCAACGATCGATATTGACGCTGCGTGCGCGTTGCTGGCGGATGCGAAAACCGGGCAGATCCTCTATGCGAAAAACGAACGCGAGCGCGCGTATCCCGCAAGCATTACAAAGCTTATGACCGCGCTGCTGGTCGCCGAAAAGGGCGGTCTTTCCGAAACGATCACTGTATCTGCCTCAGCGCTTGAAAATTTAAGCGCCGCGGGCAGCACGGTCGGGCTGAAAACGGGTGAGCAGCTCACGGTCGATCAGCTTCTGGTCTGCCTGCTGGTCGCATCTGCCAACGAGGCGGCGAATATCCTCGGCGAGCATGTCGCCGGAAGTGTGGACGCTTTTGTCGAGCAGATGAACCGCCGCGCGGAGGAGCTGGGCTGCGTGAACACGCATTTCGCCAATGCGCACGGGCTGCACGATGAAAATCATTATACCTGCGCCTACGATGTGTATCTGATCGCGCGCGAGGTGGAAAAGCACGCGCGCCTGGTCGAGATCGTCGCCATGCAGAAGGCGACCATCCCCGCCACGAACCTCTCGCCGGAGCGGCTGTTTTTTAACACAAACTCGATGCTCTCGCCGTATAAAGAGCGAACCTACCTATATAAATATGCCACCGGGATCAAAACCGGGCATACCAGCCAGGCGGGGCTTTGCCTTGCCGCGTCGGCGGAAAAAGGCGATACTTCGCTGCTCAGCGTTGTGCTCGGCGCAAAAACCGGGGAGAATAATCAAAAGGGTCATTTTGTCGAAACGCGCAAGCTGTTTGAATGGGGCTTTGCCAATTTTAAAACCGCAACGGTTTTGGATTCCACATCGCCCGTCGGCGAGGTCGCGGTTCGGCTCGCATGGGATCGCGACCATGTGATCGCCGCGCCGAAGCAGGATTTCTCCTGCATGGTCCCCGCCGATTACAGCGCCGAGCGGCTTGAGGTCCGCGCGGAGCTTCCGCAATCGCTCGATGCGCCGATCGAAAAGGGCGCGGCGCTCGGCACCGCCACGCTGGTTTATGACGGGCAGACGCTCGGCACGGTCGAGCTGGTCGCGGCGGATGCGGTCGAGCGGTCGCAGTTGCTGTTCCTTTGGGATAGTGCGGTTCGCTTTTTTTCCTCGTGGATCGCGAAGATTATCCTGATCGCGCTCGCCATACTTGTTATATTTTATATTATTTTTACAATTCGTTATAATAAACGCCGCCGCAATGCGCGCCGTTATCGCGGCCGCCGCCGATAACGCCGCCAAGCGAAGCAAAAAACGAAAGGATGATCCTGATGCAAAAACAATTTTTCGCCGCCCTGATCGCGCTGACCCTTCTGCTCTGCGCCGGCTGCGGCGCGCAAAAGCAGGAGAGCGCGCCTGTCACCGGGGCTGAGAATTCCGCCACGCAGCCCGCGAATCCGCCCGCCGACGACACGGCAAAGGACGTGCAGAGCGATGGCTGGCAGGCAAGCTTCCCGGTATACCGCAGCGCCGAGGAGGCGGCAAACGCCGAATATATCAACACTTATCCGTTTTTTATTCTGCATGACGGCAGCTTTTATCACCTGAAGCCGACGAAGTTCACCTATGACGCATACAGCAACACCAGCGCCTCGCCGATTGTGAATGCGCTGCCGCTAAAAGGCGCGGAGCTTCCGGCTTTAAACCTCGCCGCGGGCGACCAGCTCGTTACCTTTTCGGCGAGAAGCAGCACGTATGAGCTGATCCCGCTCACCGATCTGGGCGCGTGCCTGCCGGTAACATGGCAGGCGGGCACGGCGCGCAAGCTGCTGGTGAAGGTAAGCGGCTCGAACTCGGCGTTTCGCATGATCCCGAACAGAACAGGCTCTACGCCGGACAACGTGGTGACCGAAATTCAGGGGAAGGAGATCACGCCCTATACCGGCACGCAATCCGGGCAATCGCGCGCGCAATATGAAGAAAAGGTGCGCGCGGCGGACGATAATTTCTGCGCCACGCTGAAAGCGCTGAACATTCCGTATTTAACGATCAACAGCACATGGAACAACGGCTCCGGGCTGGAATCCGGCACGCATCATGATCAGCTTTATATCATGCAGGGCAATTACGGCGATACGATCACGCTCGGTCAATATCAGGGGACGCAATATGTGGAATCGCAATTCACGCTCACCGACACCCTGTATCAGTTCCGGACCGAGAGCACGCAGACCGCCGCGACCGAGCGAACGCATAACGGCTATTTCGTGGTGCAGCTCCCGGAAAACGCGGACGGGCTATACGCCGTGCAGCACCAGGTCGACAACGGCGTTGCGCAGTGCTTCGCATTTTCCGTTTCCAAATAACGCAAAATCCCGCAGGGCAGCGCCTTGCGGGATTTTTTTATCATGATCCGGGCAGCAGCGCGCGCCCGATCCAATAGGTCACATACGCGCAGACCCAGGCGATCCCGGTTTGAAGCAGCATGAGCCGCGCCGCGCGAAAGCGCCCCGGCAGCTCGCGCCGGATCGCCGCGGCGGCGGCGACGCAGGGCATGTAAAGCAGCGTGAACACCAGAAACGACAGTGCGCTCGCCGGGCAGAAGCATTGCGCAAGCGACCCCGCGCCGAGCAATACCGCAAGCGTTGCCACCACCGCCTCCTTCGCGGTCAGCCCGCAGAGCAGCGCCGCGCCCGCGCGCCAATCGCCAAAGCCGAGCGGGCGCAGAAGCGGAACGAGCAGCTCCCCCGCCCCCGCAAGCAGTGAATCCTCGCCGCGCGCCGCCGGCTGCAGGTGCAAATTAAACCGCTGCAAGAACCAAACCGCGATCGAGGCGAGAAAAATCAGCCCGAACGCGCGCGTTAAAAAATCGCGCGCTTTTTCCCACATATGCAGCAGCACGCTGCGCAGATCGGGCAGCCGATATTCCGGAAGCTCCATGAGAAACGGCTCAGAACCGCCCGCCCCGCGCCCGGAAAGCCATGCGCGCAGCACGCCGAGCGTTACGCCGAGCAAATACAGCCCGGTCATGACAAGCGCCGCGTGCCGCGGGAAGAAGGTCGCCGTGAACACGGCATAAATTGGCAGCTTTGCGCTGCATGACATAAACGGGATCATACGGATCGTCAGCGTCCGGTCGCGCGCACTCGCCAGAGTGCGCGTTGCCATCACCGCGGGCACGGAGCATCCGAAGCCCAAAAGCATCGGAACGAGCGAGCGACCGGACAGCCCGATGCGCGCAAGCGGTCGGTCCATCACAAACGCAACGCGCGCCATATAGCCGGAATCCTCAAGCAGCGACAAACAAAAAAACAGCGTCATGATGACCGGCAAAAACGACAGCACGCTCCCCACGCCGGTCAAAACCCCATCCGTGATAAGCGACCGCAGCCACGGCGCGCAGCCGCACGCCGCGAGCGCATTCTCACACCACGCTGCGCCGCGCGAAAGCCATGCGGCAAGCTGGTCAGACACGCTGCCGCCCACGACCGCAAACGTCAAATAAAACACCAGCGCGATCGTCGCCGCAAACAGCGGGATCGCAAGCAGCCGATGCGTGAGCCAGCGGTCAAGCCGCGCCGTGCGCGCATCCGGCAGCCGCGCCGAGCCGCCGGAAAGGCAGGCGCGAAGCGTCCGCTCGATCCATTGATAGCGCAGATCGGCAAGCACCGCCGGAATATCGCTTGGGAGCGCGGCGCGCAGCCCTGTCTCCTCCTCTTTGGGGAGGGACGCGGCGCGGCGCATTTCCGCGTCATCCTCCAGCAGCTTCACCGCAGCAAAATATGGCGGAATGTCCTTTGCCGCAACGCATTCCGCCGCGCGCAGGAGCGTTTTTCCAATCGTCTCGCCGTACAGCTCACGCGGACAGGGCGTGCAGGTGCGCGCCTGCTGCACAGCGCGCAGCAGACCCGGAAGCCCCACCCCACGGCTCGCCGAAACCGCAACGACCGGAACGCCCAGCCGCGCGGAAAGCGCCGCGATATCAATGCGCAGCCCGCGCTTTTCCGCCACATCGATCATATTGAGCGCGACCACCATGGGAACGCCGCACGCCCGCAGCTGCAGCGTTAAATACAGGCTGCGCTCCAGACAGGTCGCATCCACCACGTTGATGACCGCATCCGGGCGTTCATGCAGGAGAAACGCGCGCGTAATGCGCTCTTCCGCGCTGTATGGCGCAAGCGAATACACGCCGGGCAGATCCACCACGGTAAGCGCGGGCTGCCCGCGCACCGCGCCGCTTTTGCGCTCGACCGTAACGCCCGGAAAATTTCCGACATGCTGGTTGCTGCCGGTCAGGCGGTTAAACAGCGTGGTCTTGCCGCAGTTCTGGTTGCCGACCAGCGCCACTGTCTTTCTCATAGCGCCCCCTCCTCCCGCACGACGGTGATCTGCGCCGCCTCGCTGCGCCGAAGCGTTAGCGCATAGCCGCGCAAGAACAGCTCGACCGGGTCGCCAAGCGGCGCGATTTTTCGCACGAGCAGCGGCGTGTTCGGCGTAAAGCCCATGTCCAGAAGCCGCTGACGCAGCGCGCCCGTGCCGCCGATTGCGAGAATGCGCCCGCGCTCGCCGGGCTTTAAATCATTGACTGTCATAGCTCCTCCTTGATTGCATGGCGGGCTGTTTTGTGCTACAATATGAGCAGCGAGGTGTTACTATGAAAATTGCGATACTCCGCCGGCGCAAGCTGCGCCCCGCGCTGCTTTTGCTCATTGCGGCGCTGCTTCTCGCGCTTGTTTTCGGCATTCGCGCATGCGCGCGCAAGCAGGATCGGTATGTTTCGTTTGCATATGGCGTTCCGATCCACACCGTGCTCATCCCGGAGGGCAGCGCTTCGCGCCCCGGCGAAACGCGCACGATCCGATATGTTGTGATCCACGAAACCGGAAACACCGCGCGCGGCAGCAATGCCGCCGCCCACAGCGACTATCTGCTGCACAACAACACGTCCACCACTTCATGGCATTATACGGTGGACGATCATGAAATATACCACCATATTCCGGACGACGAGATCGCCTGGCATGCGAGCGATATGCGCAAAACGCCGGGCGGGAACATGAATGGCATCGGCGTGGAGCTTTGCGTCAATGAGGACGGCGACTTTGAAAAAACATTCGACAATGCCGCCCGCTTGACCGCACATCTGCTCTCTGAATATGACCTTTCGCTCGACGCGATCCGTCAGCACGCGGATTTCACGCAGAAAAACTGTCCGGAGCGAATTCGAAACGAGGGGCGCATGGAGGAATTCCGCGCGCTGGTCGCCCGCTATCTCGCCGAGCAGTAGCCCGCGCGGCACACGCGCCGCGGTCTTTATCAGCAAAATCTCCCCCGCTATATTTTGTTGGTGCGCCAAGCCTCAGCTTCAAATATGGCAGGTGGCTTGTTTATAGCGAAAATTTTGCTCGCATAAAAAGCGCTCCATTTTAAATGGAGCGCTTTTTGATTCCCGCGTGTCCACGGCAAATAAAACGCGATCACAGCCTTTTTATAGCCCACCGCTCGCAGCCAGAAGCCATACATGCCCGCCGCCTCCGGGATCGGCGGCTCCGCGCTGCGCGCCTGCGCATCGACATGCAGCTGCTTTACGATGCTGTCCGTTGCGGCAAGGGCTCTCCTCCAGCACGCGGCGGATATCGCGATCATAACCCGTTTCATCTTCTCGCCCTCCTTCATGCATAACGTCCCCGCGGCGCGCGCAACCGCCAAAATAACGCAAAATCCCTATGCCGTTCGCCACGCATAAATATTTGTAATTGCTTCATCAGGATCATCCCTCCCCCGCTTTGTTTCAAGATTTTCCTGATGATATCTAGTATATTTTCATGTGCAAAACAACGCAATTTCAAGGATTCGTTCGTTTTATCGAACACATTTACTGCATTTGCTATGCATTAGCTGCGAACAATCAGCATATTGCAACGTGCGCAGTTGTTAGTAAACAAGTCCCGTCTTTGCTTTTATGTTATATTACGCCCAACATAATGCCATTTTAAGATATTAATTAAAACAGTACAATTCTCCCACTATGACGCATATTTTTTAATATTCTTTTAAAACTTTTTCCTAATTTCGCTTTATTTTATGCGATATGCACAAAATAAAACGCCATTTTTTGGCGATTTTTACGTTGTCCTATTCTCTAAAATTCGCAATTGCCTATCGACATATTTGTGATTATGTATTATAATAATTCTGCATTTCAAATATTGCTATGAACAGGAGGAAAAAGAATGAAAAAACACATAGGAAAACGCATTGTGGCATTTGCTCTTCTCGGCGCAATGGCATTTTCGCTCACTGCCTGCGGCAAGGACAAACAGGGTGGCACGCCGGACGTCTCGCAGGCGGATCTTGACAAAATTACGGAGTTAAACGTAATCATCACCTCGCACGCTAGCTGGCCGTATAACGAAAATTGGCCGATCTGGAAATGGATCCAGGAAGGCAGCGGCGTGAAGCTGAACATTCAGGCAATCCCGGGCACGGATTTTGGCACAAAGCTTCCGCTTATCCTCGCTTCGCCGGAAACGCTGCCCGATCTGATCCACATGGTCAATGTGCAGCTCGTGAATCAGAACACAAGCTCCGGCGCGTTTGTCTCGATCACCGATAATCTTGACAAAATGCCGAACTACACAGCGTTTATGAACACGCTGCCCGAAACAGAGCGCAAGGAGCTTGAGGCACAGCGCACTTCGGGCGACGGCAAGATGTATTTCCCGCCGGTTTACGGCACGCAGACCGTTATGAATCTGCGCACCTGGATGTACCGCAAGGATATCTTCCAGAAGCATAACCTCGAGACCCCGAAGACCGAGGATGAGCTGTATGCGGTCACGAAGGAATTAAAGAAGCTGTATCCGAGTTCGTACCCGCTCGCGTTCCGTACCGGTCTTGAGCAGATCAACGTGATGGGTCCGATGTGGAAAAACAACTTCGCTTGGGCGCTTTATTATGATTTTAAAGAAGAGAAATGGTGCTGGGGCGCGCAGGACTCTGAGACTATGCCGCACATCATCGAGTTCTTCTCCAAAATGATCGACGAAGGTCTTGTCCCGCCGGATTTCCTCTCGATTACCACGAAGTCATGGGAGGAGCTGGTCTCGACCGATCGCGGATTCATCATGCCTGAGTATCTGGCGCGCGTTGATTTCTTCAACAAGATCGGCCGTACCTCCAACCCGGATTATACCTGGTCTGTCATGGAGCCGCCGAAGGGCAGCACCGCAACCGGACAGGCAAAGATCGCGAAATTAAACCTCGACCCGACTGGTTATGTCGTCTGCAATACCGGCAAGACGGATCGCATCAACAAGTCGCTCTGGTTTGTCGATTGGATGTATACCGACGAAGCAACCGACCTGCTCTCCTGGGGCAAGGAAGGCGAGAGCTACACTGTTGACGCAAACGGCACCCGTTCGTTCATTCTGGACGCCAGCAAGGAAGAAGCTGCTACCACGAAATATGGAATCGGCACATACGGCGTGTATCAGCGCACGACCTCGTTCGAAGAGACGTATTCGTCTGAGCAGCGCGAGGAAGGCAAGCGCGCTTATACTTACACCGAGGATAACGTGAACCCGACCCTGTGGCTGCCGCTCAACGATGAAGAGATGAAGGTGTATGACGAGCTGTATACCGCTCTGGTCACATATACCGAAGAGATGCTCTCGAAGTTCATCTTAAAGCAGGAGCCGATGAGCAACTGGGATGCGTTCCAGAAGGGTATGACCGACATGGGCGTTGATCGCCTGCTTGAGGTCTACACCTCGGCCTACAACCGCGTAACCGGCAAAAACTAATTTTCGCCACCTTAATGGGTTCGGCAGCGATCGCTGCCGAACCCATTTTTTTCGCCTTTCGGCGTGGAACGCTCCCGGTTCTATCCGTGTGGATATGGCTTTGCCATTGAATACTCTCCGCAAGAAAAGCAATTGCTTGAGCGCAAGTATTCGGGGCAATGCGAAAGACTTGAGCCTTGCCCAACACTTGCTGTTGTGCGATGCGCGCAGCTTAAACGCCGCGTGCGCGCCGTCCGTGCCCGTCGCCACGCGCAGTGTGCCGTAGAAGAAGATGCCTTGCTCAGCGTAACGTTATACACGCTGGAAAGCGTCCGGCTTGTGCTCTTATTGGGGTTATATTCAGTCAATCGGCGCGATATTTTCGCCGCTGCGCGTAATCATAACTCGTGCTGTACCGCAAGGCTGGGAAGCTCAAATTTTCGCCCTTGGCAAGTACGCGAGCGCTCCGCCCGGGTGCGTGCGCTCTTGCCGCGCCCAGCGTTGCAGTGCCCATAATAGTCGCCACGCCTGTGCTCTTCGTACTGGCGCGCCGATAGCCGCATCGCTCTCGTATGGAAACGTGGCGCCGCTCGCACTCAGATCCACAAGATCGCCGCTCAGCAGCGCGCCGGAAATCCGCGGTTTCGCCATTGCAGCAATGGCAAGCCCCTTCGGGCTGGAATGCATTGCGCTCGCAACAACCGACTGCTCTGCGCCTGGTTCATTGCCGTCGAAAATAATTTTTCTGCCATGTCATGCCAAGACCCACCGCATATTCTTCATGTATTTGAAACTGTCCTACGCATAATGGATGCGCGCCTTTCGGGTATTTATTTTGCCGCGCGCAAGGAGCAGCGCCCCCCAGATATTTAAAACTATGCCGCGCACGAGGAGCGGCGCGCAGGGCATTTCACAGAGAAAAATCTGCATCAAAAGCCGCCCTCCTCTGATTAAAAGGAAGAGGGCGGCGCTGTGTTCTATGCATATTTATTGGCATATCCGCCGCGATATGCGTTAAATTTCATCGTGTTGCTTTGACTTTTCCCTGTGGTCACGGCAATCGGAGGTCCGCTGCGGGGTGTGCAAAAGCCGGTTTTAGCCATTTCCAAAGTTGCCCGTGCGCGGCGAGCTGCACCCGGCTAAGATACGCGCCATGCCTAATTAATTACTTACTTACTTGCTTGTCTTGTCGCTTCGGAGGCTTCGCCGCACAGCCGCGTGGCAATCAGCGCCCCGCATGGTGATGGGGTGCTGGAGCTTGCCGTTGTTGTTTTTTATTAAAGCCCCACCCCGGTCGCAGCAAGTGTGTTCGTCTAAAGCGTATGTCATGTCTTGTTTTGTCACTTCGGGGACTTTGCCGTACAATTGCAGTGACCATCATCCCGTTGATGCTCATTTTTATCGTCTTTCAACCCGCGCCGGGCGGTCACGGTAAGTAGCGCCCCGGCAAGGCATAAACTTGGAGCTTGCCTTTGTTTTTGCGGCGCAGCTTTCCGCGTTCGCGGCATTTAAAAGCTTGCCGGCGTGCGGTTCCATTTATTTTCCCCTATACCGGCGCGCTGGGTTTATCACCTATGACTCGGTAAAATGCATGCCCATGCTATCTGCGCCTATGCAAAATATGCTTTCGGCGGGCTGCGCCCTTTGGGCGTTTGAGCCGCCTGTTTCGCTCTTTCGAAATAGCTTGATTCAGAGCGACTTGTTCGGAATGGGCAAAAATCACTTCAAATGCCCCCTTCCCCGCTCGTGAGTGGCGAAGGTGGGATCGCGCGGACAATCGCGGCAAAAGACATAAAAAAGGAACCAGGCGTAATGCCTGGTTCCTTTCGACTATTCAATCGTTATCGATTAATAGTTGTTGTGGATCGAGAAGATCTTCTCAACCTTGCCGCTTCTGATCTGGATGATCGCGTTGAACTGACCAGCCGCAATATCCATCGAATCGGAAACAGTCTCGATGCCGCCGTCCTCAAAGAACTCGTCATCTTCAATCGCGATGACCTTGTAGTCATCAGCCAGCGTGTAAACGCGGGTTGCAGACGGAAGCTTGCCGTCAACCGTGGTGATAGGAGTCGTGCTGTACGGATACAGACCGATCAGTTCGCCACGAACGTCAGCGATGTTCGCATAGTAGAAGCCATCCGCCGGGCTTGCGCTAGCCGGAACCTTCTTCATGTTCGCAACACTGCCGCGATCAACTGCAACGCTGGAGAGGATGTTCTCGCTGTTGATCTTGTACTCAACGATTGCGCCGTGATCGAAGTTCTTCGGCTGCTGACCGTTCTTGCTCGGGGTCTCGCCGATCTTCGTATCGATCTCGTCCTCGGTGATGGTGTCAATGAGACCCTTCTCACCGATCATCTTAACCTTCGCATACCACTTATCGGTATTGAAGTTGTACTGATACTTCGCCTCAACGAGGTAAGCAACGGTATCCGTGATCGGGGTAACGATCGGCTTATCCTTGCTGATGGTGACAGCGCCAGCGACCAGAGTCGGCATAGCGGAATCATCGTTGATCACATAGGAAGCAAACGGACCAGCATCAACAGCAGTCGAACCGCTGGTGACGTAAGCGATCTTGCCCAGGGTTACATCCGGCATATCAGCAAGCTTGTAAACAAGCGCCTTAACCGGGGAGTAGGTGCCCGGATTCGAGGCGTCTTCCTTACCACCGTAGAGGAGGAAGATCGTCGAAGCAGAATCATAGGTGTAAGACTGATCAGCCGCGATCACCAGGCTCTTGTTGGTGATGCTCTGTGCAGGCTTGGTCTGATTGATTCGGTTATCATCGGTGTAGAGGTTCACAACGCCGCTGCTCACGCTGTAGCGATAGAGCTTACCAACCTCACCATTACGGATGAAGTTACGGTTGTTGTCGTCCTTACCGTCAACCTTACCAACCTCGTAGACAACCTCGGTCTCGTTGGTCAGCGCAAGCTTAACCTTCGCAGAACCCATTGCCTCATCGTAGCTGGAGGAGATAACGACTGCGTAATCCTCGACCTTACCAACAACAGCGCTGGAATCGATCTTGACGATGTAGCCGTCAAACACGGTGTACTTGGTGTTCTCGTTGTTCGAGAGATTGTGCTTTCTGAAGTACTCGCCGATCTCATACTTTAAGAGCGACTCGTCGCCTCTGTACTCAACATCGCCGATAGCAGCAACGTTGTCAGCCTTGATGTCAGCCTTGCCGGTGATGTTCTCAGCCTTAGCGATAGCGATCTTGCCGTTCTCTCTGTAAACTGCAACATCGTCGCCCTTAGCGATCTCACCGTAGATGATGACTTCGTCAAAATCCTTCGTGCCAACCTTGCTCACGCTGACAGTGCCGCGATCCTCGCTGTAGTTGGTAACGGTAGCCATTTCCTTCTTGTTGGTTCTGAAGATGTAGGAGAAGCTGTCGCCGCCATCAACAGAAACAACGCGGTAGCTCTGGATGTTGTCCTTACCGATGTTGTTGATAAACTCGGTGTAGGTGGTCCACTTCTGGGTAGTAGCGTCGAAGGTCGGGTTCTCGAGGATGCCCTTCGCCTCAACGTTCAGCTTGGTGTCGTCAGCGAAGAAGAAGCGATCAGCAAACACTTCGCCGGAGTAGTCGATGTTGTTCGCAACCTTGATGTGGGTGGTGTTGCTGCGCTGCTCGATCTTGTGCTCAGCACCATCCGCGATGAAGGAGATATACGGGGAAACCTGACGCTGGTTATTGCTCTTGCCGTCCGGCATGAACTCGATGTCGCCCGCGTTGACTTCGTAAACAACGGTGTCAGCGTTGGTGATCACGTTGCCAATAACCTTAACGTTGGAGTAGTTGCCCTCGTTGCCGTCTGCCTTGAAGTAAACGTCAACCATGGTACCGATATCAGCATCATCGAGCTCACGATCGATGGTGAGGATATACTTGTTGTCGCTCTTCGTAGCCTGGTAGTAAACCTGGGACTTACCCTTGTTCTGAACGCCAACACCGGAGACAGCGAGGTTCTCGCCCTCTTCGTCCTTGGTGATGTAGAAGCGCTCGTTAGAAACGACAAGACCCTTCACGTGCTTCATGCCCATCGTCTTCTCGCCGAGGGTCTCGTTCTTGATCGACGGATCAAGCGCGCTAACCTGGGAGCCAACACCGGTGATCGGGTTGTAGATGTAGGTCGGAGCAAACACGGTGTTTCTCATCAGCTTCGCAACCAGCTCGCGGGTAGCAGCCTGGTTCGGATCGCCAACCCAACCGTCAAACACGCCGAGCTCCATAGCCTTGGAGACAACGTTGCCGGTCCAGTTGGAGCCGCCGAAGCCTTCCTTGGTAGCGTCGCAGCCGAGGATAACAAGAAGCATCTTGGAAGCCTGAGCAACGGTAACGTTACCATTCGGATCAAACTTGTTGTTGCCGATGCCGCCGACGATGTTCTGAGTTGCGCAGTAGTTGATGTAACCCTTTGCCCAAGTCAGATTCGCAACGCCTTCTACGTCGGTAAACTTGCTAGCAGAGCCAGCAAACAGCTTGCCCTTGTCGTCAGACCCATACTTCAGGGTATACGCCATTTTCGCAAACTGCGCGCGGGTGATGTTGTCCTTCGGTCTGAAGGAGTTGTCTTCAAAGCCGTTGATCACGCCGATTTCAACAAGCATGTTGACATCATCAACATAATCCTTGTCAATCTCGTCCTGATCGGTGAAGACCGCACCAGCAAACAACGAAAGCGAGAGCGCAAACGTGAGTGCTAATGCAAGAACTTTTTTAAGGTTCTTCATGATTCGTTCCTCCTAATAAAATTTTTAAGGCATTTGCCTTTTACGTGTATCATGATACCGCAACTTTGCTTTTGCGTCAAGAGAAAAACGCGAGGTGTAATATAACTGTAACAAAACCCGCGGTTTATTACAAAGCGAAGTCCCGAGCAGCGGCTTGCGCGCCCTTTTGTTGGCAATATCAGGCAAGTAGGAGCGCGCGTTTAAAGGTTTCTACTATATATAAATGGCGTGGGGCTTCGCCTTTCGTTTCATCCGGGTGGGGTGGGGCGCCCCTGAATCAAAGATCCGGCGCAATCGCTTGCAGCCGCATAAGCAGAACCACAGCACGGTTTTCACGCTCGATCGGTTGCGGTTCTAATCGTGCTTTGCGCAGCTCTTGCTCGGCTATTGCTGATGCGGCAGGACAATTCACATTTTTCCATGCAGCTTCTTACAGATAAAATGATAACAGATAAGTCACATGCAGAAAAGCTGTGGATAAATATCCTTTTGGGCAAAAGAAAAAAGACAAGCATGTTTGCTTGTCTTTTTGTGTTGGCAAATACCTATTTTCCCGGGCCGTCTCCAGCCAAGTATTTTCGGCACGAGTGAGCTTAACTTCCGTGTT